>CAQUUC010000001.1 GCA_948896235.1 uncultured Clostridia bacterium
AATAGAGAAAAGATATGAAGAAGCAATAGAAGAATTCAAAAAATGTATAGAAATAAATAAAAATGATAAATTCGCACAAGATATGATAGAAGAATTAAAGAAAATTGAAACAATTGATAAAATTCTAAGAAATAGAGAAAAACAAGCAATAGATAGTATATTTTTAGAGCAAACTAAAAATAGTAGTAATAACTTATTATCTAAGATAAGAGCAAAAATATGGGCTGGAACAATTGAAAATGAAGACATTATAAATATAGAAAAGCAAAAAGAAGAGATAGATAGGGAACAATATTATTTAATTAAAATCGCTATATATGAAAAACTAGGACAAAAAAGAAATGCTTTACAGGTTATAGAACAAATACGAGCTGAAGGAATTATAATAAAGGGAATAACTGAAATTAGAGACAGATTAAAAAGTAAAAAAGTAGCTTTTTTTGATTTAGATAAATGGGACCAAATAATTGGATGGGATGTTTCCAAAACTGAAGAATATGAACAAGAATTCAAAAAATGTATAGAAATAAATAAAAATGATAAATTCGCACAAGATATGATAGAAGAATTAAAGAAAATTGAAACAATTGATAAAATTCTAAGAAATAGAGAAAAACAAGCAATAGATAGTATATTTTTAGAGCAAACTAAAAATAGTAGTAATAACTTATTATCTAAGATAAGAGCAAAAATATGGGCTGGAACAATTGAAAATGAAGACATTATAAATATAGAAAAGCAAAAAGAAGAGATAGATAGGGAACAATATTATTTAATTAAAATCGCTATATATGAAAAACTAGGACAAAAAAGAAATGCTTTACAGGTTATAGAACAAATACGAGCTGAAGGAATTATAATAAAGGGAATAACTGAAATTAGAGACAGATTAAAAAGTAAAAAAGTAGCTTTTTTTGATTTAGATAAATGGGACCAAATAATTGGATGGGATGTTTCCAAAACTGAAGAATATGAACAAGAGCTACGTAATGTAAATAATACTGAACAAAATGATAGATTAAAAACACAAGAAAATAATATTATAAAAACTGAACCACCTGTATCAAGTGAAAAAGTACTAAAACCTAAAAATAGAGCCAAAGAACGAAGATATGTAACAAGTGAAGATATAGCAAAAAATAATATAAAGCCTTCAGCAAAAAATGATGAAAAAAAACAAACACCCAAAAAACAAAAATGGGATAATAAAGAGATAACAATTTTACAAACTTTAAGTTATACATTAAAACAAACAATAGAAGAAATAAATTATAAATACTATGTAGAAATGCAACCTAAAGTAACAAAAAGTATACTTTCAAAGGAATATTATGACCTACTACAAGATATAGGGAAAACAAATCTAGAAGAAAAGAAGAGACGAACGAAACTTATGCAAGATATTTTAAAGGAAGTATATGGAGATGGACAAATAAGAGAAAAATATGTAAAAAAATACGATAAACTACAATCGATATTAGAATGTTCTAGTGATAATAAAAGAGCAAAAATGGAGTTAATACTTGTATTAATTAATGAAGGCTATAAACAGGTTGCAAAAATAGAATTTGGAGAAGAGTATGATTATATTGAAAAAATTATAGAACAATATGGAAAAAGAAAAATGACTGCAAAAGAAGTAAAAGATAGTATTGATGAATATTGCATATAAGTATTAATAAAAAAGTATCAATTTTTTGATACTTTTTTTATATAATTTATTGCATAAGATAAATACTTATTATAGAATATACATATAATACAAAAGGAAAAGGAGAAAAGAAAATGTCAAACATTAAAGTGGATTTCAGTAATACAAATATAAAGTTAGAAGATATTATGGAATATGAAGAACAGGTGAAAAATATACATAAATCTTTACACGAAAGAGCAAATGAAGAAAAGGAATTTTTGGGATGGCTTGAACTTCCTACAAATTATGATAAAGAGGAATTTGCAAGGATTAAAAAAGCAGCAGAAAAAATAAAAAAGGATTCTAAAGTGCTTTTATGTATTGGTATAGGAGGATCTTACTTAGGCGCAAGAGCAGTAATTGATGCTTTAACACATACCTTCTATAACTATGATAAAAGAAACACACCACAAATTTTATATGCAGGAAATAATCTAAGTCCAAATTATATAAATGATTTAATAGATGTAATTGGAGATAAAGATATATCAGTTAATGTTATATCTAAATCTGGAACTACTACAGAACCTGCAATAGCATTTAGAATTTTTAGAGAATTTTTAGAGAATAAATATGGTGTAGAAGAAGCAAGAAAAAGAATTTATTGTACAACAGATAAAGAAAAAGGAGCATTAAAAAAACTTGCGGAAGAAGAAGGATATGAATGTTTTGTAATACCAGATAATGTTGGTGGTAGATATTCTGTACTTACAGCAGTAGGATTATTACCTATAGCAGTAGCAGGAGTGGATATTGATAAATTAATGCTTGGTGCTAAAATTGCCCAAGATAAATATATAGATAATAATTTAAAGTATAATGAATGTTATAAATATGCAGTTGTAAGAAATATATTATATAAAAATCAAAAAGATATAGAAATATTAGTAAATTATGAACCTAAAATGCATTATTTTACAGAGTGGTGGAAGCAATTATATGGAGAGAGCGAAGGAAAAGATTTAAAAGGAATATTCCCAGCTGGAGTTGATTTCACAACAGATTTACACTCAATGGGTCAATATATTCAAGAACGGAAGACGTAATTTATTTGAAACAGTAGTTAATATAGAAAATACCAATAGTGATCTTACAATAAAAGCAGATGAAGATAACTTAGATGGAATGAATTTTGTTGCAGGAAAAAGCTTAGATTTTGTAAATAAGAAAGCTATGGAAGGAACAATAGAGGCACATGTATCAGGTGGAGTTCCAAATATTTTAGTAACATTACAAAAACTAAATGAAGAATCAATTGGAGAGTTAATATACTTCTTTGAACTAGCTTGTGCAGTATCAGGTAATATTTTAGGAGTTAATCCATTTAATCAACCAGGAGTAGAAGAATATAAGAAAAATATGTTTAGATTACTTGGAAAACCAGGATACGAGAAAAAATAGAAAGAAGGAAGTCTTATGAAAATATATGATAAAGATATGTATCAAAAGGAACAATGGATAAAGAGTGTTCTTTTAGTAGTAGGAATTTTTGTCTTAGGTTTTATTATAGGATATTTTGTTCATAGTTTTGAAAAACAAGAACAGGTTAATACGTTAGAGCAAAATGTATACAAATTACAAAAACAAGTAGATACTATGTAAAAACTATTGACAAAATGCTTAAAAGATTGTAATATTATTTATAGATATAAAAAACAATAGCAAGACAAAGTAGAATAAAGGTTTCTAAAAGAGAGTTATGGTCTTAGGCTGAAAACCATTACAAGAAAACGTATTTCGAAAAACTACCTTGCTTAAGTTTCTAGAAAAACTAGACGTTGATTCCGTTATAATCATAAATTAAGTAAAAAATAGGGTGGAACCGTGTATATGCACCCCTACAAGTAAATAACTTGTAGGGGTGTTTTTGTTTTTGAAGGAGGAAAATATAATGATAAAAATTACTTTAAAAGATGGATCTATTAAAGAAGTAGAAAAAGGAATTTCTGTAATAGAACTTGCGAAGGAAATTAGTGAAGGACTAGCGAGAAGCGCAACAGTTGCAGAAGTAAATGGAGAAATAAAAGATTTAAGATATTGTTTAGAAGAAGATGCAAAGGTTAATATATTAACCTTTGATAATGACCTAAATGGAAAAAAAGCTTATTGGCATACAACATCACATATAATGGCACAAGCTGTAAAAAGATTATTTCCAGAGGTAAAACTTGCAATTGGACCTTCAATTGACGAAGGATTCTATTATGATTTTGATGTAGAAAAACCATTTACAGACGAAGATAAAGCAAGAATTGAAGAGGAAATGAAAAAAATAATAAAAGAAGATTTACCTATAGAAAGGTTTTCATTACCAAGAGAAGAAGCAATAGCTTTAATGGAAAAGAAGGAAGAACCATATAAAGTAGAATTGATAGAAGATTTACCAGAGGGGGAAGAAATATCTTTTTACTCTCAAGGGGAATTTACAGACCTTTGTGCAGGACCACATTTAATGAGTACTGGAAAAGTGAAAGCTGTAAAAATACTTTCATCTTCTAGTGCATATTGGAGAGGTAATGAAAAAAATAAAATGCTACAAAGAATTTATGCTATTTCATTTCCAAAAACAAGTAGCCTAGAAGAACATCTAAAATTATTAGAAGAAGCAAGAGAAAGAGATCATAGAAAAATAGGAAAAGAATTAGATTTATTTATGACTCATCAGTTGGTTGGTTCAGGACTTCCAATGTATCTACCAAAGGGAGCAACAATAAGAAGAATATTAGAAAGATATATTCAAGATAAGGAAGTTAAAATGGGGTATAATCACGTATATACACCATCACTTGCAAATGTAGAATTATATAAAACAAGTCGGACATTGGGACCATTATAAAGAAGATATGTTTCCAGTTATGAAAATGGAAAATGAAGAGATGGTATTAAGACCAATGAACTGTCCACACCATATGTTAATTTATAAAAATAAAATGCATTCTTATAGAGATTTACCAATTAGAATTGGTGAACTTGCACACGACTTTAGATATGAAGCAAGTGGAAATGTTTGTGGACTTGAAAGAGTTCGTGAAATGTGCCAAAATGATGCACACCTTTTTGTAAGACCAGATCAAATAAAAGAAGAATTTAAGAAAGTTGTAGAGTTAATACTTTCAGTTTATAAAGATTTTGGATTTACAGATTATACATTTAGATTATCTTTACGAGATAAGAAGGATAAAGAAAAATATTTTGATGATGATGAAATGTGGAATTCAGCAGAAAGTCAATTACGAGATATTTTAACTGAATTAAATTTAAACTTCTACGAAGCAGAAGGAGAAGCGGCATTTTATGGACCAAAATTAGATGTACAAATAAAAACAGCATTAGGACATGATGTTACAATATCTACATGTCAATTAGATTTCTTACTACCAAGAAGATTTGAACTTGAATATATAGGAGAAGATGGAAAAGAGCATACACCGGTTGTTATTCATAGAGCAATATTGGGGACATTTGATAGATTTTTATCATTCTTAATAGAAGAAACAAAAGGAGCATTTCCAATTTGGCTTGCACCAGTACAAGTTAAAGTACTGCCAATTACTGATGCACATTTAGACTATGCAAACAAAGTAAAAGAAGAATTAGAAAAAGTAGGTACAAGAGTAGGAGTAGATTCAAGAAATGAAAAAATTGGATACAAAATACGTGAAGCACAACTTGAAAAAGTTCCATATATGCTAATTGTTGGAGAAAAAGAAATAGAGCAAAATACAGTAGGAGTTCGTTCAAGAGTTGATGGGGATATTGGAGCTGTTAAATTACAAGAATTCGTAAATAGAGTTAGCGAAGAAGTAAAAAATTACGTAAAATAGATAAAATAAAAATAGTTAATAATATTGAACTAATAAAATGTAGGTGTTGTAAGCGAGCAACACCTATATTTTAAAATTATTATAAAGATTTAAATAAAAATAAAAAAATGACTGTATAAGTATTGACAAAAATAAGATAAATTATTATAATAACTATTATAGAAATGCAGGTGTAGTTCAATGGTAGAATTCCAGCCTTCCAAGCTGGCTATGCGGGTTCGATTCCCGCTACCTGCTCCAAGATTTGCACCCCTTGAAAAGACATTTTCAAGTAGGTGCTATTTTAAACTGCGGGTATAATTTAGTGGTAGAATGTCATGCTTCCGACCTGATAGCGCGAGTTCGATTCTCGCTACCCGCTCCACCAAAATAAAATTGTCGCACTTTGGCGAAGATATTGAAAAATCAACTGTAAAGGTTGATTTTTTGTTACATTTATTAGAATTACATAGAAATAGCATTAGAGTTGAATTTTAATGAAAAATATATTATAATATATATGTAACCAAATGTTGTAGCATTGTCAATTTAAAGGAGGACACAATGAAGAAAACAGTAACATCTTGTGCAGTTGTTAGAGTCGAAATGGAAGGAACCCAGACAGAAATAAATGCCGAGATCAGTAGGCTGAAGGGAATAGCTGCCGGGGTAAAAGCCAAAAAAATACTTGAGGAGAATAACGTACTGTTATTTGAAATTGGCAGTGAAAAAGGAGCGGCGCTTGAAGCGCTATTATCCAATTAGAGGAAGCCACCAATATCTGAGATTTAGGATGTTGGTGGTTTTCTTTTAGATAAATAAAGTTTTTATTTTAATCTTAATAAATATCTTGAAAAAATATGATTAAATGATATAATTTAAATTATCTAAAAGAAAGGATGATAAGGTAATGAAAATAGGAATAGTAGGACTTCCAAATGTAGGAAAAAGTACAATGTTTAATGCAATTACAAAAGCAGGTGCAGAATGTGCAAATTATCCATTTTGTACAATAGAGCCAAATGTGGGTGTGGTACCTGTTCCAGATGAACGTTTAGACGAACTTACTAAAATGTATAATCCAGAAAAAACAACGCATGCTGTTATAGAATTTGTTGATATTGCAGGACTTGTAAAAGGAGCAAGTAAAGGAGAAGGTTTAGGAAATAAATTCTTATCACATATTCGTGAAGTTGATAGTATTGTAGAAGTTGTAAGATGTTTTGAAGACCCTAATGTAGTTCATGTTGATGGAAATGTTGCTCCATTAAGAGATATTGAAACAATTAATTTAGAACTTATTTTTGCAGATATAGAAACAGTAGATAAAAGATTAGATAGGGCAAGAAAACAATTAAAAGCAGATAAAAAAGCTCAAGTTGAAATTGATTTATTTGAAAAAATCAAAAAAACTTTAGAAGAAGGAAAATCAGCAAGAACATTAGATTTAACAGAAGATGAAAAAGAATTATTAAAAGATACATATTTATTAACATTAAAACCAATACTATACATTGCTAATGTTGCAGAAGAAGGACTTGAAAATGTAGAGGTTGATGAAAATGTTTTAAAAGTAAAAGAATATGCTAGAAACGAGAATGCTAAAGTTATTCCGCTTTGTGTTAAAATAGAAGAAGAATTATCAGGCTTAGAAGATAATGATAAAAAAGAAATGTTAGAAGCATTAGGACTTGAAGAATCAGGTTTAGATAAAGTAATAAAGGCAAGTTATGATTTATTAGGCTTAATGAGTTTCTTAACAGCAGGAGAGCCAGAGGTACGTGCTTGGACAATAAAAAAAGGTACAAAAGCCCCTGCTGCTGCTGGAAAAATTCACTCAGACATTGAAAGAGGATTTATTCGTGCAGAAGTTGTATCATATGATGATTTAATGCGTGAAGGTTCAATGAATGCGGTAAGAGAAAAAGGATTATTACGTTCAGAAGGAAAAGAATATATTATGCAAGATGGAGATATTGTTCTATTCCGTTTCAATGTATAATAAAATGTATAAATTATTCTAAGGAGGAAATTTGAATGGAAAAAGAAGAATTATTTAATAAAAAAGAGGTTGGTTGGAAAAATATCTCTAGCGAAAGTAGAGAAAGAATTTTTAAGTTTTCAGATGAATATATTTACTTTTTAAATAAAGTAAAAACAGAAAGAGAAGCAGTTAAATTTGTTAAGAAAATGTTAGATGAAAATGGATTTTGTGATATTAGTGCAAAGGAACAATTAGTAGTAGGAGATAAAGTATACTATATAAATAGAGATAAAAGTATGTATATAGCCGTAATTGGAAAAGAACCATTAACAAATGGTTTAAAAGTATTAGGTGCACACATAGATTCACCAAGATTAGATTTAAAACCAAATCCTTTATATGAGGACAATGGATTTGCTTATTTAAAAACACATTATTATGGTGGAATAAAAAAATATCAATGGACAACAATTCCACTTAGTATTCATGGTGTAATTGTAAAATCTAATGGAGAAAAAATAGAAGTTTCAATTGGTGAAGAAGAAAGTGATCCAATATTTACAATTACAGATTTATTACCACATTTGGCACAAGATCAAATGGAAAAGAAATTAAAAGATGGTGTTAGTGGAGAAGATTTAAACTTATTAATAGGAAGCATACCTGCAGAGGATAAAGATATTAGTGAAAAGGTTAAACTTAATATATTAACATTATTAAATGAGAAATATGGAATAAAGGAAATAGATTTTGTAAGTTCTGAATTAGAAATAGTTCCAGCTTTTCGTGCTAGGAGTTTAGGATTTGATAGAAGTATGGTTGCAGCATATGGACAAGATGACCGTGTTTGTGCATATACATCTGTACGTGCAATGCTAGATGTAGTAAATCCTATAAAAACAGCAGTATGTATTTTATCAGATAAAGAAGAAATAGGAAGTATGGGAAATACTGGTATGGAATCACACGTGTTTGATTATTTCATTGGAGAATTACTAAATAAAACAAATCAAAACACACCAAATGCATTAGAAAAAGTATTTTGTAATTCTTGTATGTTATCAGCTGATGTTGATGCTGGATTAGATCCAATATATGCTTCTGTTTCAGAAAAAAATAATGCAGCTATGATAGGACATGGAATAGGACTTAATAAATATACAGGAGCGAGAGGAAAATCAGGAGCGTCTGATGCAAATGCTGAATATGTAGCACAAGTAAGGAAAATATTTGAAGAAGCAAATATTCCTTACCAAGTATCAGAACTTGGAAGAGTAGATGTTGGTGGTGGAGGAACTATCGCATATATACTAGCTAACAAAGGAATGGATGTAATAGATTGTGGAGTTCCAGTATTATCAATGCATGCACCATATGAAGTAACATCTAAATTTGATGTATATTGTGCATATAAAGGATATAGTGAATTTGTAAAATAGAAATAGAGGCGGATATTATAATCCGTCTCTTATATTTTGTTTATTATTTCATTAAAGACAAAATATAAAATAATGGTAAAATTATGTAAAACTATTGCAATTTTACATAAAAAGTGATAAAATAAAAATATCCTAATAGTAGGATTCCCCAACAAAATAGCACAAAGAAAGGAGACATTGTTATGTCGAAAAGAGCAATTGAGGAGTATATTTTGGAGGCTAAGAGGGATATGGTGGTCGAGTTAGATCTGGCATATACCCTGGGAGTACTGAAAGGGGCTGTTACAGATGAGGATCGGCTCAATCAGGTAGCCTATACACTACTGAATACGTGTTTGAGATTGCATAAGATGGCGAAGGCGGTCGGCATTGAACACGTAAGAGTGAAGGTGGGAGACAAGGGACCCGACAAGGCGAAGCAGGTTTTGGGAAAAAACTTCGAGAGAGTGATTGGAATCTGCGCAATGGTTTTGCGTACGTCAGAGGATATCTCAATCGAAGATCTGGAGCACCAGTTTGGGTTGTCCAAGGCACAGATCTGGCAGAGCGTGCCGGAACTTGTCAACGCCAGAGATGGACACAAGTTTTTCCCTGTACACACGCCTATACGGCAGCTGGTTAAGCGCATAAGCGATTGTAATGCGGGCTTGATCGAGTTCTAAAACTGAATAATTCCAATTAGATTGGGGAGAGAGCACCAGGCTAATATAGCTGGTGCTCTTTTTATATAGTTGTTATAATAAAAAAGCAACACCAAATAGTGTTGTTTCTTTATTAATTATTTTCTTCGTTTTTACCTGCCATAACTTTTTTTCCATCATAGTATCCACAGTTTGAACAAGCTGTATGTTGCATAACTGGTTCGTGACAATGTGGGCATTCTGCAAAGTTTGGATTTTCTAATTTCCAAGTAGATCTTTTTAATCCTGTTCTTGCTTTAGACCATCTTCTTTTTGGTTGTGCCATTTTAATTCCCTCCTTGTATCTCGTTTGATATTTATATATCTTGATTATTTTTAACTATTTTTTAAGTCACCTAAAAAGTATACTAATTTTTTTTTATTTTGTCAATAGATAGATTAAAGTATTTGTGAAATTTGTTGAAAAAATTATTCTCTCTATGATATAATGAGTAAAAATAATGAGAGATGGAGGTTTTTTTATGGATAAATTAGAAAGACTAGATAAAATAAATTATTACCTGGATATTGCAGAAACCGTTGCTAAACGTGGAACTTGTTTAAGAAAGAATTTTGGATGTATTATTGTAAAAAATGATGAGATTATTTCTACAGGTTATACTGGAGCACCACGTGGAAGAATAAATTGCATAGACTTAGGTTATTGTACCAAAAAAGAAAAATTTCCAGAGGTGCATCATGGTGGATATGATGCTTGTAGGAGCGTTCATGCAGAGCAAAATGCAATGCTTAGTGCTCCAAGAAAAGATATGATAGGAGCTACAATGTATTTAGTAGGAGTAAGAGTAGATACTGGTGCATATGAACCAGGTGCAAATTCATGTCAAACTTGTAGAAAACTAATTATTAATGCAGGAATAAAAGAACTGATAGTAAGAGGAGAAAAAAGAGGAGACTATTTAGTAGTTGATGTAGACGAATGGGTAAAAAATGATGATTTACTACAAGGGAAGAATACTTATTAGTACTAAATAATCAATTTTATAAATATATATTTTTATATTAGTGCATAAAACACAAAAAGGATAAGTATAGAAAATGAAAGAAAAATTAAGAGATTTTATAAAAAATAAAAAAATAATAAGTTATTTAATTATAATTTTTGTTAGTATATTCGTATGTATACCATTATGCTCAAAATATGCTGATATTTCGACTGATGATGGAATACAGCACATATATAGATTAATTGGAACATTTTCTTCTTTACAAGAAGGAAACTTATTTCCTGTAATTATGTCAGAATTTTGTAATGGATTTGGATATTCTTGGAATATATTTTATAGTCCATTAACAGCATATTTACCATTAATTTTTAAGATATTTACAAATTCATTTGTAATATGTTTAAAACTATTCATATTTGCTACAATAGCTTTAAGCGGAATATATATGTATAAATTAGTATTTAGAATAACAAAAAGCCATAAAGCAAGTATAATATCAGCAATTTTATATATTAGTGCACCATATCATTTAACAGATATATATAACAGAGTTGCAATTGCAGAACTTGCAACATTTACATTTTTACCTATTGTATTTATAGGAATGTATGATTTGTTTAAAGAGAATAAAAAATCATATTATCTAGCTATTGGTGCAATAGGTTTAACTTTAACTCATAATGTTTTAACAGTATATACAGCAATTTTTTGCTTAATATATATGATTATTAACTATAAAAAAATAAACAAAAGTATAATAAAAACAGTATTATTAAAGGTTCTAATAATTTTATTATGTACTAGTTTTTATTGGGTACCATTATTAGAACACTATTTTGCCACTACATATGAAGTGTTTATTCCTGAAAGAATGTATAATGTAAATACATTAATAGAATCTAAGTTATCAGCTATGGACTTATTATTTGGGAGAAAATGGGGGATAAATTTATATTTAGGTTTACCAATTGTATTAGGAATTATATTCACATTTATTTATAGAAAGAGAATTAGTGATAAAGTTAAAACATATGTAGCAATATTCTTAAGCTTTGGATTAGCTAGCTTGATTATGACACTTTTAATATTTCCGTTTGAGTATTTACCAAGTTTCTTAAGAATGCTTCAATTTGTGTGGAGAATGCTAATATTTGCAAGTTTCTTTTTTTGTATAGTATCAGGAATTACAATAAATATATTTATTGATAAAAACAATAACAAGAAGGCATTATTTGCAATAATATTTGTGGTGTATTTAGTAGTTGTAGTAAATTCAACCAAGCAAATGACAAAAATACCATTTGATGAAGAAAAATATTTAAAACCAAGACCTGTTAGTTCAAGGACCTTAAAAGTTCATGCAGGATGTGCAACTTTTGAATATCTACCTCAAAAAGCATATAGCAATTTAAACTATATAAAAATAAGAAATAGTAATGTAATTATAATTTCTGGAGAGGCAGAGATTATAAATGAAAATAAAAATGGAACGAAAATGACATTTGAAGTGAACAATATAAAAGATAATGTAACAATAGAGTTACCATACATATATTATTTAGGTTATAATGCGACATTAACGGATAAAGAAGGAAATGTATCAGAATTACAAATACAAGAATCAGACAATGGATTTTGTATGATAGAAATTAAAGATATAGAAAGCGGAACTATTAATGTAACTTATGAGGGAACCACATTAATGAAAATTTCTTATGTATCAACATTGGCAGGAATTATTATATTATTATGTATTGCTTGCAAAAATAGACATAATGTGGTATAATGAGAATGTAACGTCAATAAAGACTCGTAAACAATAGGAGGAAAGGATTATGATGCAAGTAGCAGAGTATAGCTTTAAACGGGATGAGGCAGTAATAAGGATACGCAGATGTGGGATTAATGATATGTGGGAAATATCTAACATATCGAGTAAAAAATGTTCAGCTGCTGTTTTCATCGCATGTGTCTATGAAGTATTTGAAACTGTCGAGGATTGTAACACAGTTACGGTACTGTTTACTGACGGCCAAGAATACTTCGAAAGAGGAGAAGAAGAGTTGGAGTGCTATAAAAAGATATCCAAGCACTTTAATGTTGCGAGCATAATGAACTAAAGAACTAGTTGGCTGGCACAGGATACAAAGTCCTGTGCCAGTTTTTTCTTAAATTTTCCATACAATAATTGACTATATCTTATAAATAGTATAGAATAGCTAATGTAAAAAGAGGTGATAATATGTCTAAGCCAACTGTGGCTATTGTTGGAAGACCAAATGTTGGAAAATCAACATTTTTTAATTATATAATAGGCGAACGTTTATCAATAGTAGAAGATAAGCCAGGAGTAACAAGAGATAGAGTATATGCAGAATGTAACTGGCGTGGAAGAGATTTCACTGTTATAGATACTGGACGGAATTGAAACTGAAACAAGTGATTTTATTACAGCTGAAATTGCAAACCAAGCAAGTATTGCAATTAATCTTGCTGATGTTATTGTATTTTTAACAGATATAACCAAAGGTGTAACTGGGGTTGATAAGGATATTGCACTAATGCTTAAAAAAAGTGGAAAACCTATTGTGCTAGTTTGTAATAAAGCAGATAACTACGGACAAACTTCAAATGATATATATGAATTTTATAATTTGGGATTAGGCGATCCATATCCACTTTCAGCAACAAACGCAATTGGAATTGGAGATATTTTAGATGCAATTTATGATAATTTTCCAGAAGATAATGAAGTAACAGAAGATGATGAAAAAATAAAAGTTGCACTTATTGGAAAACCAAATGTAGGAAAATCCTCTTTAATAAATAAAATATTAGGAGAAGAAAGAGTAATAGTTAGTGATGTAGCAGGAACAACAAGAGATGCAATAGATTCTTACTTCGAAAACGAATTTGGTAAATATGTATTTATAGATACTGCAGGAATAAGAAGAAAAAGTAAAGTTAATGAATCAATTGAAAAATTTAGTGTAATGAGAACTTTACTTGCAATAGAAAGAGCAGATGTATGCTTAATGATGATAGATGCTACAGAAGGAGTAACAGATCAAGATGCAAAAATTGCAGGAGAAGCACACGAAGCTGGAAAAGGTATTATCTTAGTAGTAAATAAATGGGACGAAATTGAAAAAGATACATATACAATAGAAACCTTTAAAAAAGATGTTTATAATAAACTATCATATTTAACATATGCACCAATCATATTCATATCAGCAAAAACAGGACAAAGAGTAAATAAGCTATATGAAATGATTAATCAGGTAGCAAGCCAGAACGCATTAAGAGTATCAACAAGTATGTTAAACCAAGTTTTAAACGAAGCCATAGCAATAGTACAACCACCAACAGATAAAGGTAAAAGACTAAAAATATATTATATGACTCAAGGCTCTACAAAGCCACCAACATTTGTTGTGTTTGTAAATGACAAAGAATTATTCCATTTTTCATATGAAAGATATTTGATAAACTGTTTAAGAAAAGAGTTTGGATTAATTGGTACACCTATTAGAATGATAGTAAGAGAAAAAGGAGAAAAAGATATATGAATGAGTTAAAAGTAAAAGGAGTATACAAACATTTTAAAGGAGATTACTATATTGTAGAAGATATAGCAATACATAGTGAAACAAAGGAAAAATACGTTGTTTATAGAGGATTATATGGAAATACTGAATTGTATATAAGACCATATGATATGTTCTTAAGTGAAGTGGATCACGAAAAATATCCAAATGTAGAACAAAAATATAGATTCGAGTTACAAAACATAGAATCAAAAAACAAATAGGAGGAAAAAGATATGGCAGCATATATTATAATAGCAATAATTGCATATGCAATTGGAAGTGTTAGTTTTTCTGTTATTTTTAGTAAAAAAATAGCTGGTTTTGATGTAAGAGAAAAGGGAAGCGGAAATGCAGGCTCAACTAATGTATTAAGAACTGTTGGTAAAAAAGCTGCAGCATTAACTTTAGTTTGTGATATATTAAAAGGAATAGTTGCAATTTTAATAGCAGTAATAATTGGTAATATAGTGAATGATATAGATAAAGCATTACTTGTACAAATTGCTTCAATTGCAGTAGTAATAGGACATACTTTTCCAATATTCTTTGGATTTAAAGGAGGAAAAGGTGTTGCAACATCACTTGGAGTACTTTTATTAATTAACTGGCAAATAGGATTAATTTGTTTAGTATTTGCATTAGTAATTATGGCACTTACAAGAATGGTATCAGCTGGTTCTGTACTTGCTGCTGTTTTATTTCCTGTATTAACATTATTTGTAGGACATGATTATTATATAGTTGCTGGAAATTATTTTATATTTAGTGTAATTATGGCATTAATTGTAGCATTTAATCATAGAACTAATATTAGTAGAATTCTTAATGGAACAGAAAATAAATTATCGTTTAAGAAAAAATAATTTAAAAATATAATCATAATATTAAGTATATGAGGTCGCATTTGATGCGACCTAAAATAAATAATTAAAACATAGGAGGAAATAATATTGAAAACAGTTGCTGTTATTGGAAGTGGAAGTTGGGGAGTAGCACTTGCTATTCATCTAGCAAAGAAAGGAAATAGAGTTAATATTTGGTCATTTGACCAAACCGAAGCTGACCTAATTAACAAGGATAAAAAATGTAAATTCTTACCAGAAGTAAATTTACCAGAAAATATATATTGTTACACAAATTTTGAAGATACTTTAAAAGAGTCTTCTGTTATTTTACATGTAACGCCATCTAAATTTGTAAGAAATATAATTAAACAATATAAAGATTTAGTAAATGAACAATCAATAGTAATGTGTGCAAAAGGTTTTGAAAGAGAAACCTTATATACATTAGATGAAATAGTAAAAGAAGAATTGCCAGGTAAGAAATGTGCTGTGCTATCTGGACCAAGCCATGCAGAAGAAGTATCACGTGGAATTCCAACCGCAATGGTAGTAGCATCAGAAGATGAAAAGCTTAATAATGAAATACAAGAATTATTTATGAATGAGAATATGAGAATATATACTTCAAATGATGTAAAAGGTGTTGAATTAGGTGGAGCATTAAAAAACATAATTGCTTTTTGCGCAGGAGTAGCAACAGAACTTGGATTAGGAGATAATTCTTATGCTGCATTAATTACAAGAGGTTTAACAGAGATTAATCGTTTAGGCGTAAAATTAGGTGCTTGTAAAGACACGTTTTATGGACTAACAGGACTTGGAGATTTAATTGTTACATGCCTAAGTGAACATAGTAGAAATAGAAAAGCTGGAAGATTAATTGGAGCAGGAAAAACAATAGATGAGACAAGAAAAGAAGTAGGTATGACAATAGAAAGTATTGATAATATTGAAGTTGCTTATGAACTTTCAAAAATTCACAATGTTGAAATGCCAATTGTGAATGCAGTTTATGATGTTTTATATAATGGATTAGAACCTAAAAAAGCAGTCTTAATGCTTATGACTCGTGATAAAAAAAGTGAATAAATTTCAAAAAAATAACAAATACTAATTAAAAATGAAAGGAATGTTAGTAGAATGGATTTTTTTGATAAATTAGGAAAAAGAGCAAGTGAAACTTATAAATATACGACAGAAAAAACCTCAAAACTTGCAAAAGAAGCTAAATTAAAAATGGCTATTAATGAAAATAAATCTAAAATAGAAGAATTATATGAAGAAATAGGAAAAAAAGTTTATATGTTTCATGTAAACAATAAAGACAATATAGATATGGATTTGGAATCTGTATTAGAAGAATATTGTATTCAAATAGATGAAATATGCGATGCAATTGAAGATGAGAGAAAAGAACTTTTAACTTTAAAAGATAAAAAACAATGCCCAAATTGTTTTGATGAAATAGAATTAACATGCAATTATTGTCCAAACTGTGGTTATGAACAAGTGGCATTTGAAGAAGAAAATATAAGTGAAAGTGACAATATAAATGTTGAAGAAAATAAAGAGCAAGAAAAACCAATAGAAGAATAATAAAAAATGAAGTAGACTTTACGTGAGTCTGCTTCTCTCTTAATAATAAATTTAAAATAAATTAATAATAGATGGAGGAATAATGAAAGCAGTAGTTCAAAGAGTTAGTAATGCAAATGTAAAAGTAGAAGGAAAGACAGTAGGAAGTATAGATAAAGGATTTGTAGTATTATTGGGAGTGGGTAATAATGACAATAGAGAAAAAGCGGATTACCTTATAAAAAAAATAACAGCTTTAAGAATATTTAGAGATGAAGCTGATAAAATGAACTTATCTTTAAAAGATGTAAAGGGTGAAGTACTTATTATTTCTCAATTTACTTTGTTTGCAGATTGTTCAAGAGGTAATAGACCAAGCTTTACTAATGCTGGAAATCCAGAACTTGCAAATGAATTATATGAATATTTTATAGAAGAATGTAAAAAGCTAGGTTTTAAAACAGAACATGGTATTTTTGGAGCTGATATGAAAGTAAGCTTAACAAATGATGGACCAGTTACAATCGTTTTAGAAAATTAGTTATTAAAGAAAGACATATAGAGTTTTTCTTTGATAACTAATAAGGATACCTTTCATATAAATACCTAATTATTTCATCAGCATTATAATCATTTACATTTATAAAAGTTCCTGTATCTAAACTAATCCACATATTAATTTTATATTTATCATTATTATCAATAAAGGTACCTATAATATCAGCAATTTCAACAGAATTGTGGTATTTGTTTTCCCATTTAAATTCATCTTTAATATCTATATTGGTATCATAAAAACTATTTAAAAATTTTTGAATTTCACCTTTTTTGTCACTATATAAATTTACAATCGTATACATAATTATCTCCTTTTTCATATTATTTGTGTTTATCTTTTATATATACATAAGAATAAAAGGTAAATTTTGTGGACATAATATTAGCGATATTTAAAGAGAGGAGAAAATTTGATTTTGTCTAGAAAATTAAATTATAGATTTTATGAAAAATAAATTTGTTGAATTAATGTTATATATAGTAATATTTAGTATTTTGGTATTATCTTTAACAGGTTGCAATAAAAGTGAGGATAGTAAGGAATTGGAAGAAAAAATAGATGCAGAATTATCATATCTTGATACTAAACTTGTAGCAATGTTAAATAAGGTAAATGGTATTTCTTACGAAAACTATATTGTAAAAGCAGATGAAATAAATACTAAATCACAAAGTACAGAAGATTCTGGAGGTTCACAAAATTCAAGTGGTGGAGCAAGTAGTGAAGAAGGAGGAAAATCGAATTCTTCGAGTGAAGGAACAGCATCTGGGAATAGTTCTAGTGGAGGAAATAGTGATCAAGCTAATAAAAATAGTGTAAAATATAGTATGGAAGGAAATGAAATTTTATTACAAGAAAGAACTCCAGATTGGAATACTGTAAAAGCTGAAATAGAAAAATTATATTGTTCTTGGTCAACTGTTATGCTAGATTTATATAAAGTTAATACTAATAATCAAGATATATTAAACTTTAATACAGATTTAGATATTGCAACTCGGGAATATAAAAAATGAAGATAAAATAGCAAGTCTTGCAAGTCTTGCAAAACTATATTCATATATACCTAAGTATTCAAATACAGTATCTAAAAATGCAAAAACCAATGCAGTGTATGGAACGAAATCAAATATATTAAATGCATATTCTGCAATAGAGCAAAACGATTATAATTTGGTTAAAACAGAACTTGCAAATGCAGAACAATCTTTTATGCCAGTTATAAATAATATAAGTTCAAATACAGACAATCAGTCAAGTATAAATAAGTCATATATTTTGATAAAAGAATTGCAGAATGTAAATCAAAATTTTGATAAGGATATATTTTACATTAAGTATAAAAACTTAATGCAAGAGTTAAATAATATCAAATAAAAGGATGAGTTATTCATCCTTTTTATTCATATATCCGAATTAACTCTGTTATAACCTGTTTGTCATGTTCACTTAGTTCGTAAAATCCTATAATATTTGGATCAATTTTATAATCCTCTGTTAATTCTAAATAATCTTGTAAAACATAAGTAGGGGTAATGTGATAAATGTTACATAGCTTAACTAATGTATCAACACTACCTTTAGTTTTATCTCTTTCAATATCAGAAATATATCTAGAGGCTAAATCTAACATTTCTGCAACTTCTTCTTGAGTATAACCTAAAGATTTTCTTGTTCTTCTAAGAAGCTCCCCAATTCTAATTTGAGATTTTTTATTTTCCAATTTCATAACAACCACCTTATATATAACATAACAAATTATAAAAAATAATTGAATGTTTGTATTTACTATATATTGTGGATATAAGACGGAATTTTATACAAAAAAAGGATTGTACTTTATACAATCCTTTATAAAACCAATATTTTATCTTTCAAAATCATTATCTTTTTCATCTAAATCTATAATATTATTACTAGTTAATTGTAAATTCATTTGACTAATTTTATCTGTCAATTCTTGTAATTTTATTAAATCTTTTTGAGATGGATTAGATGTATTTGCTACTTTAATTAATGCATCTAAAAATTCATTAACAATTTCAGGATTATTTTTATTATCTTCATGTCCTGAAATATATCTATATACAGAAGAAGTATCTATTCTAATTTGCTCATTTACTTGAACAGAGTTTATATTTCTATATTCATCTCTTGATGGAAAATCTACAGTAAATCCATCTTTACCACCATTTGGTAATACGATATTAGCTAAAGAAATTTTTGCTTCATTAAGTACAGTTTCTCTATCAAGAACAGTATGTTCATAAGCATTTCTTTCTTCAATATTTTCTTGAGAAAAATGATTTGTTATGGCACCATGAAGTGTAAGTGAAGTAGCTAGAGCAACTAAACCAAGAGAAGTTCCGCATTCTCATATTTCTTGCAAATTTTCTTTGTGAACGAGTTAAAGAATATTCTTTTTCTATATCAGGTTTATATGCAAGACGTAACTTATTATAAAAATTCTTAATTCCTTTTGTATCTAAAGTTGGTTTGGATTTTTGAACATTTCTATTATTAATTCTATATTGCATTGCTTCAATTTTACCCATAAAAATACCTCCAATTTACATATATAAATACAGTATAACATTAATATTTAAAAAAATCAAAAAATATATAAAAAATGTTTGACTTTTTTTTTATTATAATAGATAATAAAGATATTAAATTACTAAAAGATAAACTTTTTAAATTAACTAAGGAGGAAATAAATAATATGTATATGTTCAATAGGATTACAGTAAATCCACAATTACCTAAAAGAATTAATAGGTTAACTGAAATAGCCAATAATTTATGGTGGTCTTGGAATAGTGAATATTTACGTTTATTAAAAGATATTGATATCGATTTATGGGAGTCTGTTCGGTAAAAATCCTGTTAAATTTTTAAAACAAGTATCACAAGAAAAATTAGAAACAGCTACTAGCAATGAAAGTATTTTAAAAAACTATGATAAAGTAGTAGTAGATTTTGATGGATATATGAACAGCAAAAATACTTGGTTCTCTAAAAATTATCCAAACAATAAAAATGATTTAATCGCATACTTTTCAGCTGAATATGGGTTAGATGAAATCTTACCTATATATTCTGGTGGACTTGGAATTCTTTCAGGAGATCATTTAAAATCTGCAAGTGATTTAGGTTTACATTTTGTTGCTGTAGGACTATTATATAAAAATGGATATTTTAGCCAAAAAATTAATGGTTGGGGAGATCAAGAAAATATATACCAAAATATAGATTTATATAATTTACCAATTCTTCCAGTAAAAAATGGGGAAAACGAAGATTTAATTATTGATGTAAAATTAGGTGCTAAGAAACTATATTTAAAAGTATGGCAAATTAATGTTGGAAGAGTAAAATTATATTTACTTGATTCAGACATAGAACAAAATCAAGATCAAGAATTTAAAGAAATTACACTACGATTATATGGTGGAAACCAAGAAATGAGAATAAGACAAGAAATAGTTCTTGGTATGGCAGGTGCACATTTATTAAAGCTATTAAGACTAAATCCAACTGTATATCATATGAATGAAGGACATTCTTCTTTCTTAATTTTAGAAATAATAAAAGATATAATGGAAGAAAAACAAGTTTCATTTGAAATAGCAAGAGAGATAGCTGCATCTAAGACTGTATTTACAACACATACACCAGTACCAGCAGGAAATGATATATTTCCATTAGATTTAGTAGAAAAATACTTTAAAAACTTCTGGCCAAAATTAGGGCTTGATAGAGATACTTTTATGAAGTTAGGTATGAAACCTTGTAATGAACTAGAAAATGGATTTAATATGGGAATACTTGCACTAAAAGTTGCTGGAAAGAAGAACGGTGTAAGTAAACTTCATGGCGAAGTATCTCGTGAATTATTTGGAGATGTATGGCCAAATATTTCAGCAGATGAATCACCAATTACACATATTACTAATGGTATACATACTTGTTCATGGCTTGCACCAAATTTAAAAGAATTGTACAATAAATACTTAACACCATACTGGCAAGATGCAATATATGATGATGCAACTTGGGAAAAGATAGCAGATATCCCAAATAGTGAATTATGGAAAGCACATGTTGATAGAAAAATAAAACTATTACAACTTATAAAAGAAAATGTAACTAATAGATTAAAATCTTCAGGCGTAAGTTATGAGGAAATAAAAGATATAGTATCAAAATTAGATCCAAATGCTTTAACAATAGGATTTGCAAGAAGATTTGCTACATATAAAAGAGCAACTTTAATATTTAGGGATTTAGAAAGAATTACTCAAATTCTAAATGACCAAAATAAACCTGTACAAATTATATTTGCAGGAAAAGCACATCCAGCAGATAAAGAAGGACAAGACCTAATAAAATATATACATGAAATATCTATGAAACCACAATTTAAAGGAAAAATATTTATATTAGAAAATTATAATATCCAAATTGCAAGATATTTAGTAAGTGGTGTAGATGTATGGTTAAACAACCCAAGACGTCCAATGGAAGCATCAGGAACAAGTGGACAAAAAGCATCTGTAAATGGGGTAGTAAACTTTAGTATATCTGATGGATGGTGGGCAGAAGGATATAATAGTAAAAATGGATGGCTAATAGGAACAAATGAACAATACTCATCATATGATGCACAAGATACAGCTGATAGTGAAAGTATATACCATACTTTAGAAAACAAAATAATTCCAATGTATTATGATAAGGATGAAAATGGAATTTCTAGAAGATGGATGGATTATATGAAAAATTCTATAATGTCTACAGGTGGAAAATATAGTACTTCAAGAATGGTAGTAGACTATGTAGATAAATTGTATATGCCACTTTGTGAATTATCTAATAAGTATTTTAACAATTTAGAAGAAGTAACTTCATATAGTGCTTGGAAAAATGAATTAAAAAATAATTGGAATGATATAAAAATAAATCAAATGAGCAATTTAGAAAATATTACAATAGATGCAGGAAACAATATAGATGTTAGTTGTTCTGTAGAACTTCCTAATATTGATAAAGATAGTGTAGAAGTTCAAGTATATTATGGAAAGATATTAGATAATGGCGTTGTAAAAAGCATGCAAATTATACCAATGAAATTTAAAGAAGCAGTAGAGAATAAAGATAATACATATTTATATAATGCAAAAATAGAATTAACTACTGGTGGAAATTATGGATATACTTTTAGAGTAATGCCAAAAAATAAAATGTTATTAGATCCTGCAAACTTAGATTTAGTAAAATGGATAACAAATGAATAAAAAACAATAAAAATGCAAAAAAATATCAATTTTTTGCATTTTTAGTATTGAATATATTATTTTGTTTGTGGTATAATACCTTGGAATTGATAAAACAAATAAGAAAGAGGGAAGTTTAAATGAAAAAAGATTTAAAAAAGACTAAAATTGTTGGAACAATAGGACCAGCTAGTGAACATATGTTAGAAGATTTATTTGAAGCTGGATTAAATGTATGTAGAATTAACTATTCACATGGTAGCTGGGATGAACAATCTGAAAAAACAGAAGATATTATCCGTATAAGAAAAGAAATGGATTTACCAATTGCTTTATTATTAGATATGAAAGGTCCTGAAATAAGAACAGGAATGTTATATACAGGAAAAAACGAGAAAATAAACATAGAAGATGGACAAAAATTCACATTAGTAAATGAAGATATTACTGGAAATGAAGAAAAAGTTTCTGTATCTTATAAAGAATTATATAAAGATGTTGAGCCAGGAACAAAAGTATTAATAGATGATGGGGCAATTGAATTAAAAGTTGACGAAATTGTAGGAAAAGATATTGTTTGTACAGTTATTCATGGAAATAAATTAGGAAGTAGAAAAACAATGAGCTTACCAGGAACAATTATAAAACTTCCAGCATTAGCTGAAAAAGATATAGCTGACTTAAAAACAGCTTGCGAACATGATTACGATTTTGTTGCAATATCATTTGCAAGAAACTTAGATGATATTAGACAAGTAAGAGAAGTATTAGATGAAAATGGTGGAAAAGATATTCAAATAGTAACAAAAATAGAGAATGTAGAAGGATTATCAAACTTAGATGACATATTAAAAGAAGCAGATGCTCAAATGATTGCTCGTGGAGATATGGCAACAGAAACTGATTTTACAGAACCACCAGTTGTTCAAAAAAGAATAATAAAAACATCTAATAAACTATGCAAACCAGCTATAACAGCTACACAAATGTTAGAATCAATGATGAGTAACCCATTACCAACAAGAGCAGAAGCAAGTGACGTAGCAAATGCTATTTATGATAGAACAAGTGCTATAATGCTTTCAGGTGAATGCGCAATGGGTAAATTCCCACTAGAGTGTGTTCAAACAATGTCTAAAATTGCTGCTAGAGTAGAACCAACAATTAATTATTGGAAAAAATTTGATGAAAATAAAAATATTGAATTAAATGATTTACAATCAAATATCGTATATTCAACATGTGTTATGGCTAAAAATACAAAAGCAGATGCTATAGTATGTTACACAAGTTCTGGAGATACAGCAAGAAAATTCTCTGGTATGGGAGCTGAATGCCCAATACTTGCTGTAACAGATAATAGAAGAACATTTAATCAATTAGCACTTGCATGGAACGTTCAACCAGTATTTGTTGAAGCAGGAGAAACAATAGATGAAACTATTGAAAAAGGTATTGAAAAATTAAAATCAAAAGGAATTCTTGAAAGTGGAGACTTAATAGTTCTTGCTGGAGGAAATCAATTATTAAATTATGCAACAGAAAGTAAAATAGTAAGTGGAGTTGCAAGAATCTAAGAAATGTATTATGATATCAAAAACGAACTTTTATAAAGTTCGTTTTTTGATATTATAATATATAGTATAGTTTTTATATGAACTTTATATACAGTGTAAGCATATATTAATAAGGTGTTATAAAAAAATGTAACTAAACTATTGCAAAGTTTTTAGTTTTATGCTAATATTATATTCATACATAGGGGTATAGTGTCAATGGTTAGCACGATGGTCTCCAAAACCACAAGTCTGAGTTCGAGTCTTAGTACCCCTGCCAAAACTTCATATTAAAAGGGAGTAGCTTTTTGATTACTAATCAACAATCGCGATAGTTTATCTGGTTAGTAAACTTGATATATATTAAGTAAGCAAGACTTTTAAATAAATTTCTTATTTTTGAAGAAATTTATTTAAAAGTCTTGTTTTTTGATTATAATATATATAGTATTAGAAAAAAGGAGAGATTTTTTTGAAAGAAAACTGGTTTAGAAAATCTTGTGAAGAAGTTAGAAATAAACTTGGAACAGATTTTGAAAATGGATTAGCGACTGAAGAAGTAGAAGTAGCTAAAGAAAAGTATGGGCTAAATGAATTAAAAGCAAAAAAGAAAAAAACTTTATTTCAAAAATTTGTAGAACAATTTAAAGATTTTACAATTATAGTACTAATTGTAGCAGCAATTGTTTCTGGAGTTGTAGGGGTTGCAGAGGGAGAAGGTATTACAGATACTATTATTATTTTAATAGTAGTAATTTTAAATGCCATTATTGGAGTTGCTCAAGAAAGTAAAGCAGAAAAATCACTAGAAGCCTTACAAAAATTAAGTGATCACGCATCAAAAGTAATCAGGAATGGTAAATTAGAAGTTATACCTTCAAAAATGCTAGTACCAGGTGACATTGTAGTACTTGAAACAGGAGATTATATACCAGCAGATTTAAGAATAATAGAAGCAGTAAATTTAAAATCACAAGAATCAGCATTAACAGGAGAATCTGTGCCAGTAGAAAAACAGACTGAAGTAATAGAAGATGAAAATGTTGGAATTGGTGATAGAACTAATATGTTATTTTCTTCTAGTTTAATTACCTATGGTAGAGGAAAAGGTATTGTAGTTGAAACTGGTATGAATACAGAAGTTGGAAAAATAGCTACAATGCTTAATAACCAAGGAGAAACAACTACACCATTACAAGAAAAATTAAATAAATTAGGAAAAACATTAGGAATAGCTGCACTTGCAATTTGTGCTATTATATTTATTATAGGATTACTATATGGTAAAGAGCCAATTCATATGTTTATGACAGCTGTTAGTTTAGCAGTTGCAGCAATACCAGAGGGATTAGTTGCAGTTTCTACTATTGTTCTTGCAATAGGTGTTCAAAAAATGGTAAAGAAAAACGCAATTGTAAAAAAACTTCCGGCAGTTGAAACCTTAGGAAGTGCAACAGTAATTTGTTCAGATAAAACAGGAACATTAACTCAAAATAAAATGACAGTAAAAAAACTTTTTTATAATAATAAGTTAGTGGACTTTGGAGTAGATTTTGTATATACAGAAGAAGAGAATTTAAAGAGGTTAGTTTATGCAAGTATGTTATGTAATGATACAAAAATTGGTCCAAATAATGAATTAACAGGTGATCCAACAGAAACAGCATTAATTGATATGGGATTTAATTTAGATTTTAACCCTGCATTATATGGAGAGCTACCAAGAGTAGAAGAAATACCATTTGATTCAGATAGAAAATTAATGACTACAGTTCATAAACAAGGTGATAAATTTATAGTGTATACAAAAGGTGGAGTAGATGAACTACTTTCTAAATGTACATCATATACTATAAATGGAGAAATAAAGGAAGATTTAGAAGAGTATAAAGAAGAGGTTAGAAAAAACAATGAAGAAATGGCAAGAAATGCTTTAAGAGTTCTTGCTTTTGGCTATAAAGAATTAGACCATATGCCAACAAAGCCAGAAATGGCTAATATGGAAAGTGATCTAATATATATTGGTATGGTTGGAATGATAGATCCACCAAGAGAAGAAGCTCGTGTTGCAGTAGAAAAATGTAAAAATGCAGGAATAAAAACTGTTATGATAACAGGAGATCATAAAATAACTGCTATTGCAATAGCAAAAGCATTAGGAATATTAGAAAATGAAGAAGAAGCCTTAACAGGTGCAGAATTAGAAAAAATGACAGAGGAAGAATTAACTAAAAACATTAGAAAATATTCAGTTTATGCAAGAGTATCACCTGAACATAAAGTTCGTATTGTTAAAGCATGGCAAGAAAATGGAGAAATAGTTGCAATGACAGGTGACCGGAGTAAATGATGCACCAGCACTTAAAAAAGCAGATATAGGTTGTGCAATGGGTATGGTAGGGACAGATGTTGCAAAAGAAGCAGCAGATGTAATATTAACAGATGATAATTTTGCAACAGTAGTATCAGCAGTTGAAGAAGGAAGACGTATTTATGATAATATTTTAAAAGCAATACAATACTTATTATCAAGTAATGTTGGAGAAATTATAGTACTATTTGTTGCAATATTAGTTACACCACTTCTTGCTAAGTGGTTTGGAATATCTAATATTAGTGCATTAGAGCCATTACTTCCAATTCATATATTATGGATAAATTTAGTTACAGATGCACTTCCAGCACTTGCACTTGCATTTGATCCAGCCAATAAAGATATTATGAAGAGAGCACCAATAGATGCTAAAAAAGGTATATTTACAAAAGGAATGGTAAGAAGAGTAATATATCAAGGAATTATGATAGGTTCACTTACTCTAATTGCATTTTTCGTGGGTCTTTCAACACCAGGTATCGAAGGTACACCTGAATATATAGAACACGTAAAAATAGAAATAGGTCAAACAATGGCATTTTCTGTTTTAGCATTATCACAACTTGTACATGTGTTTAATGTAAGAGATAACAAAAATTCGATATTTAGAACAAATCCATTTAATAATAAAACATTGCTTGGAGCAATAGGAATATCAGCTTTATTAATGATTACAATATTAGTAGTTCCAGTACTAAGACAAATATTTAGTATTTGGGCATTACCAGTAGAAAATATATTAGAAGTAATATGCCTAGTATTTGCACCAATTGTTATTGTGGAAATATTTAAATTGTTTAAAATTAATACTGCGAAAGATGAATAAAAAGAAAAAACGAGCGATAAAGTAATACTATCGCTTGTTTTCCCTTTTTCAAAGAAGAACTTTAATTATTTACAATGACCTTCATAAGAGGACGTGGAGGAGGAGTGTTCGTATCACTCCATAAAAGTGTAAATTCCTGAGGGGCAGGAATATCAATTTTCTGCTTGTAGATAAACATATCATTACAGGTAAAATGCAATGAAAGCAGAAAACCTTTCCCAGTTGTACAATCAGTAAGAAAATACAACTTAACCTTAAACCCACATACTGTGATATTGGTCGAAAAGTTGAAACATAATCCAATATCAGCAGGATGTGTTACTTCATCAGGATAAGAACACTTAAAAATAGGTTGTTCTGATACGGTTTCTACTACTAACCGTGCAAATTTGTTTTGTGAATCTGCAACTAAGCGGTGAGCCTCCTTAAACTCCTGTAAATCAAATGGTAAAGCCTTTTTCATTGTAATGGTCTCCTTTCTACAATAGAAGTCAGTGCTTCAAATCTTAAAAATTATATCATATTAACATAAGACGGTCAAGCTCTATAAATGTTCAGGGGTATCTTTTTATTACCGCTGCCATATATTACTACATTCACGTTAATTTGATATTATAGACTGAACTGTAACCTAAAAAAATTAAAAATTACAAAAATACTACTAAAATTTGAACTTTTAGTGTATAATAGATGTGTAAAAATGATAATTCGCTAAAAGGTGACAAAAATGATGTATGATTTAATTGAAATAACACCAAAAATGAATAAAAAGAAAGTTATAATTGTTAGTATTATAACTATATTAGTTGTGTCTTTTTTTACAATAATGGGTATTGAATTTGCAAAACATAGTAAAGGAAATATAAAGAATAACACTGTTGCGGCTAATGAAATTATTAGTGATAACTTTTATAAAACAAAGCATATTGCAAATGTTAATATGAATCCTAGTTATACGGATACTGGTAAAGATTTAATGAATAATATTTATCATTCACAAGAAAAGACAGTGTATCTTACTTTTGATGATGGACCATCAAAATCTGTGACACCACTTATTCTTGATTTGTTAAAACAAGAAAACATAAAAGCAACGTTTTTTGTTTTAGGTGCAAGAGCAAAATCTAATCCTGAAATATTAAAAAGAGAGTATTTAGAAGGGCACTATATAGCAAATCATGGATATTCACATATATATGGAAATATTTATTCAAGTCCTTATGCAGTATTAGAGGAGTACAATAAAACTAAAGATGTAATAAAAGAAATACTAGGAACAGATTATGATGGACATTTATTTAGATTTCCAGGAGGCTCTACTGGAGGAAAGTATAAACAAATAAAGAAAGATGCCAAAACAATATTAGACGAAAACAATATAGCATATATAGACTGGAATTCATTAAGTAACGATGCTGCAGGAGCAAAGACAAAAGAAGCTATTATACAAAATACGATTGATACTGTTGGTAATAAAAATTCAGTAGTGATTTTAATGCATGATGCAGGTGATAAAATATTAACCTATGAAGCTCTTCCAGATATTATTACGTATTTAAGAGAACAAGGCTATGTGTTTAAGAATTTTTATAGTGTAATAAAATAGGAGAAAAATGTATGAAAATTATATTAGCATCACAATCACCAAGAAGAAAACAGTTAATGGACAGTTTAAAAATACCATATGAAATTTTTGTAAGTAATGTTGAAGAAGTTATACAACCAGATTTATCAATAGAGGAGCAAGTTAAGAGGTTATCTCATATAAAAGCAGAAGCTGTGTATAATGAAATAAGTGATGATAATGAAGATAAAATTATAATTGCAGCAGATACTATAGTTTTTAAAAATGGAAAAATATATGGAAAGCCTAAGACAGAAGAAGAAGCTATACAAAATTTTAAAGGATTTAGTGATAGTGAAGCAGAAGTAATAACTGGTCTAAGTATTATAGTAGAACAAAATGGAAAAATGAAAGAATATCAAGAGTTAGATAGAGTTAAAATTAAATTTATGAAAATGGATGAACAAGACATTAAACTTTGTTTAGAAAAAGAAAACGTATATGACAAAGCAGGTGGCTTTTATATCACAGGATTTACTGGAGCATTTATAAAACATATAGAGGGAACAGTTATGTCTGTATTAGGACTTCCTTTAAATAAGGTATATGAAATATTAAAACAATATAATGTGTTTGAAGAAAAATAACTTAAATATATCTTGACATATAAAATTTTTAGAAATAAAATAAGTTAGTAAATAAAAAATAAGGAGGTATTTTTATGCCATTAGTAACAACTAAAGAGATGTTTGAAAGGTCAATGAAGGAACACTATGCAATAGGCGCATTTAATGTTAACAATATGGAAATTATACAAGGAATTATAGATGCTGCAAAAGAAGAAAATTCTCCAGTAATTTTACAAGCATCATCAAGTGCTATTAAATATGCAAGAATCAATTATTTAATGAAAATGGTTGAAGCTGCATGCGAAGAAGCTCCAAATATTCCTATTGCACTTCATTTGGATCATGGTCCAGATTTTGAAACCTGTAAAATGTGTATAGATGCAGGATTTACATCTGTTATGATTGATGGTTCAAAATATGACTTTGAAGAAAATGTTGCAATAACAAAAAAAGTAGTAGATTATGCACATGCACATGGAGTAGTTGTAGAAGCTGAACTTGGAAAACTTGCAGGAATCGAAGATGATGTAAATGTATCATCAGATGATGCAATGTATACAGATCCAGTTCAAGCTAAAGAATTTGTAGAAAGAACAGGCTGTGATTCTTTAGCAATCGCAATTGGAACAAGTCATGGAGCATATAAATTTAAAGGTGAAGCAAAACTAAGATTTGATATTTTGGCTAAAATAAAAGAATTAATACCAAATACTCCAATAGTATTACATGGAGCATCAACAGTAATACCTGAACTAGTAGAAATGTGTAATAAATATGGAGCTGATATTCCAGGAGCAAAAGGAGTTCCAGATGAAATGTTACACAAAGCAAGTGTAAATGGAGTATCAAAAATAAATGTAGATACAGATTTAAGACTTGCGCTTACTGCACAAATTAGAAAAGTATTTTCAGAAGATCCAGGAGCATTTGATCCAAGAAAATATTTAACACCAGCAAGGGAACAAGTTAAAAATACTGTACAACATAAAATAAGAAATGTATTTAGCTCAAATAATAAAGCATAAATAAAAGGGAGGAAATAAACAATGAAAAAAACAATGAAAATGATAATGCTAATAGCTGTAATGCTAATAGTAGCATTAACACTAACTGGATGTGGAAACACAAATGAAAATGATAATTTAGAAGGATTAGCAGTATATACTATGGATGAAGATATGACAGGATATACAAAATGTACTGATATAGAAGGAATAGAATTTTATTATCCATCAAATTACACAGTAAAAAAACAATCAGGACATACAGCTTATATGGACCCAGAAATTTTAGGAGCAAATGTAAATGTTGCATCAGATAATTTCCCAACTAACTATTCATTTGAAAATTATGTAGATGCTTCTATTGCAGGAATAAAAGCACAAATGCAAATTTCAGGAGATATAAATAAAGAATATATAAATCTAAATGGTAGAAAAGCGGTTAAACTAGAGTATGTAGCAACACAATCTGGATATACTATGAAATGTACACAAGTTTTAGTTGTAAAAGATAAAAAAGCATATGCATTAACAGTGGTATCACTAGAAAAAGATGCTGAAGCTTTACAACCAAAATTAGATAAAATGATAAAAGCATTTAAATAAAAAGTAATTTTGAGCATACATTTATAAAAAAGATAGAGAATGATCTCTATCTTTTTTGTAAATGTATGCTATTTTTAACGATTTATATTTTTTAAATTAATAGCAATTTGTTTATTAGCATCTTTTTTGGAAAGATCTTCACGTTTATCATATAATTTTTTACCTTTTCCAATACCTAATTCCATCTTTACAATGCTATTTTTAAAGTATAAAGAGATAGGAACAAGAGTATAACCTTTTTGTTTAGTAAGACCAATTAATTTGTTAATTTCACGTTTTGTTAATAATAACTTTCTGTTTCTTAGAGGGTCTTTATTAAAAATATTTCCATGTTCATATGGGCTAATATGCATACCTAAAACAAAAACTTCACCATTTTTTAAAATAGCATAGCTGTCTTTTAAATTTACTTTTCCAGCACGAATAGATTTTATTTCAGTTCCGTGATAAAACAATGCCAGCTTCATATTTATCTTCTATATTATAATTATGAAAGGCTGTAGGATTTTTTGCAATTAAACTAGACATAGTATTCTCCTTGTTATCAATATATAAATGATTATAGCATCTATGCTTAAATAAGTAAAGAATAAAAAATAAACATATATATTTCTAAAAATTTGTATGTTAAATAACAAAAAATCTATTAATTTATTAAATTAATAGATTTTTTATGATTAATGATTATTACTATGATATTCATTTTTGTTTTGCATTGCATAATACCATACAAGACCTACTATAGCAATTGCTGCGATAGCTAAAACAAACCAAGTCCAAGTGTTAGCACTCATACCTAAGAATGTGCCATTAGTTGTACCATCAGTTGTTCGTGCTGTAGTTCTTGTAGCATTATAGCCCATACCATCATTGTTACCATCATTTGTCATTCCTTCAAAACCATTTGAAACTGCGTTTCCTATATCTCTAACACCAGTTCCAATTGCACCCGCTGCATTTTCTACCACATTTTCTGCACCACCAACTACATTTCTAACGGTATTACCAGTTTTAGTCATAGAATCTTGAATTTCATTATTAGCGGCAAATACACTAGATGTAAAAAATACTAATGTAGCAACAGTAAGTAAACTTAAAACTTTCTTTAACATAGTTTGTACCTCCTATAAAATTTTGATTTTTAAATCTTTATTAGTATTAAATTTTTAGACAATTTAATACATAAAAAAATAGACTAAATTGTTATAAAATAACGATTTAGCCAAAATTTAGCAATTAAATTCTATATAAAATAGCACATAATATTAATGTTTTAGACGAATAAGTATAGCAATAGCTAGCAGTATAAGAAGTACACCTATAACGATTATAATAATACTTAAAATATTGCTAAGGCCTAAATTTGCTTCTGGTAAATTTGATAATGAACCACTAGTAGTAGAGCCTAAAACTGTTTGAGGATTAGATGGGGTTAACGTATTGGTGTTTTGAGTAGAACTATTAGAAGTATTTGTTAAATTTTGATTAATTCCATTTGTAATATTATTAGAAGCCAAGTTGTTTGTTAAATTCATATCAATACTAGTTGCTTGTATAAAGTTGGGTAATATAACTATTAATGAAATAATTAAAATAAAAATTATTTTTAAAGATTTAGACATTTTAGTTACCTCCATAATTATTTTCTCATTTTATGAGTATATCATACACAAAATCAAGATAAAAGTCTAGTATATTTCTTAATTTTATATTAAAGCTATTTGAAATATTGTTAAAGTTTGATATAATTCAAGAAATAAAACGTAGAAAAGGATTCTGTTTGAAAATGAAAGGGAAAAAGAAGTTTTTTAGAAATTTTATAATTTTTGCAATATTAATAGTATTAACTTTTTATATATTACTTAAAGATCAAAACACTACTGAAATATTTAATATAGTATTATCTGCAAAAATAGAATTCATATTTATAGCGATAGCATGTATGATGCTTTATATAATTTGTGAGGCAATTAATATAGGAAGAACCTTAAAAGCACTAAATGAAAAAAGTTCATTTTTTAATAATGTTAAATATGCATTAATAGGATTTTTCTTTAGTGCAATAACACCTGCTGCAAGTGGTGGACAACCTATGCAAATATATTATATGCATAGAGACAATATATCAGTTGCAAATTCTACTTTAGCATTATTAATAAACTTAACAAGTATGCAAATTATAACAATAGGATTTGCGTTAGTTAGTGTAATATTTAATTATCAAAATTTAAATAAAGCGTTAGTTATATTATTTATAGTGGGAATAAGTTTAAACTTGAGTGCTCTAATATTACTACTAATAAGTATATTATCAAAAAGAATGTCAAATGGTTTAATAAATATTTCAATAAGGATAATGAAATTTTTTAGGATAAAAAACATTGAAGAAAAGCAAGAAAAACTAAAAAATGAATTAGAAAAATATCAAGCAAGTAGTATATATATAAAAAATAATAAATTTCTTATTTTCAAAGTACTATTTACAACAGCTATTCAATTTGTTTTATATTATAGTATAACTTATTGGACATATTGTTCATTTGGATTATCAGGACATACTATAGTAAAAATAATAGCATTACAAGCATTAGTTTATGCGTCAGTTTCAGGAATACCATCACCAGGAGCGGTGGGAGTAAGTGAAGGAGCATTTATACAAATATTTAGTAGTGTATTTTCTGAAGGAATGATAAGTAGTGCAGTATTACTAAACAGAGGCATAAACTTTTATTTATTTGTAATAATTAGTGCAGTAGTAGTAATGATAGGACAGTTTAAAGAAAAAAAGCAAGAACGACCAGAAAATAATATTGATAGTGAAAATGAACCTGACTAATTATTTAGTAGAAATATTGAAAAAAATTTTTATTTAATATATAATAGAAAAGTAAAATAAATAGGGGAAAAAAGATGATAAATATACTTTTATGTGGAAATATCAAGGTATTTGATGGAGCTCTTACAGAACTTATATCAATTACTAATAAAACAAAAGAAACAATAAAATGCTATATATTTACGATGGATCTTTCAAGAATAAAGGAAGATTATAAAAGCATTACAGATGATCAAATTGAGTTTTTAAACAAAGTTGTAAAATCAAAAAAAGCTGATAATGAAGTTGTAAAAATAGATGTAACAGAGTTATATGAAAAAGAATTTGGAAAATGTAAAAATGAAACAGCATACTGTACACCATATACTCTTTTAAGGTTACTTGCAGATTTGGTTCCAAGTATACCAGATAAAATTTTATATCTTGATATAGATATGATGGCTGCTGATGATATATCAAAATTATATAGTATAGATGTTACACAATATGAATATGCTGTAGTTAAAGAAAAGTATGGTTCTATATTCATTTGGCCAGATTATATAAATGCAGGAATGTTACTACTTAATATGAAAAAAATAAGAGAAACAAAACTTTTAGAAAAAGCACGTAATCTAATTAGAACAAAGAAGATGCTATTTGCAGATCAAGATGCAATATATAGATCAACAACTAAAAAGTTAATTATTCCAAGAATATATAATGAACAATCTAAGTTTAGTAAAAAAGATACAGTTATATGTCATTTTTGTAAGAGACTATTATTATGGCCATATCCACGTACAGAAAATTATAAACAATGGAATGTAGAAGAAGTTCACAAAGTATTAAAATGTTATACTTTTGATTCTGATTTAGAAGAATATGAAAAACTAAAGAAGGAATATGAAGAAAATAAAAGGAGCACAAAAACATATGAATAGAAGAAATAATGATATACCGATATTTTTTGCGATAGATGATGCATATACTCCATTTTTAGCTGTCGCATTACAGAGTCTAATAGAGAATGCAAGCAAAGAGTATAATTATTTTATAAAAATTTTGCATACTAATGTAAAAGAAGAACACAAAAAACAAATAAAAAAATATGAAAGTGAAAATGTAAATATAGAATTTGTAGATTTAAATTATTATATAGAAAAAGTACAAGACAAGTTATATACTCGTGACTATTATACAAATACTACATATTTTAGATTATTTTTACCAGAACTATATCCACAATATAATAAAGTATTATATTTAGATAGTGACATTATAGTATTAGGAGATATCTCTAAACTCTATAATACACATATGGGAACAAATTTAGTTGCAGCAGCACCAGACGATATAATTCAATATAATAAGGTTTTTCAAGATTATGCAGAATTAGTAGTAGGAGTAGCAAAATATAAGCATTATTTTAATGCTGGTGTATTATTAATGAATTTAGATGCATTAAGAAAATTTAATTTTCAAGAAAAATTCTTGTATTTATTAGAAAAAGTTAAATTTTCAGTTGCACAAGATCAAGACTATTTAAATAGATTATGCAAAGGAAGAGTAACATTAATTAGTCATGATTGGGATGTAATGCCATATGTAAATACTGAAACAAAACTAGAAGATATTAAATTAATACATTATAATTTCGCATATAAACCATGGCATTTTGAAGATGTAACATATAATGAATACTTTTGGAAATATGCTAGAAAAACAGAATTTTATGAAGAGATTTTAAAAATAAAAGATAGTTATACAGAAGAACAAAGATTTAAAGATAGAGAAGCAGAAAAAGGATTAGCAGAACTCGCTGCAAAGGAAAATAGTTGTGCAGGTGACGATAGAAGATATAGAGGGGGTTCTATGGATAAATTAGAAGAAATGATGGAAAAATCTAAAAATAGATTAGAAATACTAGAAAAAATCAGAAATTTAGAAAAAGAAGGAAAATTTGATATAGACGCAGAAAATGATCCACCAACGATACCTTTAACACCAGACAATGTAGATTATCTAAAGAAAAAGAGTTATAGCAAGCTAAAAAATATAGTTGCTAATAAAATGGGAGAAAAATTCCTAAATGATATATTGAAAGAAAATAAATTAATAATAAAAGAAATAAATGGAATAGAAAATCTACAAAAAGTAGAAACAGGAGCAATGATAACATGTAATCACTTTAATCCATTTGATTCATTTTCAATTGAACAAGTCTTTAGATTATCTGGAAAATCTAAAGAAAAGAAATTATATAAAGTAATAAGAGAAGGAAATTATACAAACTTCCCAGGATTATATGGTTTCTTCTTTAGGAATTGTGATACATTACCATTAAGTTCAAATAAAAGAACAATGATAGAATTTATGAAGGCTGTAGATACTATTTTACAAAGAGGAGATTTTATACTAATTTATCCAGAACAAAGCATGTGGTGGAATTATAGAAAACCAAAGCCATTAAAAAATGGAGCCTTTAAACTAGCGGCAAAGAACAAAGTGCCAGTAATTCCAATTTTTATAACAATGGAGGATAGTAATATTATGGGTGAAGATGGTTTCCCAGTACAAGAATATATTATAAATATTGGAGAGCCAATATATCCAGATGATACATTACGAGATAGAGAAAATACTGAAATGATGAAAGAAAAGAATTTCGAAGTTTGGAAAAATGTATATGAAGAGTTCTATGGTATTCCATTAGAATATACTACAGAAAAAGATTTAGTAAATGTATAATGTGTGGGCGGATTTTATATCCGCCCAAAGATTTAGGAGAAGTTATGAAAGAAGAAAAGACAATTTATTATAAAGATGAATTAAATGAAGAATTTTCTACTGCAAAGATAACACCTAGAGTAATAGATGAAAACTATAAATACATACATAAAAATCCTTTTTGGAATATATGCTCATATCTTATGCAAAACATAATAAGTATGCCAATCAAGTTTTTATATGCAAAGATCAAGTTTAAAATAAAATATATTGGAAAAGAAAAACTAAAACAATATAAAAAAGAAGGATATTTCATATATTGTAATCATACTCAAGCTTTTGCAGATACCTTTATACCAAGTCTTGCAAATTATCCTAAAAGGAATTATTTTATAGTAAATCCTGAAAATATATCTATGAAATTTTTAAAAACAATAGTAGAAATGTTAGGTGCAATTCCAATACCTGGGGATAAAAAAGCAATGAAGAATTTTCTGCAAGTAATAGAAAAAAGAATAAAGAAGCGGATATTCTGTAACAATATATCCAGAAGCACATATTTGGCCATATTATACTAGTATAAGACCATTCAAAGATGTTTCATTTAAATATCCAGTAGAACAGAATGTGCCAGTATTTTGTCTGACTAATACATATGTTAAAGATGAAAAAAGAAAAGATAAAGTAAAGATAGTTAGTTATATAGATGGGCCATTTTTTCAAAATAAAGATTTAACAAAAAAGGAACAGCAAAAAGATTTAAGAGACAGAGTATATGAATGTATGGTAGAAAGAAGTAAAAATAGTAATGTAGAGTATATAAAGTATATTAAAAAAGATAATTAAAATAAGTATGTAAAATGGTGGCTAAGAAAATAGTTACCATTTTTTGATATTTGGATTATAAAATTATAAAAAATAATAAAAGAAGTTTACAAACATTTGTACTACGTGATATAATGCTGTTAGAAAATAATATAAAAGGAGAAAAATTGTTATGAAGATAGCGATAATTGAAAGAATAGAGTATTGTGAAAAGCATGAGCCATTTAGTAAGAAATATTGTTTAGGTAATCACTTTCAAGAGATATTTGATGAATTAGGAATTTTACTTATTCCAATTGTATCAGAAAATAATTTAGATGAGATATGTAATATGTGTGATGGATTAGTAGTAACAGGAAGCGTAAATGATGTTCATCCTAAATATTATGGAGAAGAGCCTATTAATGGCAAAGAGTATAAATTTGATGAATATGGATTAGTAAAAAATATAGTACAACTATTTTCAAATGCACACAAACCAATACTTGGAATATGTGCTGGAATACAAGAAATAAATGTAATATTTGGAGGAACATTACATCAACAAATACCTAATCATAACTTAAGAGACCAAAGCAAACATAAAGTGGAATTGACTGAAGGTTCATTTTTATATGAAGTATATAAAAATAATACAATAGAAGTAAATTCATATCATAAACAAGCCGTAAAAGACTTGGCACCAAACTTTAAAATTACAGCTATAAGTAAAGATGGAATTATAGAAGGTATTGAAAAAGATAATATTGTAGCTGTCGAGTGGCATCCAGAAGCTTTATACGATATGCAATTTTTTAAAGCTTTTATAGAAAAAATGAAAAGGTAGAAGTAAATGAATTTGGTAAAGGTTTTTCAGCCAGAAATTTAGAGCGAATGCGTAAGTTCTATATATGTTTTCCAATTTCGACAACAGTGTTGCCGGAATTAAGTTGATTTCATTAGTTAGAATTAATAAAAATTGGAGAAGAAAAGAAAATTTTAGAATTGAATGAAAAAATTAAAGGAGTATATCAATGGAAAAAATAAAATATGCAGAATATGATAATATATATTTAGAAGAGATAAATAATTTTATTAATGAAAGTATGTATAAATTTATTAATAGACCATATAAGGTAAGACAAGATGTTGCTAACATTGAAGAACACTATATTAGAAATGGTGGAAAGTTTTGGATAGCTATTGATACAAGTTCTAATAAAATCGTAGGAACCATTGGATTAGAAAAAAGAGATGATGTGGGGATTTCTGTTTGTATAAGACATCCAGAAGACAATGAATTTTAGGACAATTTGAAAATACTGATCCTGCATTTCTTAGATATGTGAAATTTAAAATAGGAATTGTTATAAAGCATAATATTGCTGATAAATGTAAATTTAGAGAAGGAGAATATAAACATCTTCCGGGTGAAAGGCAAGTATTAGATAGTATTGATATGTCTGACTTTGTTGGAGTTGTTGTAGGATTAGCAAATAAAACAAAAGCAATTTCAAAAATAGAGACTATATTAAAGGGAACCAATATACCTATTATAGATTTTAAAGGAAATATAATTACAGATGTAAGAGAATCAGAATTAGAAGATATTATAGAAAGATAATATAAAGTTTGTGACCGAATTCGTGTAATTAAAAAAGGAGGTACTTATGGATGAAAAGAAAAATGAAATTATTTTATTCGAAAATCAAGGAATAAAACTAGAAGTAAATTTAAAAGATGAAACAGTATGGCTTACTCAAAAGCAAATGGCTGAATTGTTTGATAAGGATAGAAGAACAATAACAAGACATATCCAAAATATATATAAAGATGAAGAATTAGAAGAAAATGCAGTATGCTCATTTTTTGAGCATACTGCAGAAGATGGAAAAAAATATAAAGTTCAATATTATAATTTAGATATGATTATTTCGGTTGGATATAGGGTAAACAGTAAAAGAGGCATTATTTTTAGAAAATGGGCAACAAAAATTTTAAAAGACTATATGTTAAAAGGATATGCAGTAAATCAAAAGAGATTAGAGTATTTGGAAAAAACAATAAAATTAATTGATATTGCAAATAGAATAGATGAAAGATTAGAAGGAAATGATGCAAAAGAAATTTTAAAAGTAATTGGTAATTATTCAAAGGCTTTAGAGTTATTAGATGAGTACGATCATAGAACATTAAAGAAAGTAGAAGGAAATATAGATGAAAGAAAAATTAATTATAAACAATGTATAGAAATAATAAATAAACTTAGATTTAATGAAGAAAGCACATTATTTGCAGTAGAAAGAGATAAAGGACTAGAATCAATTATAGGGAATATTTATCAAAGTTTTGATGGACAAGATATATACAAAAGTATAGAAGAAAAAGGAGCAAATTTCTTATATTTAATAGTTAAAAACCATGTTTTTGCAGATGGAAATAAAAGAATTGCAGCAACTCTGTTTATATACTTTTTAAATTTTTATGATATTTTATATAAAGATGGTAAACAAACAATTGATAATAATACATTAGCAGCATTAACACTGCTAATTGCAGAATCTAATCCAAAAGAAAAAGAAGTAATTATAGATTTAGTAATGAATTTCTTAAACGATGACTAGGATATTAAATAAATAAGAGGAGAAATAGTAAATGCTAGTAAAGAATAATTATAATGAATGTTTAACTAATTTAGCTTGTTCAATTCAAAAATATTTTGGATTGAACACAAAACATAATTCTATAGAGTATATAGACAATTTGTTAAATGAAAAACAACCTAAAAATGTTGTAGTTATACTTTTTGATGGAATGGGTTCAAGAATATTAGATAGAACTTTAGACAAAAATTCATTTTTTATAAAGAATAAAGTTAAAGAAATCACAACAGTATTTCCAGCAACTACAACTGCTGCAACTACGTCAATTCGTACAGGACTAAATCCTATTGAACATGGATGGCTTGGGTGGAATATGTATATAGCTCCTATTAATGAAACTATAACTCTATTTAAAAATAGAGAAAAGGGAAAAGAAGTAGTAATAAGTAATAATTTCTTAAAAGTAAAAGGAAAGTTAGTACAAAGGACTATTACTGATGAAATAAATGAAAATACACAATATAATGCAATCGAATTATTTCCTTTTGGTGAAAATAAATATAATAATTTAGAAGAAATGCTAGAAATTATAAAAGAAGAATGTAATAAAGAAGGAAAAAGATATATTTATGCATATGATACTGAACCAGACCATACAATGCATGATTTTGGTCCAGATGACGATGAAGTAAAAAAATTGATTAAAATAAGAAATAATAAAGTAAAACAATTATGCGAGGAATTGAATGATAGTATAATAATCATTATTGCAGACCATGGACATAAAGAAGTAGAACATATTTATTTAAAAAACTATCCTAAAATAATGGAAATGTTAGAAAGAACTACTTCATTAGAACAAAGAGCAGTGTCTTTTAAAATAAAGAAAGAATATAAAAAACAATTTATTAAGGAATTTAATAAAAACTTTGATAAAGACTTTAAACTATGTTCTTATTTAGAAATAATAGAATCACATTTATTTGGATATGGAGATGAAAATGAACTATTTAGAGATGCTATAGGAGATTTTATAGCTATAGCAGAGAACTCAAATAAATGTATAATAACAGATGGTGACGAAGTATTAAAATCACAGCATGCAGGATATTCAGATGATGAGATATATGTACCATTGATTGTTATAGATAGATGTTAAAATATTATTAAAAAAATAAAGTTTGTGACCCAATTCGTGTAATTGCTATTTATGTTTACAAAAAGCGAAAAAAGGCGAACAAATTACACGAATTTTTGGTTAATAGATGTCATTTTGTCGGTCACAAAGGAGGAAAAATGTTTAAATTACACTCAGAATATAAGCCAACAGGCGATCAGCCACAGGCAATAGAATATTTAAGTAAAGGAATAATGGAGGGCAAGAAATTCCAGACACTTCTAGGGGTTACTGGTTCTCGGAAAAACTTTCACAATGGCAAATATCATTCAAAAAGTTCAAAAACCAACACTTATTTTAGCACATAATAAGACCTTAGCAGGACAACTTTATAGTGAGTTCAAAGAGTTCTTTCCAGAGAATAACGTTGAATACTTCGTTTCCTATTACGACTATTACCAACCTGAAGCATATATAGCATCATCAGATACATATATAGAAAAAGATTCTTCTATTAATGATGAAATAGATAAGCTAAGACACTCTGCAACAGCTAGCTTATTTGAGACTAAGGATGTTATAATAGTATCTTCTGTTTCTTGTATATATGGACTTGGAGACCCAATAGATTATGAAAATATGATAGTATCTTTACGTCCAGGTATGGTAAAATCACGAGATGAAATATTAAGAAAATTAGTAAATATGCAATACTCTAGAAATGAAATAGATTTTAAAAGAGGAACCTTTAGAGCTAAAGGAGATATAATTGAAATTTATCCATCAGATGAAAGTGAAAAAGCAATACGTGTAGAGATGTGGGGAGATGAAGTTGAAAAAATAACAGAGATAAACCCAGTTACAGGCAAGGCGATAGGAATAAGAAATCATGTTATGATATTTCCAAACTCTCACTATGTTACTTCAAAAGACAAAATGGAAAGAGCAATAAAAGATATAGAAGTCGAACTTAAAGAAAGAGTAGAATACTTTAAATCAAAAAATAAATTAATCGAGGCACAAAGAATTGAAGAAAGAACAAACTTTGATATTGAAATGATGAGAGAAACTGGATTTTGCCAAGGAATAGAGAATTATTCAAGGCTTATTAGTGGACGACAGCCAGGTAGTGCACCATTTACTTTATTTGATTACTTTCCAGATGACTTTTTATTACTAATAGACGAATCACATGCAACAATTCCACAAGTAAGAGGAATGTATAATGGAGATAGGGCAAGAAAAGAATCTTTAGTAAGTTATGGATTTAGGCTTCCTTCAGCATTAGACAATAGACCATTAAAATTTAATGAATTTGAAGATAAAATTAACCAAGTAATATTTGTTAGTGCAACACCAGCAGATTATGAAGCTGAACATTCCAAAGAAAATGTGGTAGAACAAATTATACGTCCAACTGGATTATTAGATCCTAATATTGAAGTAAGACCAGTAGCAAATCAAATAGACGATTTGATTTCACAAATTAGGGAAAGAGTAGAGAAAAATGAAAGAGTTTTAGTTACTACTTTAACAAAGAAAATGGCAGAAGATTTAACATCATATCTTGCAGGAATAGATATAAAAGTAAGATATATGCACTCAGAAATAAAAGCACTTGAAAGAATGGAAATAATAAGAGACTTAAGACTTCGGTGAATTTGATGTATTAGTTGGAATTAATCTTTTAAGAGAAGGACTAGATATTCCAGAAGTATCACTTGTAGCAATACTAGATGCAGATAAAGAGGGATTTTTACGTTCAGAGCGTTCTTTAATACAAACAATAGGACGTGCTGCAAGAAATACAGAAGGAAAAGTTATAATGTATGCAGATGAATTAACTGAATCTATGGAAAAGGCTATAACTGAGACAAACAGAAGAAGAAAAATACAAAGTGAATATAATAATAAAAATGGAATTGTACCAAAAACCATTAAGAAATCTGTAAGAGATACAATTAAAGCAAGTATTGTTGAAGACATAGGAAATGATTATGATATTAAAAAAGATGAAGATATAGGAGATATTATTAATAAATTAACAGATGAAATGTTAAAACATGCAAGTAATATGGAATTCGAACAAGCTGCTGAATTACGTGATAAAATAAAGGAATTAGAAAAATTAATGTAAAAGAATAAATAAAGAAAGGGGTAATGCTTAAAAAACAAGCATTACCTCTTTAAAACTATAACCTGCCACGACAATTAGTTATAAATGTATTGTAGGTTTATTTTCTTGTAACCCGAACAACACACTTTTTGTGATTATGATAGAGATAAGTTGTAGTTACCTCAAAACTCAAATTAGGATAAATCCTCTTAACCCGCTTAACCTCACTTGGATACAAATTCATAGTGAGCTCAGAAGTAGTAAGAATAGCTCCAGATGTAAATTGATCTAAAAGATCGTCGGTCTTTTCCTGTCTAGTACGAAAATACATATTCAGTCCTCCTATAATAAAAAAGTGGCAGATTAATACAAAGTCTTTATTGACCTTATTAAAGATTATACCACCTTATGTAAAACAATGCAAGAATTAGCATATGACTTTATAACATTTATATGAAATTTTTTGTATAATTTGTTTAATGAAAAAGGAGATCAAAAAACGATCTCCCCATTTTGTTTTTACATTCACATTAATTAGCGCTTGTCAACAAGCTGATAAGTAGCCGTATACAATTTGACTGGCAGAGCTTTGGATTTTTGAGGTACCACGGATAACTCTAACATCTTTCCAGGCGGAAGGTATGTGGCGTAGTTCCGGGGTAAATTGGTAGCCAATTGTAATGCTAAATCATCGATAGAAGCATTATCTGATTCGCTAAGCTTGTTTATAAGCTCTTTTAATGCAACTGCTAAGGTTTTTGATGTTTTTGCCATTGTTGATATACTCCTCTAAAAAACAATAAACATTAAGTTTCATACTAATTTTAACATATTATGTTCAATTAAGCAAGTGGATATTAATGTGCAAATTATTGTAAAGATGATGTATAAACTCGATTTATAAATAAGAAAAGCAGGTACTATAAAATAAAAACATATTGTGCTTTCAATAGATTTATGTTACAATAGCAATAATTGGAAGGAGCAGAATAATGAAAATAGGCTTAGATATTGATGGGGTTATATTAAATAGCGAAAACGAAATAAGATTAAAAGCTGAACTTTATGATTTGCTAGAGCTAAAAGGAAAAGGGGTTGCACATTCTAACGAATTCCTTGAAGGTGATAGATATGATTGGTCAAAAGAGGAATTAGATACTTTTAGAGAAAAGTATTTTTTAGGGATATCTAATAATTCTTATCCTATGCCTGGAGCAAAACAAGTAATAGATATGTTAAGGAAAGATGGACATAAACTTGTTATTATAACTGCTAGAGGGATTACAATAAAAGAAATGAAACAAGCGGCAATTAATAAATTTAAAGAATATAATTTAGAATTTGACCAATATTTTTGGGCAGAAGAAAATAAATTAGATATTTGTAAAAAAGAAAATATAGAGGTAATGATAGATGATAAAGCCTCAATATGTAAATCAACCTCAGAAAATAAAATCAAGACATTATATTTTAGAGATGTAAATAGAGAAAAGCTAGAAGAAAATGATTACTTAAAAGAAGTAAATAATTGGGGAGAAATTTATAGATATATTTACAATTTGAATATGGAGGAGAAGTAACTTTGAAAGATAGACAAAGTCATATTAGAAATTTTTGTATAATTGCACATATAGATCATGGAAAATCAACTCTTGCAGATAGATTAATTGAAATGACAGGAGTACTTTCTAAACGTGAAATGGAAGAACAAGTTTTAGACAATATGGATTTAGAGCGTGAAAGAGGAATTACTATAAAGTCTCAAGCTGTAAAAATGAAATATATTGCAAAAGACGGTGAAGAATATACATTTAACTTAATAGATACACCAGGGCATGTAGACTTTAATTACGAAGTATCTAGAAGCCTTGCTGCTTGTGATGGAGCAATTTTAGTTGTAGATGCAAGTCAAGGAGTGGAAGCACAAACTCTTGCAAATGTATATTTAGCCTTAGATAATAACCTAGAAATATTACCAGTAATAAATAAAGTAGATTTACCAAATGCAAGACCAGATGAAGTGAAAAAAGAAATAGAAGATATTATTGGAATTCCAGCAATGGATGCACCTTGTATATCTGCAAAATCAGGATTAAATGTAGACCAAGTTTTAGAAAGAATTGTCAAAGATATTCCAGCACCTACTGGTGAAGAAGAGAAAAAATTAAAGTGTTTAATTTTTGATTCCTTTTATGATAATTATAAAGGTGCAATAGCATATGTAAGAGTAGTAGATGGGAAGGTAAAAGTTGGTGACGAAATAAAGCTAATGGCGGCTGGTAAAGTATTTACTGTAACAGAAGTGCGGAATTTTTGAACCAGGAACATACAAGCAAACGAATGAACTTCTTGCTGGAGAAGTTCGGATATATTGCAGCAAGTATTAAAAATTTATCTGATATACATGTTGGTGATACAATTACATTAAATAATAATCCAGCAGAGGAAGCATTAAAAGGATATAAAAAGGTAAATCCAATGGTATATTGTGGATTATACCCAGTAGATGGAAGTGATTATGAAAATTTAAAAGAAGCATTAGAGAAATTAAAGTTAAATGATGCAGCTTTGCAATATGAAGCAGAAACATCTACAGCCTTAGGCTTTGGGTTTAGATGTGGATTTTTAGGGTTATTACATTTAGAAATAATAGAAGAAAGATTAGATAGAGAATTCGATTTAAGCCTTATTACTACATCACCATCAGTTATATATAAAGTTCATAAAACTGATGGAACAGTTGAAGAACTATATAATCCAAGTGACCTACCAGCACCACAAGAAATATCATATATGGAGGAACCAATTGTAAAAGCAGAAATATTAACTCCAAAAGAATATGTAGGAAATATAATGGAAATATGCCAAAATAGACGTGGTGTATATGTAGATATGAAATATCTTGATGAGACTAGAGTAACTCTTATTTATGAACTACCATTAAATGAAATTATATATGACTTTTTCGATAGTTTAAAATCAAAAACAAAAGGATATGCGTCATTTGATTATGAGTTTAAAGAATATAGAAGAGCAGAACTTGTAAAATTAGATATACGTGTAAACGGAGAAGGTGTTGATGCTTTAAGTTTTATAGTGCATAAAGATACAAGTTATCAAAGAGGAAAGAAAATGGTAGAAAAGTTAAAAACAGTAATACCAAGACAATTATTTGCAATACCTATACAAGCAGTAATAGGAGGACAAATTATAGCAAGAGAAACAATATCAGCATATAGGAAAGATGTGCTTGCAAAATGCTATGGTGGAGATATAACCAGAAAGAAAAAATTATTAGAAAAGCAAAAAAGAGGAAAGAAAAAAATGCGTCAAATAGGAAATGTAGATATACCACAAGAGGCATTCTTATCAGTTTTAAAATTAGATGAGGAATAGGAGTAAAAAATGACAAAATATTTAAAAAAGGAAGAAATAGATGATAATGCTATTTTTGAAGTAGCTAACGCTTTAAAGAAAGGAAAAATAGTTGTTTTTCCTACAGATACTGTTTATGGAATTGGAACTAATGCTTATGATAAAGATGCTTGTGAGAGAATCTATGAGGTTAAAGGAAGACCTAAAAATAAGCCTTTAAGCGTTCTAATTTCAGATATTTCGATGTTAAAAGAAATGGTGGAAGATATAAGTCCTATAGAACAAAAAATGATAGATATTTTTTGGCCAGGACCTTTAACAATAAAATTCAAGAAAAAAGCTGGTGTTTTACCTAATCTTGTATCAGCAGGTGATGAATATATTAGAATTCGACTTATAAATGAAGGCCTTATTTATAAGATTATAAAAACATCAGGTGTTCCTATTGTAGCTCCTAGTGCTAATCTTTCTGGTAGTGTTACAGGAACAAAGATAGAAAATATTGTTAAAGAACTAGGGGATAAAGTAGACTACATCTTAGATTGTGGGGATATAGAAAGTGATACTGTATCTACAATTGTTCAAGTAGAAGCTGGACAAGTTCTTATTATAAGAGAAGGAAAAATAAAAAGAGAAGAATTAGAAAAAGTAGTACCTGTAAAATGTTAATGATAATGCTAATAAACAAATAAAAATTTATTATAAATTTTTATTTGTTACTATAAAAGGGAAAAAGTAGGTGAGAACTAATGTCGAAAGGAATAATAATTGCTGGATTTGCAACTTGTGGAAAAAGTTTTTTAGGTAAAAAGTATAGTAATGTAATAGATTTAGAGTCAAGTAATTATAAATACAAAAATACTAATATTAAAAATATATCTGTTGAAGAAATAAAAGGTACAAATAGAGAAATAAATGAGGAATGGCCAGATAATTATTATGAAGCAATTAGTGAAGCTGTAAAAAAATATGATGTGGTTTTAGTTCAATTGAAACCAGAACATTTCAATTATTTTGATAAAAATAGTATTAAATATAGTATTGCATACCCTAATATTAATAATTGGGAAGAGGTAAAGAAAAAATGTATTGCTAGAGGTAATAACGAGAAGTTTATTAGAAGACTTAAAGAAGTATTTATACCATATTACGAAGATTCTTTACAGAGAAATTATGAAAAAATATATATTATAAATGAAAATGAAACATTAGAGAGTGTTTTAATAAAAAACGATATTGAGCTTAAGAGAGGGTGAGAATAATGAGCAATGAAAATTCAGCTAAAACTAACATAAACTGGTATCCAGGGCATATGGCAAAAACAAAAAAGCAGATAATAGAAGATTTAAAATTAATTGATGTAGTGGTAGAATTATTAGATGCAAGAATTCCAATGTCAAGCCAAAATCCAGATTTACAACAGATTGCTAAAAATAAAAAGAAAATTATTGTATTAAATAAATGTGATTTAGCAGACGAGCAAGAGAACAAAAAATGGGTTACTTACTTTGAAAAAAAGGGGATAAAGGCAATATTAACAGATGCAAATTCTGGTTTTGGTATAAATGAAGTTACAAGGCAAATTGAAAATATAATGAAAGACGACATTACTAAGAATGCAGAAAAAGGAAGAATAGGAAAATCTATTAGAGTTATGATTTTAGGAATACCAAATGTAGGAAAATCATCATTTATTAATAGAATATCTAAAAAGACTTCAGCTGGAGTTGGAAATAAGCCTGGTTTTACAAAACAAAAACAATGGATTCGTTTGTCTAATAATATAGAATTATTAGATACTCCAGGTGTATTATGGCCCAAATTTGAAAATGAAAAAGTAGCATTAAATTTATCCTTTGTAGGAACAATAAAAGATGATATCTTAGAAAAAACAGAGATTGCCTTTTATTTATTAAAGTTTTTATTAGAAAATTATAAAGAAAATGTAACTGAAAGATATAAAATATTAAATGAAGAATTTGAAAATATAGTAGAGAATAATCAAAATCCAAACGAGCAAATTATGGATATTTTTAACCTAATAGGTAAGAAGCGTGGAGCAATTGTTTCAGGCGGAAATGTAGATGAAGAAAAAGTTGCAAACTTATTACTAGATGATTTTAGGACAGGAAAATTAGGAAGAATTTCTTTAGAAAAGATAAAATAGGAGGAAGCATTTGAATAGTATAATAGAAGATTTATTAAAAAAAGATAAAAGAGAAATAAATTTAATGTCTCCACTTGTATGGGCATATGTTGGAGATGCAGTATATGAACTTTATATAAGAAGTTATTTAGTAAGTACAACAAAGTTAAATCCACATAAACTACATATAGAAGCAATAAATTATGTTAAAGCAGGGGCACAAGCAAAGATTTTAGAAGGACTTATGGAAGAACTGACAGATGAGGAAAAAGAAGTGGTAAGAAGAGCAAGAAATACTGAGAATCATCACTTGCCCAAAAATGCGGATGTAAGAGAATATATGTATTCTACTGCATTTGAAGGATTAATTGGGTATTTGTACTTAACAAAGCAACAAGAAAGATTAGAAGAAATTTTAAAAAAGTGCATAAATCTAAAAAAATAATTGACTAAACCACTAGAAATGTGTTATAAATAGATAGTGCACATTTATGGCCCCTTGGTCAAGCGGTTAAGACGCAGCCCTCTCAAGGCTGAATCATGGGTTCGATTCCCGTAGGGGTCACCAATAGTTAAAAAGCCACATATTCCTTAATAATCAAGGAATACGTGGCTTTTATCATCCTCTCATGTAAAAATGTGAGGGGTAGCCAAACGGCTAATTGGAGACACTAAAATTGAATTTTCCGCTGAACGTCAGCTGGTACAACTCGTCGGATGTTATCCGCCCGCAGTGCGCATTGACAAGCGAAATATTCATATGATGTTCTCGCTTGTCATAGCGCTTGAGTTCGTTACAGGAAATGCCTTTGTGTTGTTCTTCGTTTAAAATGATTATGCTTCTCATAGTGTATCCTCCTAACAAGTGTGATAAATATATTATAACATAGTATACATAAATTAACAATAAAAATTAAATAATAAGTTGAATATTATAGTGAAATATTAACATAAACTAATAAATATGGTTTTTATATTACAAAAAATTTTACTATTATTTTTGTAACAAAATTTTACATTAAACGTCTTATTGTTTAAAGGGGGTAAAGTTATGCAGGATATTGAACAAATATATAAAGAATATTTTGAAACAGTAAATAAATACTTATTCTGTTTAACACATAGTGATGATATTGCTGAAGAACTTACCCAAGAAACGTTTTGTAAAGTTGTTAAGAAAATAGATACATATAAAGGTGATTGTAAAATGTCTGTATGGCTATGCCAAATTGCTAAAAATTTATGGTATGACAGATGCAGAAAAAACAAAAAAATGGTGAAGGTAGAAGAAAATGATTTGCTAAACCTGCAATCATTAGATATTACAGAAGATACAGTTATTTTAAATGAAGAAAAGATTTCACTTTATAAAAAAATGCAAAGTTTAGATGAAAAAACAAGAGAAGTAATTTATTTAAGAATAACAGGAGAATTAAGTTTTAAAGAAATTGGTATTATTCTAAACAAAACAGAAAACTGGGCTAGGGTAACATTTTATAGAGGTAAGCAAAAATTAAAGGAGGTTGAGTAACATGGGTGAGAAAAAAGATTGTAAAATTGTTCAAGATTTATTACCAAATTATATTGAGAAATTAACAAATGAGGAAACCAATAATTATATTGAAAATCATCTAAATGAATGTAGTGAATGTAAAATAATATTAGAAAATATGCAAAAAGGATTAAAGTCAAATGTACAAAATATTAATAAAAGAGAAGTAGATTATATTAAAAAATTTAGAAATAAAATGAAATTTTTAAAATTAATATTATTAACTATTGTACTTATATATGTAATAATTATAGGAAGAAGAGCAATTATTATGACAGAACTTAGAAAAACAGCAAAAGAATATGAAACAAAAACTAATTATTATTGCAAAGTATGTATGTATGAATTAAACTCTATACAAATTACAGAATGTAATAGGTTAGGACAAAATTATTTATCAACAACATGGTACAAAAAGGATAAAATAGACATTACGATAACAAATTACAAAAAAAATAATGAAGGAATGTGTTTCGTGGAAACAGATGGAGAAAAGAGATTAATATCAGGAGAACCAATTTGTATTCAGCCTCATGTATATGTGGCAGCGGATAATTTTTGGATTAATTTACTAGAAGCATTATCTACTAGGATTGAATCTACAAAATGTAATGGAAAAGAATGTTATATTATTATAAATAATGGATTCCAAAATTATGTAGACAAAGAAACTGGAATAGTAATCAGAGTTACAGGAGGAAAAGTTATAGGTGATGAAGGAACAAGAGATACAATAGTTGAATATGATTATAAATTTGATGTTGTAAAAGATTGTGATATTGTAAAACCAGATATTTCTGGAGGTATTGAAAAATAAGTATAGTTTAAATAGGAAGGTTTAAAATCTTCCTATTTTTATATTTAAAAAAATTTTTAATTTAAATTTGAAAAATTAAAAATCGACAAATTTTTCTAGTTATTTTTCCTTAAAAAATTCGCATACTAGCATTATAAAACAAAAAAGGAGGTAAATTTTTTATGAAAAAAATAATTAGTTTCATTGCAATTTTTGCGTTAATTTTTACATTTTTTCTAACAGGAACAGCATTTGCAGCATCACTTGATACATTAAATGTAGAGGCAAACAAAACAACTGTAAGACCAGGAGAAGAAGTTAATCTAACGATAAATTTTGGACAAAATTTAGGCGCATATACATTTGATATAGCTTATGATAATAATATTTTTGATTATGTAACAGCAGATGGAGGAACAGTAAATAATACAGGAAACAAAGTTAGGGTAACCTTTTATGATACAACAGGTGGAACAAATCCAAGACAAAATATGAGTATAGTATTTAAAGCAAAAGAAGGAATAACTACATCTAATCCTACTGAACTTACTGTAACAGGAGAAGGATTAGCAAATGCTGATGCATCAGTTACTTATGACGATATTACTACTCCAATAGTTAAAAATATAACAGTAGAACCAGAATATAAAGATTATATTCTAAATTTAGAATATACAGGAGATATTATATTTGGAGAAGAAAAAGATATGAAACTTTCTTATTCTTCTAGTATGGGACGTTATTATGAACATGCAAGACTTATAGCAACAGCAACTACTCCAGAAGGAGCAAATGTGAAATTATTAGCAACTGATGCAGTTTCAAGAGCTGAACAAGATATTATACAAAGTGGTTGGGGAGATCCTCAAGGTTATAAAATTGGTGGAAAAGATGTTTTACAAGTTTTAAATACAAGAGCATTATTTACTAAAGCAGGAGATTATACTATAACTTTAAAACTTATAGATAGGGATAATGCAGATTCTGTTATAGCTGAAAAAGAGTTTTCTTTTACTGCAAAAGAAAATAAAGGAGAAATAACACCGCCTGTAGAAGAAGAACCACCAAAAGCTCCAGAAACCAACAATGGAGGAACTACAAATAATGGAGAAAATACAAACAATGTACAAAAACCATCAACATTACCTAAAACAGGTGATAACATATATGTTCCAATGGCAGTTTTATTAGTGATTTCTATAGGTGTTGCATACTACTATAATAAGAAAAAAGATTAAAGAATAAATATAATTTAATTTCTAAAAATTTTAATTAAGGGTTGTATAACATACAACCCATATATACATAGGAGAAAAATTATGAAAAGAAAAAAATATATAAAATATATTATAAATACTATCTTGTTATGTACAATATTTGCTGCATTAATTTGTATATTGATAGAGAAAATAGGAGATAATAAAATTAGTGAAGAAGAGTATAGTGGGAAAAGATTAAGTGATAATATTAATGAAGCTGATGTCTTAATAATACACGAGGTAGTAAAGAATTATCCTAAAGAAGAGATATTGGATAGTTATAAAGGTTATAAAGTTTGTGCAAAATTAGAAATACCAAGTATTCCACTAAAAGCTAATGTATTAAGTAACTATTCAAAAAGAGCACTGAAAGTATCCTGTACTAAATTTTGGGGAGTAAATCCAAATGAAAAAGGCAACTTTTGTATAGCGGGACATAATACAAAAAGCATGTTTTCTGGTATAAAAAAATTAGAATTAGGAGATACGCTTTTTATAACAGATAGTAAAATAGGAAAAGTGGAATATGAAATTTTTAATATAGATAAAGTTGTTCCTAATAATGTTGATTGTTTAGATCCTATTACTAAAGATGAAAAAGAAGTAACTTTAATTACCTGTACAAATGATTCTACTAAAAGAGTTATTATTAAAGCTAGAGAAAAGATGTAGATATATCAAATGAAAGGAAAATATGAATGAATTTAAAAAAAGTAAAAGTTGTATTATATTCAATTATAATTATTTTATTTATTGTTTTAGTATTTCCATATAAAGTAGAAGCATCTATTAAAAAGGAAGGAATAGAAAATTTCCCATCTAATTATCAACCATATTTAAGAGAACTTTTAAAAAAACACCCAAACTGGAAATTTACAGCTTTATATACTAATTTAGATTGGAATTATGTTATAAGTTGTGAAAATCAATTTGGAAAGAATTTAGTGCCTAAGAATTATAGTGATGCTTGGAAAAATACTACACCAGGTCAATATAATGTTGAAGTAGATAGGGGTTGGGTAGATTCTTCTAAAAATGCAGTAGAATATTGTATGGATCCTAGAAACTTTTTAAATGAAGTTCGTATTTTCCAATTTGAAACATTATCATATGATGAAAATACAAATAACTTAAATAGTATAGAAAAAATTTTATATGGTACAGAATTTTATCAAAATAGAGTGTCATATTTAGATAGTAATGGAAACACTTTTAATATGAATGAAACCTATGCAGATTTAATTTTAAAAGGTGGAAGGACATCCAAGGTAAGTCCTTATCATTTAGCATCACGAATTAAGCAAGAAGTAGGACCTTTTTTATCGCATAGTTCGATAAGCGGAGTAGTTGAAGGTTTTAAAGGATTATATAATTTTTATAATATAGGTGCAACCAGTTCACCAGAACCAATGGGAGCAATTAAAAATGGTTTACAATATGCAAAAGATGGAAAAGGTGCAAGCCAAACTATAAAAGATAAATATTTAATTCCTTGGAATAATAAAGAAAAAGCAATAACAGGTGGAGGTATATTTATTGGTTCTAGCTATATAAATGTTGGACAAAATACAATTTACTTACAAAAATTTGATGTGAATGACGATAGAAATGGTAATTTATTTACACACCAATATATGACAAATGTTTTGGCACCTTATAGTGAAGCTAGGTCTATTTATAATGGATATCAAAAATCTGGAATACTTGATGGCTCAATTTCGTTTATAATTCCTGTTTATAATAATATGCCAGAGTTTGCAAGAGATAACCCAAATATAAATCAAAATGATTTTGTAAGTGATAGTGCTAAATTATATTGTAATGGGTCAAATGTTAATATAAGGAGTGGTCCTAGTACTTCATACGAAATTTTAGCTACTGTTAATAAAGAGGATAAAATGACTCGTATTTTAAAAGGGGTTAATTCGGGTGAAAGATGGGACAAAGTTAAACTAGAAAATGGAATAATAGGATATATTTTTAGTACCTATGTAACAGAAATTCCTAAAGTGCAAATTGAGAAAATAGAAGTAAATTTAGAAAATATTACGCTACAAAAAGGTGAAAGAAAAAAATTAAATGTTACTATTTACCCAGAAGAAGCAAAATCAAATAAAGTTATATATACGTCTAGTAATCCTAATGTTTTAACAGTTGATGACAAAGGATATGTTACAGCTATTAGTTCTGGAAATTGTACTATAACTGTAAAAGCAGAAGAAAATGATGTACAAAGTAAAATCGACTTAAAGGTTCATACGGCTGTAAGAGGAGTACAAATAGATCAAAAAGAAATTTATATGCAACTTCAAGATACATTTAAAATTAATGCTTATGTAGAGCCAGAAGATGCAAATAATAAGAATATAAGATATGAAACAAACAATAGTAAAATAGCGAGTGTTGATGTACAAGGAAATATTACAGCTCATACTATAGGAGAAACATCAATTTATGCTATATCGGAAGAAAATCCTAATGCAAAAAGTGAATGTAAAGTAACAGTTGTAAGAGAAATGGAAGATTCAGAGATTCATTTTGATAGTTCATTACAAATAAATGGTTTTGAAATAAGTGGTATTGATTATAATGAAAATAAAGTTAGTTATATTAAAGGAAAAATTACAACAGATTTAGATATAGAAATAGTAAACAATAAAAATGAAACATTAAAGGAAAACGATTTAGTAGGGACAGGAAGTAAAGTAAGAATTAAAGAAAATGGTAATGTTTTAAGGGAATATTTAATATTAATTTATGGAGATGTAAATGGAGATGGAAAAATTAATAGTATAGATTTACTTGTATTACAAAGGCACATTTTAGAAATAGAGAAATTTGATGGAATTTATTTAAAAGCGGCTAACGTAAGAAAGGACGGTAAAAAGCCAACATCTGTAGACTTACTATTAATACAAAGACATATCTTAGGCTTACAAATTATTGAACAATAAAAGGAGATGAAAAAATAATGAAGAAAATAATAAATAAAATAGTCCTTCTATTGCTAGTTCTTATTAGTATAAGTGCCTCATACAAAAGCATTGCTGCTACAACAGCTACTGTAAGTTTAAAATCAAATAAGGAAATAATAGAAAAAGGAGAAGAAGTCGAAATAAGTATTAATATTACAGGACAAAAGACAGCTTCGTATTTGGCAAATTTATATTTTGATGATACTAAGCTTGAGTTTATTTCAGGACCTGAAAATATAAATGTTGATAAAAATAATATTAAAATTTTGTGGTATGATGAGCAAGGAGGAAGCGGAGCAAGGCTTGGTGAGCTTGATAAAATAGTATTTAAAGCAAAAGATAATGGAATAGCAAATCTAGTTATAAGTGGAGAATTTTATACAGATAAGGCACAGTTAATACAAACTAAATTTGAAAGTATACAATTACAAGTTGGAAGAGAAGAAACTGCTTTAGAAATACAAGCAAAAGAAGAAATAGGCGATAATAGAGAGACAAATAACGCAAATTTAGAGCAATTTAGAGTAAATATAGAGGGAATAATACCTGAGTTTAAAAGTGACATATATCAATATGATTTAACAGTATCTAATGATATTAATGATATTGAAGTATTAGCAATACCAGAAAATCCAAATGCACAAATTGAAGTAATGGGAAATATACGGATTAAAACAAGGGCTAAATATAATAAAAATTAAAGTAATTTCACAGGATAAAACAGTAGAAAAAATATATGAGATAAAAGTAACCAAAACGGAGAATGTAGCATCAGCAAATACTAATCTTGAAATATTAGCAGTAGAAAACTATTTATTAAATCCTCCTTTTGATAATAATATTACACAATATAAGTTAGAGGTTTCAAATGATACTATAAATTTAAAGGTTTTTGCAGTTCCAGAAAGTGAACAAGGAAAAGTAACTATTTCTGGAAATGAAAATTTAAAAGAAGGGAATAACAATATAATAGTTACAGTAATAGCACCTAACGGAATAACAAAAAGAGAATATAAAATAATAGTCTATAAAAGAAATATAAGTGAAGAAGAAAACTATAATAAAGAACAAGAAGAACAAAAAGGAAATTTAGAAGAAGCATATGAAATGGAAAAAACTTCAGCAAATAGCGAGGAGCCACCTGTAGTAAAAGCAAATGAAAATAATGAATATATAATAGTAGCAATAGCAAGCGTTAGTGTTATAGTAGTTATTATAGTAGGAGTGGTTTGGTATAAAAAATATACAAGAAAAAAATAATTCTGTTATAGTAAGAAACTTGCATTTAGTAAGAACAAAAAAGTTAATAATTGTAGGAGCAGCATGGTAGCTGCTCTTATTGAAATTTTATTTCAGGATTATTTATATGCCTAGTGAATGTACATAATTGTTATTGCAAAATAATAGGAAATATGATACAATGCTTTACATAAGCTGATTTTGAAAGCTCTCTCGTAAAATTATTAGCTTAAAAGTTAAAGGAGGAATAGTAGATATGACTAAAAGAGAATATCTTGAGGTTTTAATTCCTCAACTAGAGCGGCTTGAACGAATAGAACATCTTACGTGCCTTGCAGTAAAGGGAAAATATTATGAAATTGATGAAATTCTTGAGAAGTCTGACTACACTACAATGTATTCTGCAATGGAAGAATATATGGAGAATGAAGACAATGAGGAATTAAATATTCATGACATACCAAAGGCTTACTATGTTACGTTTGCAATCTATCTAACACACAGTTGCTATAACGAGGAAGAAGTTATGGAATGCTGGGAAGAACTTATGGAAAAGCTCCAGGATTGCGGCGAACTTGGTAAAAAAATTAGTGTGAGGCTAGAGAACATATACATTAACGCTTATAGGAGCTTTGCACTTTTTATGAATATCAATCCTCAGGAAGATATTGTAGATTAACTACAATAAAAGACATTTAAAAACTGAATATTTAGACGAGAGAGTGGTTTAAAACATAACCAATAGGAAGGCTGGTGTCATTTATTTGCGATACCAGTTTTTTCTTTTTATAAAAACAAACTTGTTAAAATTGAATTTATAGATGTCAAAATTGAATTACTAATTTCTATTGTGTAAGAATAGAAATTATGATATAATACTTTACATAAGCTAATTTGAAAAACTCTCTCGTAAAATCAAAGTTTAGCTTAGAAAGCAAGAGGAGGTTTCTTGAATGTTAAAAAAAGCATTCCTTGAAATTTTAGTCCCAGAGTTAGAACGGCTTGAAACAATAAAGCACGTAAAACAAATGGGGGAACAGGGTAGGTATAAAGAAATAGATGAAGTTCTCGCAGAAGTTAATTATCTTTTACTAAATGGGTATATGCAGAGTAATGAATGCGAAACTTTAAAAATTTCTGATATACCGAAGGATCATCTTGTGGCATGTTTAATATATTTGTCACATAGTGATTATAGTGATATGGAATTTTTTGAAGACTGGGAGAAATTACCAGAAAAGTTAAAAGAATTAGGAGCATTCGCAAATCTAATTGCAGAAAGGTTAGAATGTACCTATATTAACTTGGGAAAAAGCTTTGCTAAATTTATGGAAGATGAAATAGAATAATTTTAGCAAAGTAATAATAAAAACTGAATATTGAGACGAGAGAGTGGTTTGAAACATAACCAATAGGAAGGCTAGTATCATTTATTTGTGATGCCAGTCTTTCTTTATATAAAAAACAAAAAAATATGTTCAAATTAAATAAAATAGTATATAATAATTAATATAAAATTTTAGGAGGTTTTTATGGAAAATATAAATTTAAAAATAGAAGGAATGCACTGTGATGGATGTGCTAAAAGACTAGAAAAAGTACTTAATAATATAGAAGGAGTAAAAACTGCAAAAGTTAGCTTTAGTGATAAATGTGCAAGTATAGAGTATACGGAAGAAAATGTAAGTATAGAGGAATTAAAAGAAGCTATTGTAGATGCTGGGTTCGAGGTTATAGGGTAAATGAAAAAAGTATTATTAAAAATTGACGGAATGACTTGTAGTGCATGTTCTACAGGTTTAGAAAAGTATTTAAACAAACAAGATGGAATAAAAAGTGCAACAGTTAATTTAGTAATGAATAATGCAAGTATAGAGTATGATGATAAAATACTAGATATTCCTAGCTTAGAGAAGTTTGTTGAAAAAGCTGGATTTGAAAGTTTAGGAATAGATAATTTTGAAAAAGAAGAAAAAAAGAAAAGTAATGAAAAATATAAACTACTTGGAATTACTATAATATCTCTACTAATTCTATATATATCAATGGCACATATGGTGGGATTACCAGAAATACCATATGTAAGCATGATGAACAATTCATTAAATTATGCTATAGTATTACTTATATTAACAGCTATAGTACTATTCATAGGAAGAGATATAATAAAAAATGGATATAAAAATTTAATACATGGAACGCCTAATATGGATACATTAGTAGCAATTGGGGTATTAAGTAGTTATATATATAGCTTATTTGGAACCTTTATGATATTTAAAGGCAATTTTTCATATATTCATCACTTATATTATGAGTCAGCTGCTATTGTTATTTTCTTCATAAAAATAGGAAAATATATTGAAAATAAAAATAAAGATAAAACAAAAGAAGCATTACAAGAATTAATGACAATTACACCAAATGAAGCTACAATTATAAGAAATGGGAAAGAAATAATAGTAACTATCGATGAAATAAAAAAAGGTGATATTGTACTTGCAAAGCCAGGAGAAAAAATTGCAGTAGATGGAACAGTAACTGAAGGAACCACACATATAAATGAAGCATTTATAACAGGAGAAAGTATCCCTGTAAAAAAAGAAAAAGGACAAAAAGTAATTGCAGGAAGTATCAATTATGAAGGAACAATAAAATATGAAGCAGAAAAAATAGGAAAAGAATCAACTGTATCTGAAATAGTTAGATTAGTAGTAGAAGCAACAAATACAAAAGCACCAATAGCTAAAATTGCAGATAAAATTAGTGGATATTTTGTACCTACAATTATAGTACTAAGCATAATAAGTTTTATTGTATGGCTAATAATTACAAAAAATATAGCATTTTCAATAAATATATTTGTAACAATATTAGTAGTAGCTTGTCCTTGCAGTTTAGGACTTGCAACACCACTTGCAATTGTAATAGCATCAGGTAATGCAAGTAAAGATGGTATACTTGTAAAGACAAGTGAAGCCTTAGAAAATGCACACAAAGTAAAAACAATTTGTTTTGATAAAACAGGAACTTTAACAAAAGGAAAGTTAACAATTTCTAAGCTTTATAATTATAGTGGGATAGAAGAAAGAGAAATAATAAAAATTGTAGCAAGTATAGAGAAAAAATCAGAACATCCAATTGCAAGAGCTATTGTAACAGTTGCAGAAGAAAAGGGAATAGATTTAGAAGAAATAGGAGAATTTGAAGCAATACCAGGATATGGAGTAAAAGCTAAAATTGAAGATAAGAAATATTTCATTGGAAATAGAAAATTAATGGAAGAACAAAATATAGAAATTAAAAATGATGAAGATGAAATAAAACTTGTAAGTGAAGGAAATAGTATTCTATATGTAGCTAAAAATAAAGAGCTACTTTGTGTAATTGGAGTAAAAGATGTTTTAAAAGATAATATAGAAACTGTAATAAAAGAGTTGAAAGAGAAAAATATAGATATAGTAATGCTTACAGGAGACAATGAAAAAACAGCGAAATTTATAGCATCAAAAATAGGAATAGATAAAGTCATAGCTAATGTTTTACCAAAACAAAAAGCAGAAGAAATTTCTAAATTAAAAGAACAAGGAATTGTTATGATGTGTGGAGATGGAATAAATGACAGTGTAAGTTTAGTAACAGCAGATATTGGGGTTTCTATTTCAAGTGGAACTGATATAGCAATGGATAGTGCAAATGTGGTGCTTATGTGTGATAATTTAGAGAAAATAAGTAATTTAATAGTTCTAAGTAAAAAGACTATAAGAAATATAAAACAAAACTTATTTTGGGCATTTTTCTATAATATTTGTATGATACCAATAGCGTCAGGACTGTTACAACCATTTGGTATAACGATGAATCCAATGTTTGCAGCATTAGCAATGACAATAAGTAGTATAACAGTAGTATTAAATGCACTAAGATTAAAAAGATAGGAGAAATAAATGTCAAATCAATTTTCAAGAACAGAATTATTAATAGGTAATGATGGAATAAAAAAATTAAATAATGCAAAAGTTGCAGTATTTGGAATAGGTGGAGTAGGCTCATTTGTAGTAGAAGGATTAGTAAGAGCAGGTGTCCGGAAGTTTTATACTGGTTGATCACGATAAAATTAGTTTAACTAATTTAAATAGACAAATACATGCAAAGTATAACACAATAGGCAAGTATAAAGTAGAGGAAATGAAGAAAAGAATTTTAGAAATAAATCCAAATGCAAAAGTAGAAACCTTTAAAGAATTTTATTTGCCAGAGTGTAAAGAAAAAATACTAGATGAAACTTTATCATATGTAGTTGATAGTATAGATACTGTTACTGCAAAGCTTGAACTAGTAGTAAATTGTAAAAAACTAAATATACCCATTATATCAGCAATGGGAACAGGAAACAAACTAGATCCAACTAAATTTGAAATTACCGATATATATAAAACTGATATATGTCCTTTAGCAAAAGTTATGAGAAAAGAATTACGAAAAAGGGGAATAGACAACCTAAAAGTTATTTATTCAAAAGAAGAACCTTTAAAACCAGATTTATCTAGCATAACAGAAATTAATAATGAAGAAGTAAAGAAGGGTAACACTAAAAAACAAGTACCAGGAAGTATATCATTTGTTCCATCAGTAGCAGGACTTATAATAGCAGGAGAGGTAGTAAAGGATATTATAAAAAATTAAAGTAGGAGTAAATACAAATGAAAGATGAAAAAGAAATACGAAAAATAAGAAGAAATAATGCTAAACTTTATCCAATATATAAAATGTTTTCTTGGGATTTGCTATTTTTTTATTCAATAGAGTTTTTATTTTACACAATTACTAAAAAGGTAACTGCATCAGAAGTATTAATAATAAATGGATTTTACTTATTATTTAGAAATTTAATGCAAATACCAGCAGTTACTATCACAGATTTTCTAGGAAAAAGAAAAAGTATAATATTAGGGAATGTAATGCTTATTATATTTGCATTATCTCTTATATTTATACCTGGGGCAATTGGGGTTATAATAGCAAACTTAGTATTTGCTTTAGGGTATGATATAAAAACAATAGCAGAAGCTAATATTTTGTATGATTCAGTCTCAACAAAAGGAGGAGAAGGATTATATTCTAAGATAGATGCAAAAGGTGGTAGCTGGTATTATATATTAGATGGTGTAGCATCACTAACAGCAGGATATTTATTTGTGTTTAATAACTATCTTCCAATAATAATATGTTTAGTATTTATTATAATTTCAACTATTTTATCCTTTGGATTTAAGGATATATATCCAGTAAAAAGAAAGAAAAATGAAAAAATAAATATATTTGGTGCTTTAAAGGATTATAAAGAGGATTTGAAAGTTTCATTTAAATTTATTATAAAATCTAAAAGAATGAAAGCATTTATATTATTTCAAATTGTGTTTTATAGTTTAATAGAGATTATAGATACATATAATAGTGACTTACTCGTTAATATAGGAATACCAGAAGAACAATTCTCAATGATATTTGCAATCCTTACTTTTATTAGTGGAGTTTCACTATCACTAAAAAGACCAATTGAAAAGAAATTTAAAAATAGAACATTGTCATTTTTATCTTTAATATACATAGGAGCGTGTATAGCAATAGGAACAATTGCAAGTTTATATAAAGGTGTTACAATAATACCAATTGTATTAATAATGTATGCTGTACAACGAATGAGTACATCGATATGGTATATATTAGAAACTAAATATTTAAGGAACTTTACAAATGAAGAAATGAGAAACAAAATAACGGGGGCCTATGAATTTGTTGGAGGAATAGCAGCAAGTATTTTTTCAATTTTAGGAGGATTACTTTTAGAAGTATTTAAAGTTGAAAATGCGTTTTTAGTTGTAGGATTATTTTCACTTGCTTGTATGGTAGTAGTTTTAGATTATATGAGAAAAAGATTTGGTTTGAAACCAGAAGAGTATAAAAAAGAAGACCTAGAATTTACAGAATAACATTAAGAGAGGAATGTAAAAAAGCAGCAAAAGATTATGGATATGAAGTAGGAAAAATATGAAAGAGAAAAATGTGATTTTTAATAAGCTAAGTGAATAAACTAGGATATAAGGAGGACGCATATGAAAGTATTGTTAGTAAATGGAGGACCACACGAAAAAGGATGTACATATACAGCATTAGAAGAAGTTTCAAAAACATTAAAGGAAGAGGGAATAGAGACAGAGATTTTTTGGATTGGAAATAAACCAGTACGGAGGATGTATTGCTTGTAAAAAATGTAAAGAGCTTGGTAGATGTGTATTTAATGATGTTGTAAATGAGTTTGTGGAAAAGGCTGAAAATGCAAACGGATTTATATTTGGTAGTCCAGTACATTATGCAGGAGCTTCGGGAAATATAACAGGATTTATGGATAGAGTATTTTATTCAAGTTCTCAGGCACGGAAAAGGTAAGATATTTTTATTTAAACCAGCAGCTACTGTAATATCTGCAAGAAGAGCAGGAACAACTGCAACATATGATCAGCTAAATAAATATTTTGGAATTACACAAATGCCAATTATTTCGTCAAGGTATTGGAATATGGTGCATGGCCAGACACCAGATGATGTAAAAAAAGATGAAGAAGGTATGCAAATTATGAGAATTCTTGGAAGAAATATGGCATATTTTTTAAAATGTATAGAAGCTGGAAAGAAAAATGGAGTTGAAATACCAAGTCAAGAAAAAACTAACTTCACAAATTTTATTAAATAGGATGTATTAAGCTAGTTGCAATTCAAGCTATCTTATGAAGGTGTGCAAGAAATTTTTTTATGTATTAAGATTAACATTAATAAATCTACATAAAAATAGAACAATTATATTGATAATTGTTCTATTTTGTGTTAAGATAGCAAACAGCACATTTGGAAACTAAAGAAAGGAGAAAAAGATTTACAAAATGGAATTATCAGATCATTTTACATATAAGAAATTAATAAGATTTACAATACCAACAATTGTAATGATGATATTTACATCAATATATGGAATAGTAGATGGAATATTTGTATCGAACCAGGTAGGTGCAGACGCATTTGCATCAGTTAATTTAATTATGCCAGCATTAATGATTTTAGGAACAATAGGTTTTATGATTGGAACAGGTGGAAGTGCCTTAGTTTCAAAAACAATAGGAGAAGGAGACAAGAAAAAAGCAAATGAATATTTTTCAATGCTAGTATATTTACTAGTTATAATAGGTTCAGTATTAACAATTATAGGAATATTTCTAATAAAACCAGCCTCTTGTTTGTTAGGGGCAGATGATAATATGATTAAGGATTGTGTAACTTATGGAACTACTATAATTTTATTTTTAGTACCATTTGTATTACAAAATTGTTTTCAAAGTTTTATAATTGTTGCAGGAAAACCTACATTTGGATTAGTTGTATCAATTATTATGGGATTAACCAATATGTTCTTAGACTTTTTATTTATGTATGTATTTAAAATGGGAGTGTTTGGTGCAGCACTTGCAACAGGAATAAGCCAATCCATAGGATGTATTGTACCACTTGCGTATTTTATAAATAAAAATAATACATCAATAAGATTGGTAAAAGCAAAATTTGATGGAAAAGCAATTTTACAGTCTTGTATAAATGGTTCATCTGAAATGTTAACAAATTTATCTATGTCGCTGGTTAATATGTTATACAATATACAACTTATGAAGTATATAGGTTCAAATGGTGTTGTGGCATACGGAATTATTATGTACGTTGGTTTTATATTTGTAGGAACATATCTGGGATATAGTGTAGGAACAGCACCAATTATAGGATATCACTATGGAGCAGGAAATACTGACGAATTGAAAAGCCTATTAAAGAAAAGCCTAAGATTAATATTAGTAACTTCGGTTGTTATGACAGGGCTTGCTGAAATATCGTCAAAATTATTAGCATCAATATTTGTAAGCTATGATGTAGAATTACTTGAAATGACAACTAGAGCAATTAGATTATTTTCATTAGCATATATTATTAGTGGATTTAATATATTTGCATCATCATTCTTTACAGCATTAAATAATGGAGTAGTTTCGGGAGTTATATCTTTTTTAAGAACATTGGTATTTGGCATTGCTATGATATTACTACTTCCTCTAATTATAGGAATAGACGGGCTATGGCTTGCTGTAGTTTTTGCTGAAATATTAGCATTAATAGTTAGTTTTATATTTTTGAAAGTAAATAAAAAGAAATATCATTATGCTTAAAATTTTAATGACCCACATATATGGGTCATTTTTCTTATAGAGAAATTGGATTATAAATGCTAGATATAGTGCCTGTTTGTTCACCAGTTGTTACAACAATTGGATAATAATTATTTTTAGCCATCCATTCATATACTTCATAAGAATGATTACAACTCATTGTATACGCATCCTTTAAAAATTGTCTTAGTTTTGGATTAGTAGCTTCCATTGAAGAAATAGCATATTCTTTGCCAGCTCTTTTAAGAGTTAAAAAATAAGATAAAGCAATTTCTCTATCTGTTAATTTAGTAACATTAGTATTAACACTAATAGATGTAGCTTGCTTTGTTTCATTAACATTACTAGAGAAAATAGAAGTATTTAATTCTGGAACATTTAATTTTCCTGTGGCAGTATCAACATTTTTTACAAATTCTACTTTTTTATTGTAATCTTCAATATGAAGTGGAAAATGAGTATTTAATATAGATTTTAATTCTTCATCAGTAACTTGATTTTTAAATAATGACATACAAGTAATTGTGTTAACACAACTTGTAATTAATTCATTTAAATAACTTAATTCACATATTGTTAATTTCATAAAAACACCTCCAAGTTTTATAAAAAATAGTATAACCCATAAAAAAAACAATATACTATTGAAAGTTGCAAAATAAATTTATAAAAAATCAAAAGAAACTATTGCTTTGAGTTAACTCTAAGTGATATATAATATGTAGATAAAAATAAAGAGAGGAAGGATAAAATGGAAAAAGCAAAAGTTTATTTTACAAGGGAGATAACACCAGAAAATGTAGTTAAAATGTATCAAGCATTAAATAAAGAATTGCCAGGGAAAGTTGCTGTTAAAGTACATTCAGGAGAAGAAGGAAACCAAAACTATCTTCACCCAGAATTTATGAAACAAATAGTAGAATATGTAAATGGAACGATAGTAGAATGTAATACAGCATATGAAGGAGAAAGAAATACTACTGATAAGCATCAAAAATTAATGGAAAAACACGGCTGGAGTAAATACTTTGATGTTGATATTTTAGATGCTGAAGGAGCTGACAAAATATTAGAGATACCAAATGGTAAAGTGATTAACGAAAACTATGTTGGAAAAAACATAGATAATTATGATTCAATGCTTGTATTATCACACTTTAAAGGTCATCCAATGGGAGGATATGGTGGAGCATTAAAACAATTATCAATTGGTGTTGCATCATCTGAAGGAAAAGCATGGATACATTCTGCTGGAAAAACAAAAGACCAGAAAATATTATGGGATAATATTGCAAAGCAAGATGAATTCTTAGAAGCTATGGCGGATAGTGCATCTTCTGTTGTAAATTATTTTAAAGATAAAATAGCTTATATAAATATTATGTGTAATATGAGTGTGGATTGTGATTGTTGTTCAGTAGCAGAGGATCCTTGTATAAAAGATATAGGAATTTTAGCAAGTTTAGATCCTGTTGCAATTGACCAAGCTTGTATTGATTTAGTTAAAAATTCAAACGATGAGGGAAAAGCACATTTCTTAGAAAGAGTTGAATCAAGACATGGAACACATACAATAGATGTAGCAGAAGAATTAGGTGTTGGAACAAAACAATATGAGCTTATAGAGTTATAAGGAGGATTAATTTATGAAAGAAAGAGTATTAGAAAAAAATAATTGTTTATCACAAATATTATCAGCTAAAAAAGCAAAATACATTATAGGAACAATTTTATTATCAGGTATAGGAATTACACTTCCTAGAGTATTTCACATATTAGCTGGAAATACAGCAGGTGCTACATTTTTACCAATGCACATTGCAGTACTAATTGCAGCACTAACATTTGGAATTACAAGTAGTACTATTGTTGCAGGAAGTTCTGTAATATTTAGTTACTTATTAACAGGAATGCCAAGTCTTGCAAGATTACCATATATGTTAATAGAGTTACTAATTTATGCGGTTTTGCTTAGTATATTTAACAAAAAATTTAATTCATATATATCATTAATTGCTACAATTATATTAGGAAGAGTAATTTATGCAGGGGTATTAGCATTTTCAGTAAATGTACTGGGCTTATCTACTTATGGAATTTCTGTTATAGAAAGTATTAAGGTAGGATTACTGGGAATTATAATACAATTACTATTTATTCCTATAATTGCAAAAATAATCAACGAAAGGTTACAATTAAAAAATGACTAATTTAGAAATTGTAAAAGAAAAATTATATGAAGATAATGCAAGTTTAGTAGTAATTTTTAAAGGTGGAACTTGTAAAAAATATTATCATAGAAGAGTAGAGGATATTGTATCTATATTAAAAGAAGATAAAGACGCATTAAAGGGTGCTATAATTGCTGATAAAGTAATAGGAAAAGTTGCAGGAAGTATTCTAACAGTAGCAGGGGTAAGTGAGATATATGCAGATGTAATAAGTAAATTTGCAATACCTGTTTTAGAGGAATATGGTATTAAATACGAATATAAAAATAAAGTAGATTTTATTATAAATAATGATAAAACAGGAATGTGCCCAATGGAAAATAAATTTAAGGATGAAATAGATTTAAATAATATCTATAATTATTTTGTTAAATAAAAATAGAATTAGTTAGAAATAAATTATGATTTTACAATTAACCTATTTACAGTTTTTACAATAAAATTCTTGATTATTATTATAAAATATGTTATATTTAAAATGCAAATGATAGCAATAAATTTATATAAATTGCATATAATAAAATTGCTATATAGTAGCAAAAAAAGTGGTGAATCCAGCCATAAATTGGAATTTAAAAAAGCGGTGAATCCAGCCATAAATTGGAACTTAAAAAAGAGGTGTTTCCAGCCATAAATTGGAATTTAAAAAAGAAAGATTGGAGGAATTAACGACTCCAATCGTTTTATATTATAAGTGGGGAGGTGAAAAATATGATTAGAAATCTTAAAATTGTAAGAGTTGATTCAAAATATTGTGATTACATAAGAAAATTTGATAATAAAGTATCATATAATAAAAATGAAAAACAATTAAGACCTTTTATAGGAATACTATTCGAAATAGATAATTGTGAGTATTTTGCACCATTATCTAGCCCAAAACCTAAACATAATAAGATGAAAAGTACGATAGACTTTTTAAAAATTAAAGATGGTGAATTAGGTGTAGTTAATTTTAACAATATGATACCAGTAAAAGAAAATAACTATTATTTAATAGACTTAAACAAAGAAAATTTAAAAGAAGAAGAATTAAAATATCAAAAATTGCTAAAACAACAATTAAGTTGGCTAAATGCAAATTATGACCAAGTAAAAAACAAATCTTTTAAATTATATCAATTATATAATAGTGAAAAATTACCAGAAACTATAAAAGCAAGATGCTGTAATTTTAAACTATTAGAGGAAAAATGTGTAGAATACAATATGAAAAAGTGCTAGATTTATTTTTTAACTACTATAAATCCTCAACTAAATCTTGCCAATATTTTTTAGGCATAAACTGCATTCTTAATTTAGAATTTTTTCTTTCTTTAATTCCAATCGATTTATAAAAAGTTTTCCATAAAGATTGATAATATAGTTCTTCTTCTGGTAAAGAGGTAATTTTTAGATTATCTGCTTCTATAATAATATAATCTTTTTTGTTATATAATAGAGCAATATTTCTAATTTTATCGTGTATTATAAGGTTTTCGTTTGGAAGTCTTTTAATAAAATGATGTCCTAATAATTCTAATATGTTATTATCTGGATGAATTTTAGCATAAAACATACCATTAGATAGCTTCATAAATCTAACTAATCCACATAACCTATGAAATTCACCAAAAACACGTTTACTGGTTTTTTCTAGTTTTAATACAGTATCGTTTGTTAATAAATGATCCAATTTATTGCCAATTTGAAATCCTAAAAGAAGATATTGAACAATATAGATTTCTTTATTTATAACATTAGATAAAAACATATGATAAGCAGTATATAGTGCATGATAGGATATGTTTTTTAGTATCCCAGAGGAAATTCTATTTGCTTTTTCATCATCAGTTTTTATAAGTTGATATTCACAAAATAAATCTAATTCAAAATTGGAAGTAACAATTCTATTAGGTATGGTTTTGGAAACATAACTATCGAAAACAATAGTAAGTAGGCCATTAAAAGAGCCATCATATATATATGCGACATCTACAAATTTCCACTGATACATTTTATAACATCTCCTTTTGTGGGTTTAAGGGTATCAAATAAAGATAGTTGTTTTGCCTCTTGAAAAACAGATAAACTTCTTCTCTCTTGATACAATAAATTAGTTTCAATAAAAGCAGAATTTAAGAAGCTTGCATGATTAAAATATTTTCCACTACAGGTAATAAAATAAATAGCACGTTTTAAAACAATTCCAAGTCCTTTTAAGTTATCAAAATTTAAATTAAAGTTTCTTCTTGCACGAATAATACGTTTAGCACTTGTAACACCAATTCCAGGAACACGAAGTAAAGTATAAAAGTCAGCTGTATTTACATCTACAGGAAAGCATTCTAAATGTCTTAAAGCCCATTCACATTTGGGATCTAACAAATTATTGAAATTAGGATGAGTTTCATCTAAAAGTTCTTCTGCTTTAAAACCATAAAAACGAAGTAACCAGTCAGCTTGATAAAGCCTATTTTCACGAAGTAGAGGAGGTGTTTCTAAAGTTGGTAAGTTAGAATCTTGATTAACAGATACATAAGCAGAATAGTAAACTCTTTTTAAAGAATACTTTTGGTAAAGGCTTTGTGATAAGCGAAGTATTTTTAAATCAGATTCTGGACTAGCACCAATCATAACTTGTGTTGTTTGTCCGTGCAGGAACAAAACGTTTTGCATACTGTGATTTTTCTTCTTTTGAAATTTCAATATTACTAGAGATATGTCCCATAGGTGTAAAAATTCCATTCTTCTCTTTTTGTGGAGCTAATAGTTTTAAACTATCATTAGAAGGAAGTTCTATATTAATGCTCATACGATCTACTAAGTTTCCTAATTTATCTATTAATTCTTTACTAGCACCAGGAATTGCTTTTGTATGTATATACCCATTAAAATTGTATTCATTTCTTAAAATATAGATAGCTTTATATAATTGTTCCATTGTGTAATCAGGGGATTTTATAACAGCAGAACTTAAAAAAAGTCCTTCAATATAATTTCTTTTATAAAATTCAATTGTAAGATCTGCCACTTCTCTTGGAGTAAAGGTTGCTCTTTTTACACTATTTGAAGAACGATTTATACAATATTTACAATCATAAATACAAGCATTTGTCATTAAAATTTTAAGTAATGAAATACACCTGCCATCACTAGCCCAGCTATGGCAGATACCAGAAACTTTTCCGTTACCAATTCCATTTTTATTAATACGTTTACTACCACTAGAACTACAAGAAACATCATATTTTGCAGAATCAGCCAATATATTTAATTTATCCATCATATCCATAAAAAACCTCCATCAAAAGTAATCAGATACACCAAACAATTTTTCTAAAAATAGTATATCATACAAACATATGTTTATGCAAGATGGGAATTATTTTTTTAAAATTATTGACAAAATAAAAACAAAATAGTATTATTGTATTATGCAAGTAATACAATAAAGAAAGGAAAAAGAATTGTGGATTATATTTTTGATAATGAAAGACCAATTTATATTCAACTAGTAGAAAAACTTAGAACTCAAATTGTTTCTGGAGAGCTAAAACAAGGAGAAAGGATACCATCAGTAAGAGAGCTAGCACTTACTGCAAGAGTTAATCCTAATACTATGCAAAAGGCATTAGCGGAATTAGAAAATGAGGGCTTAGTTTATACAGAAAGAACAAATGGAAAATTTATAACCAAAAACAAAGAATTGATTGATAGTTTAAAAAAGCAACTTGCTAAAGAAAAAGTAATCAATTTTTTAAAGGATATGAAAAATATAGGCATAGATTACAAAGATGCAATAATATACTTGCAAGAATTGGGAGGTATATAATATGGAATTACTAGAGTGTAAACATCTATATAAAGAATTTGATGGTAAACAGGTCCTAAAAGACATCAATTTTAAAATTCCAAAAGGAAAGATAATAGGACTTTTAGGAAAAAATGGAGCAGGGAAAAGTACACTAATAAAGTTAATAAATGATTTATTAACCTCTAATAGTGGAGAAATACTAATTAATGGAAAAAAGCCAGGAGTAGAATCAAAAAAGATAATAGCATATTTACCTGAAAGAACATATTTAGATAAAGAAATGAAAGTTAATCAAGCTATAAAATATTTTAGTGAATTTTATGAGAATTTTGATAAAGAAAAAGCGATTAACTTATTGAAAGATTTAAATCTGGATATAAATAAGAAAATTTCTAAAATGTCAAAGGGTATGCAGGAAAAATTACAACTAATTTTGGTTATGTCTAGAAAAGCTGATTTATATATACTAGATGAGCCTTTGGGAGGAGTAGATCCTGCAACAAGAGATTATATATTAGATACAATACTTTCTAATTTTAATGAGGGTGCAAGTGTAATAATTTCAACACATCTTATTGCGGATATTGAAAGAATTTTAGATGAAGTAATATTTGTAAATGAAGGGGAAATTATTTTAACTTCTTCAGCAGATGAATTAAGAAACAAAGAAAAAGCATCGATAGATGAAGTGTTTAGGAGGTATTTTAAATGTTAGGAAAATTATTAAAATATGATTTTAAATGGGTATATAAGGTGGTTTTAATATTCAATATTTTAGCATTTGTTTTTGCGGTTATTGGTAGAGGGTTAAGTTGTGTTGAAAATTCTATGGTATTTAAAGTTTTAACACGGAATTTGTTTTGGAATTTCAATAGCTATGATGGTAGGTAGTTTAATAAATGGCATACTTAGATTATGGGTTAGATTTATAAAAAATTCATATAAAGATGAGTCTTACCTTACACATACCTTACCAGTAGAGAAGAAAACAATATACGCTTCAAAAGTAATTTCAGCATTAGTAAGTATTTTTTTAACAAGTATTGCTATTATAGTTTGTTTATTTATATGCTATTATTCAGAGGCAAATATACAAGTTGTTAAAGCTATGTTAGAACTTGCTGCTTCAACTTATAATACTACTGTGCTAAATTTACTATTACTAGTTTCTATTGTAATAACTTTACAAATAGTATTTATTGTAATAATAGGATATGTAGGAATTATATTAGGACATAAATCTAATAAAGGTAAAATCATAAAAAGTATTGTAATATCATTTGCATTTTATATGGCAACACAAATGGTAAGTATTATTTTAATCTATATATTTGGATTATTCAATTCAAATATTATGAATCTAATTAGTACAACAAATGCAATAAATACAGAAACAATAAAAGTTCTTATGTATGGAGCAATAGGGCTATACCTTGTGTATATAGGTTTTTATTATATATTAGGTAAAAAAGCTTTTGAAAAGGGGATTAATGTTGATTAAAAAGTAAAGTTTTAGTGAATATAATTAAAAATCTTGAAAATAATTTATAAGTATAAGATATATAATAAGGAGGAATTATGTGTACAGCAGCAACTTATAAAACTAAAGATTTTTATTTTGGACGTACTTTAGATTATGAATTTTCTTATAAAGATGAGGTTACAATAACACCACGAAATTTCCCATTTCATTTTATAGAAAAAGGAAATATAGACACTCATTATGCAATAATTGGTATGGCATATGTAACAGAGAACTATCCTTTATATTATGATGCTATAAATGAAAAAGGATTAGCAATGGCTGGATTAAATTTTGTAGGAAATGCAGTATATAAAGAAAAAATAGAGGGTTATGACAATATAGCACAATTTGAATTTATTCCTTGGCTTCTTAGTCAATGTGCAACAGTAAGAGAAGCACGAGGATTAATAGAAAAGATGAATTTATTAAATATACCATTTAATGATAAATTACCATTAGCACAATTACATTGGATTATTGCGGACAATGAAAGAGCTATAACAGTAGAATCAGTAAAAGAAGGAATAAAAATATATGAAAATCCAGTAGGAGTTTTAACAAATAATCCGCCTTTTGATAAGCAGATGTTTGAATTAAATAATTATATGCACTTATCAACAAAATCACCAGAAAATAAATTTTCGACAGATTTAAATCTTGAAACCTACAGTCGTGGAATGGGAGCTATAGGTCTTCCAGGAGATTTGTCATCACAATCAAGATTTATAAGAGCAGCATTTGTAAAAATGAATTCAGTTTCAGCTGATACAGAAAATGAAAGTGTTAGCCAATTTTTTCATATTCTTAATTCTGTTGACCAACAAAGAGGATGTTGCCAGTTAGAAAATGGAAAATATGAAATAACAATTTATACATCATATTGCAATGCTAATAAGGGAATTTATTATTATACAACATATAATAATCATCAAATTACAGCAATTAATATGCATAATGAAAATTTAGATACAAGTGAAATTATAACTTATCCAATAATAAAAGAAGAACAAATAAAAATGCAAAATTAAGAAATATAAAATTTATTAAATAAAATAGGAGCAGTAATAAAAAGATATATTCTCTAAACATTAACAAGATGCCATAAAAGCATATAATTTGCCTTGCTAATTCTATGCTTTTATGCTATTATTTAGTGAGAAAATGGTAAGGAGGTAAATATATGTCAACATCAAAAGAGTATAGAGATTTTATATTAGAACAATTAGATTTACTAGATAATATAACTTGTAGAAGTATGATGGGAGAATATCTATTATACTATAATAGTATTCTATTTGGTGGTATTTATGATAGTAAGGTGCTTGTAAAAATTGTAGATAGTAATAAAAAATATAATATGAAAGAACAGATACCTTATAAAGGAGCAAAACCTATGTATTTAATTGAAGATATAGATAATAAGGAACTGTTAAAAGAAATTATTATTGAAACTTGTAAAAATTTACCTATTAAAAAGTAATAAGCAAGAACCTATTTACAAAAAAGAATTAATAGAATATAATGGGTATATTAAAAATATGAAATCATATAAGGAGGAAAATATGAAAAAACAAACAATCATAATAATAGCAATAATAGTAATTATAGCTCTTGTAATAGGAGGTATTGTACTTGTTCAAAAAACAGGAAAAAAAGAGTTAAAACTTCAAACAACAGAGGAAATGCAAAGTATGTTAGAAACAATTTATTCTAGTGAAAAAGTAGAATTACCACAATTAGAAACAGCCGTGATAGATGTAAATGATACTATACAAGTTTCAGTTTTTACAGGATTAAAATCAAATAAAAATGTAGAAGAATTAGTAGTATCTGTACCACTTATGAATGCACAAGCATATTCATTAGCAATTGTTAAGGTAAATGAAAATGCAGATATAGAGCAAATGAAGCAAGAAATGAAAGATAATATAGATATGAGAAGATGGATATGTGTTTCTGCAGAAAAATTATATATTACAAATTATGAAAATATTATATTTTTAGTAATGGCTAGTGAAGATTGGGCAAAACCAGTATATGAAGAATTTAAGAAATATGTTGGAAATGATATAGGAAAAGAATTAGAAAAAGCTGAAGAAGTAGATTTTGATCTTCCACCAGAACTTTAAAGAAGAAATAAAAATGATTTGATAAAGCTTCCAGGTTAAAATGGAAGCTTTATTGCTAGTAAGAAAGGGAAAATAAATGTTATTTACAAGCATTAGTTTTTTATATTATTTTTTACCAATAGTTATTATTTTATATTTTGTAGTACCTAAAAAAATACGAAATTTTATACTGTTTATTGCATCTATGATATTTTATTTTTATGGAGAAGCAAAATATATTTTTTTGATGTTAGCTGAAATATTAATAGCATATATAGGAGCAATATTAATAGATAAATACAAGAAAAAAAGTTTATTTGTTATAACCATAGCATTACATATTTTGGCACTGTGCATATTCAAATATACAGATTTTATCCTAACAAATGTAAATAGTATATTTCATACAAATATAGCACTTTTAAGAATAGCATTACCAATTGGAATATCATTTTATACATTTCAAATTCTTAGTTATGTAATTGATGTATATAGAGGAAAAGTAAAAGTACAAAAAAGTTTTTTAAAGCTTGCAACATATGTATCATTATTTCCACAGCTAATTGCAGGACCAATTGTAAGGTATGAAACAATAGAAGAAGAGTTAGATAAAAGAAAACATAGCTTTGAAAATTTTTCGTATGGTATAACAAGATTTACTATTGGACTTGCTAAAAAAGTTTTAATTGCAAATATGTTAGGAGAATTATGTAATAAATTTGTTATAGCAGATGAAAAAAGTGTATTATTTTATTGGGTATTTGCTATTAGTTATATGTTACAAATTTATTTTGATTTTTCAGCTTATTCAGATATGGCAATTGGACTTGGAAGAATATTTGGTTTTCACTTTTTAGAGAATTTTAATTATCCATATATTTCAAATAGCATAACAGAATTCTGGAGAAGATGGCATATATCTTTAAGTTCATGGTTTAAAGATTATGTGTATATACCACTTGGTGGAAATAGAGAAGGAATTAAAAAGCAGATTAGAAACATACTTGTAGTATGGCTACTTACAGGAATATGGCATGGAGCAAGCTGGAACTTTGTAATATGGGGATTATTATTTGGTATTATTCTTATTATTGAGAAAGTATTTTTAGGAAAATATTTAGAAAAATGGCCATCTGTTTTAAAAAGAATATATGTATTGTTTATTGTTATGATAAGTTTTATTATATTTAATGCAGAAAATATGAAAGAAGCCTTACAAAATATAATAGGTTTATTTGGAGCAAATGGAGAAAGTTTTATAAATGGGTATACAATATATTATATAAGAAGTTATATTGTAATATTAGTAATTGCTATTATTGGTGCAACTCCGCTTCTAAAAAATATTGTATTAAAACTAAAGGAAAATAAAAAGACAAACAAAAGTATTAACATTCTAGAACCAGTATTTATAATAGCATTACTTATTATTACGACAGCTTATTTAGTAGATAATTCATATAATCCATTTTTATATTTTAGATTTTAGGGAGGGTAAAATGAATGATAAGATAAAAAACATAGTAGTTACAATATCTTTTTTACTTGTTATTATAATGGTGTTACTAATTAATATAATAACAAAAGATGTAGCAATATCTCTAACAGAAAGAAGAAAATTACAACAATTTCCTAAAATTTCAATTGCAACATTATTTGATGGTAGTTTTTTTGAAAAGTTTGAAAAATATACAATGGATCAGTTTTTTGAAAGAGAAGCATTTAGAAAGTTAAAAACAAATATAGAAATAGGATTATTAAAAAAGCAAGATAGCAATAATATTTATGAATATGACAGAAGTTTAATAGAACAAATATATCCATTAAATGAAAAATCAATTCTAAATTTAACAAACAAAATGAATGAAATAAATGAAAGATATATAACAGATACTAATAGAGTTTATTATACAATAGTTCCAGATAAAAATTATTTTGTAAATGAGCATAATCTAAAATTAGATTACCAAAAAATGAAAGATATTATTAAGGAAAATATAAATTGGGCTACATATATAGACATATTTGATAGTTTAGAACTATCTAGCTATTATTATACTGATTCACATTGGAAACAAGAAAGATTACAAGGTGTAGTAGACAAAATTAAAAATGAGATGAATTTAGAAATAGAAAACAAATATCAAGAAAAGAAAATAACAGATTTTAAAGGTGTATATGCAGGAAGATATTTACTAAACACAAATAAGGATGAAATACGAATATTAACAAATGAAATAATAGAAAATTGTGTAGTATATAATTATGAAACGAAAAAGGAAACTAAGATATATGATATGGAAAAATTAAATGCCCCAGATAAATATGATATTTATTTGTCAGGAGCGGTACCACTATTAACAATTAATAATCCAAAAAGTAAGGAAGATAAAGGGCTAATTGTTTTTAGGGATTCATATGGAAGTAGTTTAGTACCATTATTGGTAGAAGGATATAGTAAAATAACAGTAATAGATACAAGATATATATCGCCAAGGAGATTAAATGAATATGTAGACTTTGAAAACAAAGATATATTATTTATATATAGTACAATGCTAATTAATAATAGTACATCACTTAGATTTTAAAAATAAATTAGAGTTATAGAAGGAGAAGTATATGGAGAAAAAGTTGAAAATGGTAATAGAAAATTGTCCACAAAATCATAAATGTCCTGCTGTAAATGTTTGCCCAGTAGGAGCCTTGACACAAAAAGACTTTGAAGCACCTACAATAGATTATAATAAATGTATAAGGTGTGGAAAATGTTCGAATTTTTGTCCTAAAAAGGCATTAGTTTTATAATTTTAGTTTTACTAGTAGGAGGGAAAATGTCTTTAATAAATGTAAGAAATTTAAGCTTTTGCTATGATGGTAGTATAAGCAATGTGTTCGAAAATGTATCATTTAATATAGATACAGACTGGAAATTAGGCTTAATTGGTAGAAATGGAAAAGGAAAGACCACATTTTTAAAATTGTTATTAGGTAAATACGAATATCAAGGTACAATATCAAAAAATGTAGAATTTGACTATTTTCCTTTTGAAATAAAAGATAAAGAGAGAATGTCAATTGAGCTTGTTAACGAAATTGCACCAAATGCAAATGATTGGGAGATCATAAAAGAATTGAATTTGCTTAATACTGATGTAGAAATTCTTTATAGAAGTTTTAATTTATTAAGTGGTGGAGAACAAATAAAAATACTTTTAATAAGTTTATTTTTAAAAGGAAACAACTTTTTACTTATAGATGAACCTACAAATCATTTAGATATGGAAACAAGAAATAATCTTGTGGAATATTTGAAAAAGAAGAAGGGATTTATATTAGTATCACATGATAGAAATTTTTTAGATAAAGTAGTAGACCATATAATTTCTATAAACAATACAAATATTGATGTTCAAAAAGGTAACTTTTCTTCGTGGCAAGAAAATAAACAAGCACAAGATAATTTTGAATTAACACAAAACGAAAAACTGAAAAAAGATATAGAAAGACTAGAAATAGCTTCAAAGAATACTGCAAAATGGTCAAATGAAGTTGAAAAATCAAAATATAATACTACAAATTCTGGATCAAGTATAGATAAAGGGTATGTAGGACATATGGCAGCAAAAATGATGAAAAGATCTAAAGTAATGGAAGATAGAACTAAAAAAGCTATAGATGAAAAAAACAGTTTATTAAAAAACATTGATAGAAATGATTCTTTAAAAATAATTCCATTAGAAAATAAAAGAAATCCATTAATTATAGCAAAAGATTTACAAATAAAATATCAAAATAATGTTATATTCAATAAAATATCATTTGAAATTAATGAAGGAGATAGGGTTGCAATTACAGGTAAAAATGGAATAGGAAAATCTAGTATATTAAAGTTACTCATGGGAAATGAGATACAATATAATGGTAACTTACAAATTATTAATGATTTAAAGATATCATATGTATCACAAAGCACAGAATATTTAAAGGGAAACTTAAAAGAATTTGCTAGTAAAAATCAAATTGATGAAAGTACTTTTAAAGCAATGCTTTCTAAAATGGGACTTTCTAATATAGAATTTGATAGAAATATTGAACAAATGAGTGAAGGTCAAAAGAAAAAAGTTTTAATTGCAAAAAGCATTGTAGAAACAGCTAATATATATATTTGGGATGAACCACTTAACTATATAGATATTTTAACAAGAATACAAATAGAAGAAACAATACTAAAATATAAGCCTACTATTATATTTGTAGAACATGACGAAACTTTTATAAAAAATGTTGCTACAAAAGTTATAGAATTAAAAAAATAAACGTATTACTACATAAGATAGGGAAAAAGAATATAAGATAGAATAATAACTTATATATAACTTATGTACTGGGAGGTATTATGAAAAGAACAAAATTAGCTGATAGAGTATTACCAGCATATACAAAAGGTGAAGAAATATTTAATATGACTTCACATATAGTAGGAGCAGGGTTTGGATTTGTAGCAATGATATTATGTATTATAGTAGCAATAATTCATAAAAACATATATGGAATTGTAAGTGGTATAATATATGGAATAACGGTAATTTTACTATATACGATGTCTAGTATATACCATGGATTAAGTCCAAAATTAAAAGGAAAAAAGGTATTACAAGTATTAGACCATTGTAGTATATTCTTATTAATAGCTGGGTCATATACACCATTTGCGTTATGTAGTTTAAGAGAATATGATAATTTAACAGGTTGGACTATTTTTGCTGTTATATGGATACTTGCAATAATAGGAATAATATTAAATGCAATAGATTTAAAGAGATATAAAGTGTTCTCAATGATTTGTTATTTACTAATGGGTTGGTGTATTATAATAAAAGTTCATGTGTTGCCAGAATTATTAACTATGACAGGTTTTATATTATTATTACTAGGAGGAATAGTATATACAATAGGAGCCATTTTATATGGTATAGGTAAAAAACATAAATATATACATTCTATATTTCATTTGTTTATCCTATTAGCTACAATATTACAGTTTTTAACTATAATATTATTTGTGATGTAAATAAATTTATATATCAAAGTCGAAATAGTGAGGGAGTAAGATATGGGGAAATTTTCGAAAAAAATGAAGCAGAAATATAAAGAAACGAATAAAAAGTCAATTGCAGTATATTTAATATTAAGACTATTGGTCGTAATTAGTATGATATTTCAAATATTAATGGGCAATTTACAAAATGCAATGATGTGTATTTTGTCATTACTTTTATTTACAATACCAACAATTGTAACAGAGAAATTAAAAATAGGATTACCTAGTTTATTAGAAGCATTAATCTATTTATTTATTTTCTCATCTACTATTTTGGGAGAAATAAACAACTTTTATGGTATAATACCTTTTTGGGACACCTTACTTCATACACTAAATGGATTTTTATGTGCAGGAATTGGGTTTTCATTAGTAGATATACTAAATGAAAATAGCGAAAAAGTAAGTTTATCACCGATTTATGTTGTAATTGTAGCATTTTGTTTTTCAATGACGATAGGAATTCTATGGGAATTTTTTGAATTTACAGCAGATAATGTATTTAAAACTGATATGCAAAAAGATAGAATAGTACAAAATATTTCGTCAGTAGAATTAAATCCAAATGAAGAAAATGTTCCAATTAAAATAAATGATATCGAAAAGACTCAAATATATTCAAAAGATGGAACTATTACAATAATAGATAATGGATATTTAGATATTGGTATTATTGATACAATGAAAGATTTATTTGTTAATTTTATTGGAGCAGTTATTTTTAGTATAATTGGTTTTTTACATATTAAAAATAGAGAAAAATATAAATTTACTGAGAACTTTATTCCAATAAAATATTAAAAATAGCTTGTATCAAAATCGAAAGAATAATTTAGTATAAAATAATATAAAAGGCAGGTAGTTTGAAAATTATCTGCCTTTTGTGCTATAATAGTTATGATTTTATTACTAGTAAGGAGAAAAACTAATGGAAAATATAAAAGAATCTCTTATAAGAAATGATTTGAAGAATATAATAAAAAGAACAATTTTTTTTAATATATTATTTATAGGGTTACTAATCATACTGTGTTTCTGGAACAAAACATTTATAATATTGGTATGGATACCTATATTTCCATATATATATATATGGAAACGAAAAAAATTTTTAAAGAATGCTGAGTTTTGTTATGGAGTAGTTGATAATGTTAAATTAAGTAATAATGGTGATGTATATGTGTATACTAAAATCAAATTTATAGATTGTTATTCAAACAAAACATATGAAGTTATAATGGAGGAACATTGGGGAGATTTTATAGAAGATACTAAGGATAAAATGAATGAATTTTATGAAGAGTGTAAGAAAAAAATAGGTAAAAAAGTTCCTTTATTTTATAAAAAAGAAAATCCAGATAAAAATATAGTATTTATTAATAATTTGGAAGTTTAAATTAAAGCATACTTTATAAAATAATTTAAGATTGAGGTGATTAAAATATGTTATATAACTTGATTATTTGTGACCAAGAATTGTCATATGATGAATATAAAGAAGAGTTCAATATTGGATTTTTTTCATCTTATAAAAAAGCAGAAGAGATTGCTAGATATTACTTAAAGAATATTGATGGGTTTAAAGATTATAATTGTAGTTATGAAATTATAAATAGAAATGTTAGAGGTATAAAAGTTGGAGAAATTATTTATATGATTAGTGGTTGGAATGAAAATTCTGAATTTGATCCTATTGAAATTGTAAATAGTGAGTGTTTTACAGAAGAAAAAGAGGCGATCAAATATATGGCTAAAATGAAGAAGAAATATACAAGAACAAATTGGAGTTTAGATAAATTTATAGTAAATGAATGTTTATGGAAAGATGGATTTATAAGGGTGTGAAAAAAATAGTGAAATAAAGAAATAATTTATTGAAAACAAATTTGTGATAATATAATGGAGAAAAAATAAATGACAATAAAATATAGAAATGCTAAGGCAAGTAGTTAGTTGATAATTACTTGTTTTTGTGCTATTATATTAAATAAATAACTATTTTTACTGAGGAGATGCTAATTTTAAAATTGAATATTATAATGGTTAAAAAAATCAAAGCGATGATTGCGAGAGCTTTGAAAAAATAAAAAAGATTATGAAATTGAGTTTTGATTTTTGGGAGGGTTGTTCTAACTACAACTATTATTATTCCATATGATCAAATATCTTATAGTAATGCTTCTTAATGTATTTAGAATAAAAGGAGGAAATAAAAGTGAATAATATTATTGAAGTTAAAAATTTGACTAAAGAGTATAAAGGATTAAAAGCAATTAATGATTTATCATTTGAAGTACATAAAGGAGAAATATTAGGTTTACTTCGGTCCAAACGGAAGTGGAAAATCAACAACCATTAATTGTATTCTATCTTTATTAAATTTTAGTAAAGGAAGTATTACTATTTTTGGTAAAGAGATGAAGCCAAATGCTTACGATATAAAAGAAAAAATTGGAGTAGTGTTTCAAGATGTAGCTGTATTTCAAGAATTAACAGTGTATGAAAATATCGATTATTTCTGTGGTTTATATATAAAAGATAAGAAAAAAAGAAAACAGTACATTCAAGATGCAATAGAACTAGTAGGGTTAGAAGAGTTTAGAAAATTTTATCCAAAACAATTATCTGGAGGATTATTAAGAAGATTAAATATTGCTTGTGGAATTGCTCATAAACCAAGTATTATTTTCTTAGATGAACCAACAGTTGCAGTAGATCCACAAAGTAGAAATAATATATTAGATGGAATTAAAAAATTAAGAGATAACGGAGCAACAATTTTATATACAACACACTATATGGAAGAAGTTGAGATTATTTGTGATAGAGTTATTATTCTAGATAAAGGAAAAGTACTTGCTGCTGGGACAACAGAGGAATTAAAAGAACTTGCAAAAATAGAGGAAAAAGTAACAGTAGAAATAAGTGAATTAGACAAAAAATATATGGAAGAAATTAAAAACTTAGAGAATGTAGATGAGATAAGTTATAATGGAAATATATTACTTATTACATATAAAAAAGGCAAAAACAATTTAATTGAATTAATCGATTATTTGAAAAAAGAGAGTATTAAATATAATAAAATTTATTCAGAAAGACCAACATTAAATGATGTATTTTTAGAATTAACGGGAAAGGAACTTAGAGACTAATGTTTATTCATAATTTTAAATATGCCCTAAAAACTCTCTTTAGAAATAGAATGCTAATATTTTGGACTTTTGCCTTTCCAATTATATTAGGAACATTTTTCAATATGGCATTTTCCAATATTGAAAATAGTGAAAAATTAGATATTATCAATATTGCTATTGTTGATAATGAAGAATTTAATAATAGTGAAATCTGGAAAGAAACTTTTAAAACACTAAGTGATGAAGAAAATGAAAACAGATTATTTAGTACAAAATATGTTACTAAAGAAGAAGCGACAAAACTATTACAAGACAACCAAATAGTGGGATATATGGTATTAGAAAATAAACAACCACATTTAGTATTTACAACAAGTGGAATTAATCAAACTATTTTTAAGCAAGTAACACAAGAAGTTATACAAACAAGCCATATTGTTTCAAATCTTGTAGAAGATGAAATAAAAAATCAAATGATGGTAGGAAACTATCAAATTGATTATGAAAAAATTTATAAAGATATATTGGAAATAATACAAAAGGAAGAAGCAAATATTAAGAACATATCTAGAAGTAATTTAAGCTATACTATGATAGAATTTTATACTCTTATTGCAATGAGTTGCTTATATGGTGGAATTCTTGGAATGGTTGCAATTAACCAAAACTTAGCAAATATGTCTAGCCAAGGAAAAAGAGTAAGTGTTGCACCAACTTCTAAAGGAAAAGTAGTGTTAAGTAGTATGCTTGCAGGATATATTACTCAATTAATAGGATTAGCACTTTTGTTTGTGTATACTATATTTGTATTAAAAGTGGATTATGGAACAAATCTACCACTTATTATTTTATTAGGTGTAGTAGGAAGTTTTGCAGGGTTAGCTATGGGGCTTACTATTGGAACAGTATTAAAAGTAGGAGAAAATTTGAAAACAGGAATTATGATATCTATCACAATGCTTGGATGTTTCTTATCTGGAATGATGGGAATTACAATGAAATATATAGTAGATAAAAATGTACCAATTGTAAATAAATTAAACCCAGCAAGTATGATAACGGATGGATTTTATTCACTATATTATTATGATACATTAGATAGATATTACTTTAATATTATAAGTTTAGTGATTTTTGCTATAATTGCGATACTAATTTCTTATATTTGTTTAAGGAGGCAGAAATATGACAGTATTTAAAACCTTTTTAAAAGTATTAAATAAAGCCAAAGCACCTATAATTATGTATACAGTATTTTTAATTTTCTTTGCTAGATTTAATATGCAAACAAGTGATAATAGTACAAATTTTGTAGCAACTAAACCAGATGTTTTAATTATAAATCAAGACAAAGAAGAAGGAATTACGAAAAACTTAGTTGATTATATTAGTAAAAATAGCAATATAATCGAAATAGAAGAAAGCCAAGATGCAATTGATGATGCTTTGTTTTATAGAGATGTAAATTATATTATATATATACCTAATAATTATAGACAAGATTTCTTAGCAGGTAAGAAGCCTGAAATTAAAATAAAAAGTACAGGAGATTATGGGTCAAGTCTAACAGAAATGATGTTAGAAAGATACATAAAAGTAGCCAATATTTATCAAGAGGATATAACTTTAGAGGAGGAATTAATAAATAGAATAAACGATACATTAGAAAAAGAAACACAAGTAGAAATTACTTCTAAATTAGATACAACCCAGTTATCAAAAGCATCTTTTTACTATAATTTCGCGAATTACAGTATACTTGCAGGATGTGTTTATGTTATTTGCCTAATACTATCTAGTTTTAAAGAAGAAAAAATAGCAAAAAGAACAATTATTAGCAGTATGAATTATAAAACACATAATAGAAAGTTATTATTATCAAACAGCTTGTTTGCAATTATCCTATGGGGAATATATGTAATATTAAGTTTTGTATTAGTAGGAAATATAATGTTTACAATGCATGGACTAGTTTATATTATGAATTCATTTGTGTTTACAATGTGTGCACTTACACTTGCATTCTTAATTGGGAATTTAGTAACCAATAAAAATGCAATAAATGGAATAATAAATGTAGTAGCACTAGGTTCTAGCTTTTTATGTGGTGCTTTTGTTCCAATGGAATGGTTACCTGATTCTGTGTTAAATATAGCACACATATTACCATCTTACTATTATATTAAAAACAATGAATTGTTAAAAGGAATAGAAGAAATTAATATTGAAACAATGAATGAAATTATAATAAATATAGGGATTATTTTGTTATTTGTAATTGGTTTTGCAATTATTACAAATATTATATCAAAAAAGAAAAGAAGAATTGGTTAATAAAATAAATGAAGTAAGTAATTAGTTGATAATTACTTACTTTTATGTTATTATATTAAAATAATGGCAATATGAAAAGAGGGAAAATATGGAATTTATATTTGAAAGAGCTATAAATTATTATGAAACAGATAAAATGGGAGTGGTACATCATTCTAATTATATAAGGTTTCTAGAAGAAGCAAGATGTTATTGGCTAAAAAGTGTAGGAATGCCCTTTGAATTATTAGAGGAAAATGGAATTACAATACCAGTATTAGGAGTAAACTGTACTTATAAATATCATGTTACATTTGGAGATACAATTATTATAAAACCTTATGTAAAAGAATATACAGGAGTAAGAATGACTGTTGGTTATGAGATAATAGACAAAAAAACTGAAAAGCTTGTATTAATAGGAGAAACAAAACATTGTTTTACAGATAAGACTCTAAAACCAATTAACTTGAAAAAGCATAAAAAAGAATTTAGTGATAAATTTGAAATCTTATTGAAGAAATGAAAGAATATCGAACAAAGTTATTTTTTACTTTAAAGAGGAGAGGTATCTTATGAAAAAGAAAATAGGTATTGGTATAGGGGCATTTTTAATATTATTTATAATTATAGGAATTATCACGAACTATGTAGATAGTGGGAGAGTGGCGACAGGACACGAACCAAAGTATTGTATAAAAGTAGTTAGTAATAATGGAACCAAAGTAACTTATTGGGGATTAGGTTATAAGGTAATTCGTTATATTGGTGTATCTCCAAAAGAACCTTATGAAAGTAATATTGGTGCAAAAATGGGAAGTTGGTTTATGAAATATGAATTGCCTGAATCTAATGTTATTGAAATTCAATATGAAGGACAAACAATTACTATAACCGACAAAAAAGATATAGGAACTATTGAAAATATATTAGTAAACTCAAAATATAATAATGAAATATGTAAAGGAATAAATACTCACAAAATAACTTTAAATAATGATATTTATTATATTAAAGAATATTGTAAAGAAATACAAAAAGGAAACAAACAAGCGATAATTTCAACAGAAGATTTAGAAGCAATCAATAATATTATTTCTAGCAAAATAAATAATGAATAAAGTTTGAAATATGACAGACATATGTCATATTTATACGATATAATACTTACTGGAGGAAATTATGCAAGTAAATAATAGGTTATTTGAGATAGTATATATACTAATGCAAAAGAGAAAAATTACAGCTAAAGATCAAGTTATATAATATATACTTCCATTTAGGAGGTAGATATTATGAAATATGAAAGAGTAGAACTAGAAGAAATGGTGGTACAAGGAATTAAAATAAGAACAACTAATCAAGACAGAAAGGCTATGCAAGACATAGGAAGGACTTGGCAAAAACTATTTGCAGATGGAATTTATGAGAAAATACAAAATAAAGCAAATAATAAAACCATAGGCCTATATACAGAATATGAGGGAGATTATAACAAACCATATACATTTATAGCAGGAGCAGAAGTTAGTAAAAAAGTAGAAACTTATCCAGAAATAGTAAGTAAGGTTATTCCAAAAGGAAAGTATGCTAAGTTTGTTATAACAGGAGATGTTAAATATTCAGTAGGACAAGCTTGGCAAGAAATATGGAGTATGGATTTAAAAAGAAAATATACTTGTGATTTTGAAGAATACCAAAACAATTTAAGTGATATGCAAAAACAAGAAATTCATATTTATATTGTGCTAGAGGATTAAGTCGAAAGGATAGATATAAAATGGCTTTTGATTATAAAAAAGAATATAAGGAATTTTATATGCCAAAAAATATTCCTAGCATTATAAAAATTCCAAAAATGAACTATATTGCAGTTAGAGGTAAAGGAAACCCAAACGAAGAAAATAGTGAATATAAAAATTCAATAGGATTATTGTATACAATTGCTTTTACTATAAAAATGAGTTATAAGGGAACATATAAAATAGATGGATATTTTGAGTATGTAGTTCCACCACTTGAAGGATTTTGGTGGCAAGAAGGAAAGGAAGGAGTAATAGACTATAAAAGTAAAGATAAATTTAGTTTTATTTCTATTATTAGACTGCCAGACTTTGTGACAAAAAAAGATTTTGATTGGGCTATTCGTGAGGCAACTAATAAAAAAAGGCAAGATTTTTCAGAGGTTGAATTTCTAACATATGAGGAAGGTATTTGTGTTCAATGTATGCACATAGGCTCTTATGATGATGAGCCTACTACAATAAATTTAATGCATAAATGTATGATGGAAAATGGATATGAACTAGATATTACAGCTACAAGATTCCATCATGAAATTTATTTGAGTGATCCAAGAAGATGTGAAGTAAGCAAATTAAAAACGGTTATAAGACATCCAATAAGAAAAAAGGAATAATTATGGAGAAAAATATGAATGAATATATAAAATTACCATTAGAAAATATAGAAAAAGAACATATATGTTGCGCTATTGGAGATCCAAAACATCAAGCAGGTGTAGATAGTAAAAAGGAATTGGAAAAGAATTATTAGAATATGCAAAAGAATATGGAATATAACTATAATTTGAAAGGAACGAAAATGGAAACAAAAATTATAAATGATATAGCAATAGTAAAAAGTAATGAAATTATAATACAAGATGTTCAATCAGCAATAGATTTTATTATGACTATAGAATATGAAACAAACTGCAATAAGATAGCATTAAATAAAGATGCTATAACAGAAGAATTTTTTATATTAAGTAAAGGAATAGCAGGAGAAATTTTACAAAAATTTATAAATTATCAAACGAAATTTGCTATATATGGAGATTATTCAAAATATACAAGTAAACCATTAAAAGATTTCATATATGAAAGCAATAATGGTAAAGATATATTTTTTGTAGAAAATGAAGATGCAGCAATAAAAATGTTAAGTAAGTAGAAAAACAAATTACAATTTTGATAGGAGATAAAATTATGGCAAGAGTATTAAAAAATAAGAAATTAGTAAATACAAGATTAGCCACTAATTATGGTGGATGGATGTATTGTGATAAATGTAATGAAAATATAGGATATTTATGTTATTCAACTTATGATAGATTAGAGCTAAAATATAATTGTAATTGTGGAAGTCAAGGTAGTGCATTATTAGATTTCGAAGATAGTAATATAGGGAAAGACTGCAATGATGAGTTAGTTATTATAAAAAATAGATTTTGCTGTCCAAAAGATAATGAACCTTTAATTACAATATTAGATAAAAAAGTGACTAGTTATGAAATGAAAATTACTTGTAAATCTTGTGAAAGTATTTATAAAAATGGAAAATAGAAATTACAATTTCGTAACGATAAATCTTTAATGTTAATAAGCATTGCTTGTAGCAACGGACTATTCTTTATATAATAGTTTGTAGAGAAAGGAGTTGTTCTAAAATGTTAAAAGAAAATATTAAATCAATAAGAAAATCAAGAGGACTTTCACAAGAAGAACTTGCGATCAAACTAAATGTGGTAAGACAAACAATTTCTAAATGGGAGCAAGGATTGTCAGTTCCTGATTCAGAAATGTTAATCTCGATATCAGAGGTTCTTGAAACACCAGTAAGTACTTTGCTTGGAGAAAATATTTCAGAGTCTAAAGTAGATGATTTGAAAGCAATTTCTGAAAAATTAGAGATAATAAATCTACAAATATCGAAAAGTAAGAATGCAAGAAGAAAAACGATTCATTGGTTATTTATTTCGTTATGTGCAATTATAATTATAACTTTCATATCTTTATTCTTGTTAAATAGTCCTTATTGGAATTGGAATTATAATAAAATAGAATATGCTGTTTTAGGAGTTGCTTTTCATTCGTTTGAATGGCTATTTATTAGGATAGCACCAATTATCTTTATTGTATCAATCGTTGGGATAGTATTGACTCGAAAGAAAGTTTAAAACTGTTTGCAACACAGAGAAAATTTATAAAAACTACTACAAAGATAACAAAAAGGTGTTACAATAATTCAATGATAAGTTAATAGTGAAGAGTAAAGATCCGTTTCAAAAGTTTTAAAGGAGGAGAGAGCCATATCAGGACATGGTAAGTGGCAGAATATGATTTTTTCTATTCTTAGAGCTACAACGAGTTCGTTTTCAAACTGGATGTTTTAGGCACAATTTTGGCACAATTCAATCAACAAAGAACAACAAATAAATAATAAAATTGTAAACCATATTTTATAGAAATTTTGTTTATAAAGTATGGTTGTTTTTTATAAAAAAACGAATAATTAAGGCAGAATATATACAAATATTATTTATTAATAATGTAGTAAAAAAATCTAATATAATCAACATAATATTAAATAGTGGTTTAATTCCACTAACCAAAGGTATGATAGATAATTAACTATAATTATGTATTATAGTAACAAATAGTAATTTATCGTTATGGATCGAAGAATAGGAAATGGAAAATAAAATATATCAAAGTTGTTGTATTCAAATAACATCAAATGAACAATTAGGAAGAAATAAAGATGTAAGTATTAATGGATACTATTGCAAATATTGTTATGAAAATGGGGGATTTATAGACAAAGTTACAAGGGAAGAATATATAGAAATGTGTTTAGAGTATGGCTCACAAGCAGGAATGACTAACGTAGAAATGAAAGAATATTGTACTAAATTATTTCCTACTTTAAAAAGATGGAAATGTACTTGTGCTAATGAATGTGCTAGTGGCTATAATTCTAATTGCACTTGTGAAAATCCAGAATACCATTGTAGAGAAATTTAGTTAAATTACAAGTTATCATAACATAGAAGTTTCTCATATACTATAATAGGGGGTGAGAAATTTGTCTTGTTGTGAAAGAAAATGTAATGTAGGATATTATATTATTACTATTAGTCTTATTTCAATATTACTATTATGGAATATTGGTCTAACAATAGCAATAACAGTAATAAATAATAATAGTGATAGTGACAATTCCGAATGCTATTGTGTAGAGCAAATCAGAAATGTAATTGAGCAAATTGTTCGTTTATATCCAGATAGCCAATTATTTATCACATTAGATGGTGGTGATGCTGTAGTAGGAACGCCTGGAGAAATAAGATTAGGTCCAAATGGAAAATCTGGTATATTTGAAGTAGAAACTATAGAAGAGGATATAACTCAAATTGTATCAATTTGTAGTATAGATGCTATTACAATAAATAATGCTACGTATAATGAGCAGATCACTTATTTACCAGAATTATCTCCAGCACCAACAGATTGCAAAGCAGATTGTGATAATGCTATTCGTGCTGAATTACCAGTGGGAACACAAAATGCAAATATAATAACAAATACGCAAACACAGTCTATTGGAAATGTTATAGTAAATGTACCAGGAATGATTGTACTTGAAAATCCAGAGAATAATAGTATTATTTTTATATCAACTTGCAGAATAGATACAGTAATTTTAGAAGATTAATTAAACACTATATTAGGACTAAGAGTAAAGCTTAGTCAATTTTTCATTTATAGAAATAGCAAGATAGATAATTTATTGAAAATTATCTATCTTTTATATTATAATTATTTCGAGAAATTATAATAAGTCATTAAGATTTAAAGAAAGCAATGATTATTTTTCGTTGCTTTTTTGTTGATTAATTAAAGAAATAATTTCTTCTGGACTTTCTACCATACCTCTTTTATACCATTCATCACATAAACCAAATACTAAGTAAGCAACCATTACTTTTGAATAAGCAATAATATTTGGATCATCTTTTTTATAGTTAAAGTTTATTAAAATATTATCAATTAAAAAGAACTGTAAATTTGATTTATATAATAAATCTATTGTTTTTTTGTTTTTAGTAAAGAAATCGAAAATTTGATAAGTAACATCTAATTTATCATTCCACTTATATTTACTAAATATATTTTGTATATACTGTTTGATAATATCATCTTTACTTTCAAAATTACGATAGAAAGTAATTCTTGTTACACCTGCCTTTTCTGCTATATCAGTAATTGTAATATCTTCGTATTTTTTATTATTCAGTAGTTGCAAAATGGCTTCTGTAATATATTCTTTTGCTCGTTTTATAGTATTCAATGTTACACTTCCTTTCTGTTTGTTACATTTTAAAACAAATCTATTGAAAATGTTTCTATAAAATGTTACACTTGTTACATATAATAATACAATATTTTATAATGTTAGTCAAGAAAGGAGTAAAAAATGTCTAATAAAAGATGGATTATTTTAGGAATAGTTATTATCTGTGGTTTTATTTTAGGAAGATTAGCATTTAGAGCATTTTTAAATTTAATGCTAGGTGGAACTATGTTTGGAGGTAATATATTATGAAAGAGAAGAAAGGAAAAGGAATGTTTATATTTATTTGTATATTAGTATTTATTTTTTCATTTATTGTTGGTATTGTTTCAAAAATTGCTATAAAACCAGCTTGGAGTAAAGAATATACAGTAGAATGGACTGATGAAATTGGAACTTTAGTAAGTGATATTTCTTATGGGGATAAAGAATCTAATAAATTTGATTTATATTTACCAAAAGATAATTTAAAAAGAAATTATGGATTAGTTGTTTATCTTCATGCAGGAGGATTTACATCTGGAGATAAAATAGAAGATAAAGATACTCTTGCTTGGTTATGTTCAAAAGGATATGTAGCATGTGGAATTAATTACACTTTAAGAACAGATACCAACAATGCAAGTGTATATACTCAAAGTATGGAAATAAAACAAGCAATGCCAGTTGTTATAGAAGAAGCAAAAAAACTAGGATATAATATAAATGAAATGGCAATAAGTGGTGGATCAGCAGGTGGAACTTTAGCAATGTTATATGCTTATCGTGATAGTGAAACATCTCCAGTACCAGTCAAATTAATGTTTGAAATGGTTGGACCTTCAAGTTTCTATACAGAAGATTGGGGGGTATATGGACTAGACCAAGACACAGATGAGTCACGAAAAGCAGCAGCAGGATTATTTGGAATTATGGTAGGTGTAGAATTAACACCAGAAATGATAAAGACAAAAGAATATGAAAAGCTTATGAAACCAATATCTTCTTTTATGTGGATAAATGAAAATTCAGTTCCAAGTGTTATTGCCTATGGTACACATGATATAGTATGTCCATTTAACACAGTAAGGCATTTGATTAAAGCATTACAAGACAATAATATTGATTATAAATATTTTGAAGGTAAACATTCAGGACATGGTATGCAAAATGATGATAAGGTGTTTGAACAATATATGAAAACAGTAGATGAATATTTAGAAAAATATTTGTCCATTCAAAATTAGAAATGTTTACGAGAAATAGCAAAGATAGATAATTCATTATAAATTATCTATCTTTAAAGTATAATCGAAAAACAAACAGCAATTGAAATGGCTGGAGAAAATATAAAAACAGAGTGCTATGAAGAACTTACAGATGAAGAATATAATAAAAATTAAAAATCCTCATAAAAGGCTACACAAAAAGAAAAAGATGTGGTATTATATATAAGTAAAATAATTGATAAATATAAAAATACAACTATATGTAGTTGAAAAATAAAGGAGGAATTTACCATGTCAGGACATAGTAAATGGCATAATATAATTTCCTCAAACCTTAGAGCCACAAGGCAGGGGTAATTTTTAAAAACAGTTTTGGAGCAATTTTGGTGCAATCATTTCAACCAATTTCAACAAATTTGGGTAAAATAGATAAAAAATGAGACAAAAAATAGTCAATTTTGGAGTAAAAAATACTCCCCTATTGGCTACTTTTTTATGTCAGAAATTGTAAAAATAAGAACAAAAAGATGTTAAAATAATCTCAAATATTATTGAAAAATCAATGGATTTAGAAAATTTATACACTACTCTTAGTTGTATATAATACTGGTTACATAAAACAAAAAATGCACTTAGTTTATATACAAAAATTTGTGTGGTCTATTTCTGCCAAAAAAATAATTTTTACAAATTAAACTTGTTACATTTGATAATAATTGGAGCAAAGAAATCAATAAATTTAACAAAAATGACTAAAAACAAGTATGTCTTGTGAATTTCATAAGTAAAAAGTTGACAAACAGTAGTACAAAATGCTACAATAATTCTAGCATTTTTGAAATAAGTAAAAATGCAATAAATCCTTATTTTATATAGGTTAGGTGAACTTTATGAACAAAAAAGAAGAACTAAAAAGTAGGGTGAACTTCTCATATTACGAAGAGAATTTAACTCAAAAAGAGATTGGATCACTATTAAATATTAGTAGGCAAAGAGTAAATGCGATACTCAATGCAAACAGTAATCATAAATTAAGAAAAAGCAGAAGAATAGAAAAAAAGACAATAAGCAGGAAAGTACAATTTCATAAAAATACAGGTCCAACAGTAGCAATTCCCAAAGACATGCTTGAACGAATAGGGATCAATGAAGAAAATAAAGATGCTGAAATAAAGATAGATGGACAAAGTATAGTAATAAAAAGAAAAAATAAATAGATATTTTACTTTATACATTCTTGACATTGAGCCTCTATAAATATGTTTCTTGGCCATTAGGGGCAAGCATTGAAAATATAATGGCTTACCTAAATTGCAGTAGGCTAACATATTTATACTCAATATCAAGAAATCGTTTCACTTGTATATGTAAAATGGATATAAAAGATATTATTTAAAGATGAAAGAGGAAAAATATTATAAAAAATGGTAAAGATTGTAAGCATTGACATCAAGATACAGATAATAAATTGCAATTACTTTGTTTTTATTGTATAATCATAACACAAAATAGTAAGTTGTAGAGGAGATTATAAATTGGATATAGAAGTAAATAATATAAAAATTCATTATGAAGTTATTGGAAATGGCAAACCGATAATTTTACTAAATCCTAATAGTGTTAATACTGGATTGATGAAATTTATTGCGAACAAATTAAAAGATAAATATAAAGTATATATTTTTGATAGAAGATGTTGTGGTAAAAGTGAAAAGAATTGCGATTTAACCTATGAAGAATCAGCGAAAGATGTTGCAGAATTTATAAAAAAATTAAATATTGATAAACCATATTTACTAGGATGTAGTGGTGGAGGAACTGTTGCTCTTAATGTTGCAATTCATTATCCAACAAGTATATCTAAGTTAATTCTCTGTAGTGGAGTTGCAAGAAATAATATTATTAAAAAACCGAATTATGCAAAATTTATGGAAAGATTACCATATTATCCTGGAAAAAAGAGCAACGAAAAATTTGAAAAATTACTTAATGAATCTAAAACCATAACAAAGGAAGAATTAAATTCTATTATTGTTCCTACATTAGTTTTTAATGGTGGTATTAAAGATTTAGTTCCAAAAAATGAGGTTGAATATATTTCAAACAATATTAAAAAGTCAGAAATGTTTATATTAGAAAAAGCAGGACATTGTAATTATATTTTCAATAATGATGACTTTTATAACAAGTTAAATAATTTTTTAGAAGAATAAAAAATTACAATATATAGAGACCAACTATTAAAAGTCAATAGTTAGTTGAAAAGTTTTAAAAAAATTAGAAAAAAATATTTTAGACACAATAAAAAGACTTTAATGAAAATATTAAAGTTATGTAAAGTATTGTAGTACATTGAAAATTAGAAATTATATATGTTATGAAGATTTAGGTGGGCGATAATCTCTATTTTCTTTTAAGACATGAAAAATAATTCCAAGAAGTTTACGTTCAACACCAGCTAAAGCAACATAATGATGTTTTCCTTCTGCACGTTTTTTTATGTAGTAATCGTGCATAATAGGGTCATTGTTTGAAGCGACCATAGCAGCTAGATATATAGCATGTCTTAAATAAGGTGAACCTCTTTTAGAAGTTTTTCCATCAGTAGATTTTTTATTGCCAGATTGATTTTCAGATGGATCAATACCAGCAAAAGCAGTTAATTTACTTGGGGTGCTGAAATTATTAATATCACCAATTTCAGCTAAAATGACAGGTGCAGTTACTTCACCAATTCCAGGGATGCTTTGTAAATGATTATCAAGTTTAGAGTAAAGTTCTTTAATTTTAACTTCTAATTCGTGAGCTTGGTTTTCAAGGAAAATAATTTGATTAACAAGTTGTTTAATTTCAAAAGAACAAGCATCACCAGTAAATTTAATACCGAAAGAATTTTTAGCTAAAGATTTTACTTCACGAACTTTATCAGTAGAATGGCGACCACGAGAAACTTTTTTCAAAAGATTAGCTAGTTTTCTAGTATTAAAATTAATAACTTCATTAGGAGTTGGACAATTAAGTAAAATTTGTTTAGAAGCTTCGCCAAAAGTATCAGAAAAAAAATCTGAATATTCAGGAAAGACTTTATCTAAAATACCAGTAACTTGAGTTTTTGCCTTAGAAATATTACTAACAAGATTACTCCTATATCTAGTTAAGTTTTTTAAAGCAAGTAAATCATCATTAGGTAAAGGAGTTTGCTTAGTGCCATTAAAGCTTAAGAAATTGGCAATTAAAATTGAGTCGATAACATCATTTTTTTGTTTACGATTAGTGTATGCACCTCTAAAAGATTTTATTTGATAAGGGTTAAAAACAGAAACGTTAAAACCTTTATCAGTAAGTGCAGAAAATAGGGAAAGCCAATAAGTACCAGTGGCTTCCATAGCACAATATATTTGAGATTGGTCATATTCACTAATTGAATCAATTAATTTTTGTAACCCTTCATTAGAATTAGTAAATTTAATAGCTTTAACTAAAATAGAACCATCTTGGTTAATTAAAGAAGCTACATGATTAACCTTAGCAATATCAATACCTAAATAAAACATAATATAAACACCCTTTCTAATTTATGTTAGAGGAAACCCTCAATGTCTTTACAAGAATATAACCTAGCGACAAATAAAAGTCATTATTATAAAAATAATACTTATCCAACTTATTAATATCCAAATGTAAAGTAGAGGCTTTAGTCTCAACAAAGAGCCTAACACTCATGGAGGTAGCTAAAACCACTCTAACAATTACAATAATTATACCATAAATTGGTCTAATATTATGTTATGAGTTTTTGAATAACTCATAGAAAAAAATAAAATAATGTCGAGTCATTTCTGACTTAACATTATTATACTAGGAGGTACGCAAATTGAAAAAAGAAAAATGGTTAATAATTATTGGAAATATTTTATTATTTATTACTTGCATACTTCAAGTAATAGTAAAATTAAGCAGTGAAGTTTATGTTACTTTAATTACTATATCAGTTTTACTAGAATTAATTGGAATTGCATTAGGTAAAGAAGAATAAAATTACAATTTGAAAGGAATGGAAATGATACTACTATTAAAATATGGAAATACAAATTGTTATTATATAAAAGGTAAAAATGGTAGTATATTAGTAGATACAGACTGGGCAGGAACACTACAAGCCTTTTATAGAAAAATGAAAGAATTAAATATTGAAAAAATTGATTATCTTTTAATAACACATTACCACCCAGACCACATAGGAATAGCACAAGATATAATTGATATGGGAACAAAACTATTATTAGTAGATGTTCAAAAAGATTATATTCATAGTTCAGACACAATTTTGCAAAAAGATAAAAATATTCAGTTTAAGCCTATAAATACAGAGCCTGTAATTATATCGTGTGAGCAAAGTAGAGAGTTTTTAAATGATTTAGGAATAGATGGAGAAATAATATATACACCAGGACATAGTGAAGATAGTATTTCTCTAATTTTAGATAATGGTAGTGTTTTTGTAGGAGATTTATACGATTTAAAATCTGCAATAACATTTAATGATGAAAAGATAAATAATAGTTGGAATAAAATATTAAGCCATAATATATCAAAAATATACTATGGTCATCACGAACAAACTATTAGCAATATAAAAAAGATAGAAGATACACTAATCAATTAGTGCTAGAAATTACAAGTTTGTAGTTTGAAAGATTTATAGTAATTTATTGCTAGAGTTGTAATAATATGAAAGGAAGAATGTAAAATGAACGAATCTAATGTTAGAAATATAAATTTTCATAGTGATATACTTAATAAAGATATGGGAATAAATGTGTATTTGCCAAAAGGATATGAAGAAAATAATAATCCACTACCAGTATTATATTTTCTTCACGGAAGAAGTGGGAATGAAAATATTATATTTGATTTGAATATGAAAGGAATAGCAGATGAAATGATAGAAAGTGGGAAAATAAAACCACTAATAATTGTTTGCCCTAGAATTGAAAATAGTAGAGGGGTAAATTCATCTTCTATAAGTAATGAAGTATTAAGTCCAGGAGATAGTGGAATTATTATAAATGTTGGAATGTATGAAGATTATTTTATAAAGGAAGTTGTACCTTTAATTGATAATATATTTAATACAATAAAGACAAAAAATGGTAGATATATTGGTGGTGTTTCAGCAGGTGGATATGCAGCACTTCATAATTCATTTAGACATCAAGAAATGTTTGGCAAAGTTGGAGGACATATGCCTGCAATAGAACTAACTTTAGAGAAAGAAGATACTCCATATTTTAAGGATATATCTGTGTGGGAAAAATACGATCCTATAACGATTGCTAAAAATAATGAAATTTCAAAGGAACTTAAAGTTTATCTTGATGCAGGAAATCAAGATGAAGGACATTTTTATGAAGGATGTAAAGTTTTGCAGGATATATTAGAAAAGAAACAAGTAACATCTCAAAACCACATTTATGATGGACATCATAATGGAGCATATATAATATCTAATTTAGAAAAATATTTAGAATTTTATAATTCATAAATTACAATTTAGGAGTGTGATATATATGTTTAATTTAAAAAGAGAAAAAGTAAAGAAGAATATATTTTTAACTTTATCTATTATATTTGCATTTATATTTATTGCAGGAGTAATGTGTACCATAATGGGTGAAGATAGTCCAGTTAAATTTATAATAAATGAAAGTCCAATAAAATTAGTAGTACCACCAGTATTAGTATTTTTTGTAACATTTGCTTTATATAGAAATAGTAAGAAAGCCATCGAAGAAAATACAAAGTAATTGCTAACTTACAATTTCAGGAGGTGTTAGGAATGAGCAAATATGAGCCATTATGGAGATATTTAAAAGAAAACAAGAAAGACAGTTATAAATTATCTTATGAAGAAATTAAAAATATTTTAGGATTTGATATAGACCATTCCTTTTTGACTTACAAAAAGGAATCTAAAGAATATGGATATGAAGTAGGTAAAATATCAATGAAAGAAAAGACAGTAATGTTCAATAAGATATAACTAAAAAATTACAATGTGAAAGTGAGATGAGAATATGAATAATGAAATTAAAAAAGTTATTGAGAAATTTAAAGAAGTAAAGAATATATTAAAAGATTTTTCTACTAAAGATGAAGCAATAGAATATCTTGTTAATGAAACAAAACTATCAAAAGAAGAATGTTTTGTTGCATACGATATTATTATGAAAATCGAAGATTAACTTACAATATATCACTAGGAATGGGGGAATAATAAATGAACTTTAAAGAATATGGAGATAATAATAAAGATACAATAATGTTATTACATGGTGGTGGTCTTTCTTGGTGGAATTATAGAGAAGAAGCAGAAAAATTACAAGAAAGTTATCATATTGTTATTCCAATATTAGATGGACATTCAGATAGTGATAGAAGTTTTACAAGCATAGAAGATAATGCACAAGAAATTATAGATTATATAACTAATAATTATAATGGTCATATTCGCTTAATGGGAGGATTATCATTAGGAGGACAGATTCTTTTAGAAATTTTATCAAGGAAAAATGATATTTGTGATTGTGCTATTATTGAGAGTGCATTAGCAATTCCTATGAAAGCAACATATAAAATGATTAGACCAGCTTTTTCTATGAGTTATGGGCTAATATCAAAGAAATGGTTTTCACAAATGCAATTTAAGTCTTTAAAAATAAGAGAAGATTTATTTAGTGAATATTATAGAGATACTTGTAAAATCAGTAAGGAAGATATGATTGCTTTTATGGAAGCAAACTCAAAATATGAAATTAAAGATTCTTTATCAAGTACAAAATCGAAAGTTTTAGTAGTTGTAGGAGATAAAGAAAGAGCAATAATGAAAAAATCAGCGAGTATAATTCATAAAAAGATAAATGGAAGCAGAATTAAAGTGTTACCTAATTATTATCATGGAGATTTTAGCATAAATAATCCACAACAATATGTTATGGCAATTAACGAGCTTATTGCTAATAGAAATAGAAACTTGAAAAGCAAATCATTTGATAATACTAAAACAAAATCTGAAAATGAACAAAGACAATTAGAAGAAAGAAATAGAACAAATACCAAGTTTTTAGATGAAAGATAAATTACAATTTGAAGGGGAATAAAGTTATGGCAAGAATATTAAAAAATAAAGAATTAGTAAATACAAGACTAGCAACTAATTATGGAGGTTGGATGTATTGTGATAAATGTAATGAAAATATAGGTTATTTATGTTATTCAACTTATGATAGATTAGAATTAAAATATAAATGTAACTGTGGAAGTCAAGGAAATATAATAATAGATTTTGAAGATAGCAAGATAGGGAAAGAATGTAACGATGAGTTAATCATCCTAAAAAATAGATTTTGTTGTTCTAAAGATAGTGAGCCTTTAATTACAATACTGGATAAAAAAGTGAATAGTTATGAAATGAAAATTACTTGTAAATCTTGTAATCAAATATATAAAAGGGAGGTGAAATAAATGAATTTCTTATTAACATTATTAATTGGAATAGTTGCAGGAGTAATAGATGTATTGCCAATGATTAAAATGAAAGTTGATAAATACTCAACACTATCAGCATTTGTATATTATTTAATAGTTCCTTTTGTTATCTTTGGGATTAATTGGTTTGAAAATTTGTGGTGGTTAAGAGGTGGAGTTGTTTCTATACTTATGGCTATTCCAATAATTATTCTAGTAGCAAAAGAAGATAAAAAAAGCCCAATAGCAATGACAATTATGTCTATCATTTTAGGAAGTATTATTGGAGTTGTAGGGCATTTCTTGAACCTAATGTAATTGATAACTTACAATTCGTAAAGGAGGAAAAATGGGATTATATGTAGGATTAAGAGTTAAGGGAGTAGTAAAAAAAGAGTTTAGAGATGAAATAAAAAAGATAGAAGAATATGGCGAATGGAAAAAGTCAAAGGATATAAAATTTAAAGAGTTTTCTAAAATCGAAAGAGCAAATTTTATTCCAAATGGTGCATATGCTGATTGCGAAAGTTATTCAAAGTATAATAAAGATACAGGAGAATGGGATTTTAAGTGTTACATTAATTATGGATTAGAAACAATTAATGCTTTTATTAAGTTAATACCTTATTTTATGGAAAAGATAGAGATACTTAAATCAGGATTTACTGGAGATGTAGATAATGTAGTCGACGAATATAATATGATTGACGGAAGAATTTGTTTATCTAAAAGTTATGAGGAACGAGAAAACTTTGAGGGGAATATCTAAATCTGACAATTTAATGAATATATTTTAAGTAAAAAATTACAATTTTGAAAGGTAACAATTATGGAAGCAGAAGAAATATTAAAGTATTGTCTTGAAAATTTAAAAGATACAATTTTAGTAGAGAGTTGGGGAGAAAAAGGAATATTTTACAATCCAAATAATGTCTTAAAAAGAGGAGTATATGTACTCACAATAAAAGAAAAAGATGGAGATAATGATAAAGGCTCAAAATTAGATAGAGAAAATGTATATAGAGTCAATTTAGGTATTCGCAAGAAAAGTTTTATTGAATTATTTAATGAAGTGCCTAAAAGACCAAATGCAGGTGGAATAGTAGATATGAATTATGATTTTACAGAATTAGATAAGATAATTCCTCATCCTGTGTATGCTTGGATGGGATGGATTTCAGTATTAAATCCATCAAATGAAACTTTTGCAGAACTAAAACCATTTATTCAAGAATCTTATGAATATGCAGTAGAAAAATTTAAGAAAAGAAAAGTATAAATTACAATTTCTAAAATATATTAAGAGATGTTTCAAAATCGAATCATCTCTTAATTTGAAATTTTCTCTGATAATCTTTTATTTTAAGAGAACTAATTATTTTAAATATCTTTTAAACCATTTCTTCTATATTCTTCCATTAGAAAATAAAATATACTAAGTTTAGTAGTTTTTATTATTCTTGCAGCAGAATCCTTTTCTTTTTTTTCTGTTAAATAGTAGTGATTATTAGGCTTTTTTAGTATTTCAAAAATTGTATTCTCATTATTTTTAAATTTCCTTATTGATTTATCATATATTATACCCATTTTAATTCCTTTCTATTAATATCTTGTTTTAATTTAGATATTAGATTATTATAAAATATTTCTATATCACCTACAAAATCTTCTATATTCCAATGATAGAAGGAACAAATTTTTTTAGATAATCTCCACTCAATATTGAAATCTTCTATATATAGTAACAAATTTCTAATACAAAGCCATCCTTCACCTCTTAAAACAATAGGGCATAGTTGTCATTATATACAAATTTTTTTTTAAGATTAAATTCTAAGTCAAGCTTTTTTGCTTTTTCTGGTGATAAATGAACACTAAAATAGTCATTATCCTTTATCCAAACATCATTATTTTTTATAAAAATTTGTTTTTTTCTAATACCATTAATCATAGAATATGTATGTTTTAAACCTTTTAATTCAATAGGTTTAATTAATTTAGGTTCTCCATATCTTCTACTAGAAACTTCTTGATATTCTAAAAAATCATTAATATGTACAATATAATGTTTATAAAAATTATCTATAGTATCTATTTTCCAACAAACAGAATTTAAAGCATAGTCCATATACTGACAATATTGCTTTCCTATAAATTGAAAAATAACAGAAATATCCTTGTCTTTTTTTATTAAATAAAGAGTTTTATTTCCTAATTCTCTATGGGCTATACTTGATTCTTTTATTCTCTTTATCATATCTAAATTTTCCACTTTAATAATCTTCCTTTCTTTATTTTTCTATAATAGTAGGCTATTTCAATTTGCTTAATTTAATTTTTGATTTATATCTTTTACTAGAAATAGTATAAGGACTAGAAGGAATAATTTCATCTTCAGGATCTTCATACAAACATTTTTCTATTGTATCAGAAGCTAATCTGTCAACATTTGTAAGAGCATGAGAATATACATTTAATGTTGTATCAACATTAGAATGTCCAAGTCTGCTACTTACATTTTTTATATTAATTCCTTCAGCAATAAGAATAGTAGCACTTGTATGTCTTAATCCGTGCAATGGTACTTCAGGAGGAAGATCAATTTTTTTCCTAAATAATCTAAACCACCTAGTTACTGTTGCAGGACACAATCTTTTTCCTTTTCTAACACCTCGATTGTTTACAAATACTAAATTATTATCCGTATTAGGAGTAATTTCATGATAATGTTTTAGTAATTCCATAGTAGTAGGTGGCATATAGATACTTCGATGAGAAGTAGGGGTTTTCAAATCACCTTCAACATAACCAAGATTCGGAACTTGTAAACTTGATTTTGAAAGTTTTATAATATTTGAATTGAAATCAACATTAGACCATTTTATACCAAGAATTTCACTCCTACGAAGTCCACCAGCAATTGCAAAATGTACAATTAGTTGATATTTTAAATCAACCTTTTCTACGGCATCTATTAATTTAAATGCTTCTTGATATGATAAACATCTCTCCTGGACATGAGCTTTTTTAGCTTTTTTATGTTTTTTATTTGATAAATCAGACCTAGATTGTTTTACAGAATTTGATTTTACATATTGCCATTTTTTTGCACAAGTGAACACAGAGCATAATACCGCAAAGATTCTATCAATTGTACCAATTGACAGTAAATTACCAGTTTGTGTACTTACTTGTTTAGATAACCAAGAAAAATATTCAGACCAGATATAAGGTGTAAAGTCAGCCATTTTATAATTTCCTAGTTTTGGAAATACCCAAGATCTAAGTTCTTGCATATGTTTATAAATAGTTTCACCAGCAAGATTATGAAAAGCATAATAGTCTAAATATCTTCTTGTCACAAAATTTTCAAGTGTCATTTTACAGGGTTTAACATAAGTACCATTATTAATATCAGTAACAAAAGAAGCTAAAAATACTTCAGCTTCTTGATAAGAAGCACAAGTAACAGTTTTTATATATCGTTCATGATCTTTCATATACCAAAGTTTATATTTATTATTACCTTTGACTGTAATAGAACCAGCCATAAAAGAACCTCCTTAATAATTGATTATTAAAGAGGAAACAGTAAAATAATATTAATCTTCATTCTCATTATCAGATTCATTAGTTTCTGGTTCATTAGGCAAATGAGATATTTGTTTTAAAAATGGTTTATTTGCTTTTATAATATCTCTAAACAATTTCAATTGTTGCTTAGAAATGTCATCACCTTCTTTTATAATACCAAGTTTAACAAATTCGTTTTTTAAAAGAATTGCATCATTAACATATTCTTCTGCATTCTTTATATTACTTAGACCTCTTAAATAATCAATAGAGCAAGAAAAGTAGTTTGCGATTGCTTCTTCAACCATAGGATCAATATTATTAACAAAACCAGTTTCATAATTACTAATTGTTTGTTGAGAACAACCTACAAGTTCAGCAAGTTCTGATTGTTTCAAACCTGCTGCTACTCTTAGCTCATTTAATTTATTTTTTACTTCGTTTTTTGCTTTGTTTTCTTTTTTCATATAATTCTCACTCCTAAATATTTAATAAGGCTACCTTAATTATACAAGTATAATTTGTATAATGTCAATAGTAATACTATAAAAAACTATAATTTACCAATTGTATAAGTATGTAAATTATATTATGCAAAAATTATTTACATATTCATGAAACTAGTATATAATTTAAATAGTTTTAATAAATATTTAAGAGTTAATTTATAGAAGAAGTACCAATTCTTCTATAAAACATTTTAAATATATTAAGATTTGAGAAAGAGGGCTTATACAAGGGCTTCTTCTTTCTTTTTTTTCTGTATTCTAAATGTATGTTTTCGTTTAAATAAAATCTTGTCTAAAGTATCTCCAGCTACTTTATCAATAGATGTTAAAGCATGCGAATAAATATTTAATGTAGTTGATGTATTAGAATGACCGAAGTCTGCTACTTACATTCTTTACATTGATTCCCTTTGAAATCAAGATAGTAGCATTTGTATGTCTTAATCCGTGCAATGGAACTTCTGGAGGAAGTTCTATTTTATCTCTAAATGCTTTAAACCAATTTGTGACAGAAACTGGATTCATTCTTAAACCTCTTCGCCTTCCTTTATCATTAATAAAAACGAAATCATTATCATAGTCAACTGTTTGCATTTTATAATCTAATAGCATAAGCATTGTTAAATGGGGAAGGGCTATTGTTCTTTCAGAAGAGTCATTTTTTAAATCACCCTCAACATATCCTTTTTTAGGAACATATTGAATAGACTGTTGCAATGTTAAAGTTTTATTAACAAAATCAATATTTTTCCATTTAATTCCCATTATTTCACTTCTACGAAGTCCACCTATAATTGCAAAATGTACAATGATTTTATATTTTAGATCAACAGTTTCTAATGCTTTTATTAGTTTTCTGCTTTCTTCCATAGTTAAACATCTTTCTTGTATATGAGAAATATTATTTTTTGAATTCTTTTTAAAATCATCAGGTCTTGCAGCATATAAAGGATTTACAGTAAATAATTTCCAAGTAACAGCACAGCTAAAAACAGATGATATAATTCCAAATATTTTTTCTCTGCTTCCTACTGATAAAACTTTATTTGTTTTTGGACTAATTTGTTTAGCAAGCCAATTGAAATAATCAATAAAAAATGGAGTGGTACATTTAGCAAGTACAGTATTTCCTATTTTTGGTAGTACCCAATTTTTTAATGCTCTATAATAGTTATAGATACATTCTTCAGCAAGCATATCATAAGCATAGTTTTCAAAATATAAATCAACAAACTCTGATAATGTGCAAGTATTCTTATCAATTTGAGACATTTTATCAATTTGTGAAACAAACTTTTCTAAAAGCTCATCTGCTTCAGCATCATTAGCAGCAATAACTGTTGTATTATATCTTTCTCTATTTTTCATATAACTTAATTTATATTTTCCGTTAGCTCTTTTAATTTTAGTTCCAGCCATAAAAACTCCTTTCTAAATAATTTGTATTATTAAACTCTTTTTGCTAAATGGCACAATATCAATAGTTATAAAAAACACTTTACATAAGATTGCCATTTTCTGTAAGTTGTGGTATAATTATAACAAAAAGGGCTTTAACAATGTCGAATTTTGTAGAATTGGCGAAAATGCTTAAAGAAAATAGTATAGATGTGGAGGACTTTATTATTCTTATACAACTTCTACTAGATTTGTCTGAAGAATAGGTGAAAGTCTAATAAAGAGTCCTCTATTAACATCTATTAAATGCCTAAGAAGGGTAATCTGTCCATTAGAAAGAGATTGTCCTTCTTTTAATATGCCTAATTTTTTAAATTCTGAAGTTAAAATAATACTTCTTTCTGGATTTTTTATATCTGTTAATCCTTTTAAATAATCTACTGAACAATCAAAATAGTTCGCAGCTATTTCTTCTATCATACCATTTAAATTTGTACGACCTTGCTCATATTTACTAATCATTTGTTGACTGCAACCAAGTATTTCTGCTAAATCTGATTGCTTCAAATTTTTTTCTAATCGTAATTCTTTCAAACGATTCATGTATATCAACTCCTTTTGATATATTATACAAATCAAGTTTGTACAAGTCAATAGTTTTTTGAAAAAAATTCATAAAAATTTATTGACATACAAATTGTATTGGTATATAATCGCACCATACAATTATGAGTTGTGTAAAAAAAGTAGAAAGGAGGAAAGATATTTGAATGAAAAATAATATAAAAAAAATACGAAAGAAACAAAACATCAGTCAAAAACAATTAGCGGAATACTTAGATGTATCTCAACAGGCAGTATCATACATAGAAAATGGAGTAACTAATATATCATCAGAAAAAATGAAAAGAATATGTGAATTTCTAAAAAGTGATTTATTAGAAGTTTTTCCAGAAATGAATGTTATGAACAAGTGATTTTTTTATATTAAGATTGGAGATGATAAAATGGCTGAACAAATTTTAACAACTAAAGAAGCCTGTGATTATCTTGGGGTAAGCTATTGGACATTAATCCATAAATTAGTTAAAGAAATTCCTCATATAAGGATAGGAAAAAGAGGCAATATTAAATTTAAAAAAAGCACATTAGATAAATATTTAGAAGAACAAGAAGAAAAAAGTAAAAGTGTATTACAACAGGATTTAACTCCACATAAAAAAGAAGCCAGTATAACTGAATTAAGAGAAAGATACAATAAAAAGAATAATGGAAAATCTATAGAAGAAATAATGCAAAAAGTAAGGTCTATTCGATAGTGGAGGTAAGTATGGATTGTTATACACAAATAGAATTATTAAAATATTCAAAATTCTTTATAGAAAGAGGAAAAATAGAAATAGCGAAAAATTTTATTATCCAAATTATAAGGAAAACAAAAAACAAAAGATTATTAATTTCTTTAAATGAAATGTTAAATTGTTTAAACAATAAAAACCAAATATATCACCAATTAGTATTAGACCATATAAACGAAATAGTAAAAAATGAAAAAGAATTATCCAAGTTTTTCAGCACACAGGATAATCCTCATATCAAATATGATATTCAAAAACATATTGTTTAAATTATAACACAGAATTTGAAAATGTAAATAGAAATAAAACAATTAAACCAGTTTAAAATAGAATTTAACTGTTTAATTACAAAGATTGGAGATATTAGAAAATGGCTAATAGGAGAATGTTTAGCAAAAAAATATGTAGATCAGCTAAATTCTTGAAAATGCCTTCAGAATCTCACAAACTTTATTTGCATTTAATATTAGATGCAGATGATGATGGTGTTGTAGAAGCATATAGTGTTATGCAAGCAGTTGGAGTAGAGGAACAATACTTTGATATATTAGTAGAAAAAGGATATGTTAAAGTTTTAAATGATGATTTAGTCTCTTACATAATAGACTGGAGAGAGCATAATGTTATTAGAGCAGATAGAAAAGTAGATAGCATTTATAAGGATTTGCTATTAAAAGCAATACCAGGAATAAAATTGGTTGAACCAAAAAAGAGAGCAACTAGTAAAAAGAAAGAATCTTCAGAACAAGAAGGACAGTCAAATGACAGCCAAATGGAAGTCAATGGACAGACAAATGACAGTCCAAAGGCAGACAATCGACAGACAGATGACAGACAAATGACTGACATTGGACAGCATAAGATAAGTCAAGACAATATAAGTCAAGATAAGTTAGAAAAAGAAAATTTAAAAAAAGAAAATATAGAAGAAGATAATACAAGTGAAATTAGTATAGAACAAATAGAAAAAACTGAAAAAGATTATAAAAAAATAAAAATAATATTTGAAAACTCTTTAGAAGATATAACGGAAGAAAATATTAATGAATGTATTAACTATCTTAAATGTTTTCCAATAGAACTAGTTGAGTATGCACTTATTAGAACTGGTATGATAAAAAATCCAACATGGCAGTACACTAAAAAAATCCTGAATAGCTGGTTAGCAAAAGGAATCAATACACTTCAACAAGTCAAGCAAGATGAAAAGGAATTTAAGAAGAATAACAACAATAGTGAAGCAGATTCAAGTGATCCTAATGGCTTTAAAAGGAAGGGAGAAGAACTATTGAATGAAGAATGAAGATAGCGATATTACAAAAGAATATTTCATAGATAGTCAAGATACTGAAAAACTAAAAAACTATCAGTACCCAACCATTCCAGATGCACAATATTGTCCATTTTGCAAAAAAAAATTAGGATGGAAAGGTCTTATAAATCCTTTTGACCAAACTAGAATTTTTAATTGGTTTTCAGTTATAGATTGTGACTGTAAGGAGTATTTAGAAGATAAAGAATTTAAGAGGCTTCGTGAAGCAGAAGAAGAAAAAAAGAAAGAAGAAGCAGAAAGAAAAATAGCATACCAAAGAAAAATAGAAAAATTATTTCAACAAAGTAATATTAGCAAAAGAGGAATGAAGAGGACTTTTGAAAACTACAAAACTAATGATGAAAATAAAAAAGTTTTTGCTATGGCCAAAAGATATGCAGACTGTTGGCAAAAGTATAAGGAGGATGGAACAGGACTAATTTTTATTGGAAGATATGGAACAGGAAAAACACACTTAGCATTTGCAATAGCCAATTCATTATTAATACAAGGAATACCAGTTATTTATGAGACATTTATTAATTTAATGGAGAAGTTAAAAGAATCCTATAATAACAATAATTTAGATTACTATGAAATTATTAGACTGTATTGTAAATGTGACCTTTTAATTATTGATGATCTTGGAAAAGAAAGACTAAGTGAATGGGTATTAGAGAAATTGTTCCAAATAATTAACAGTCGATATGAAAATATGCTACCTATAATTATTACAACAAACTATACAGAGCAAGAACTTGTAAAAAGATTAAGTCTTGGAAATGATGGGAAAACAGCAGAATCATTAGTAAGCAGACTGAATGAAATTTGTATAGAAATAGACACAAATTTTCAAGATTATAGAAAAAATAAATGAAGTAAGGAGATATATTTATGGCTGAATATTCAATTGTAGAATGTGCAAAAGCATTAAATTACAATAGTGTACAAGCTATTTATAATCAGAGTAAAGAACTAGAAAATTTAGGATATTTAAAAACTAACGATTCAGGGAAAAAAGTAATAACTGAAGAAGGACTTCAATATTTGAAAATAAAAAGAGCAGCAAATTATAGAAATGCAGAATTAAATGAAAATAATATTGAAGAAAAATTGATGATTTCTGAATCAGAAATAGAAAATAGATTTCTAAAGGAGCAAAATAAGTATCTTAAAGAGCAGGTAGACTATTTTAAAAACAAATATGAAGAAATGGAAAAAGACAATAAACTATGGAAAGAAATGTACAGGCAGCGAGATGAAATAATCTTAGAAAAAGAAAGAAGTATGTTGCTTCCAGTAGTACCAAAAAGGAAGAAGTTTTGGAAAGGATAATTTTATGGAATATGATGAGATTGATGAATTTATATGTAGAAAATTATATTATGTAATCAATAGTGTAAAAACATACTATAAATTTAGAATATTTGATTTAGGAGCAAAAAGAGAAGTAGGAATACTAACAGAAAATGAATATGAAAAACAGTTAAGAAAAGATGATTATTTAGAAGATGTAAAAAAATACTTTAATTCATTATGTACTGATGAATTAAAAAAAATTGAATTAACATCTAATATTAGTTCTTTTGAAACAATATTTAGTTTTGATACAAGGCTATTTTTAGAAATGGATAAAAAGAAAAGTTTTAAAGAGTTAGTTCCATATTTTACAGAGAATCTTATATCAAAACAAAGATATAATGAAATAAAACAAAATTTAAAAGATATGATAGAACAGAATAATCAAACTGAAGAAACAGAGGAGAATGAATTGGAAAATTAATAAAATAGATGAAAAGGAGAAGAAAAATGCAAGAAATTAATACCTATAATGTTAATAGTAATTTGAATAAACTTGATAATATGTCAGAACATGACTTTAAAACAAAGAGTATGGAAATATGTAAAACAATAATTATGGACCAAAAAATGATAGAAGATATGTACTTAACTAAAAGACATAAATTTGAAGAATTAAATAACAAAATGCTTGAAGAAATGGAGAAAAAATATAATTCAAAAACGATAGACAAATTTGCTTTTCAAACATTAGATAGTTATTTTGAATTAATAAGACAAGAAGCAAGGAGAGAATACAGTAGAAGACTACTAAAAATAATATTGGGATAAATTCATTTAAGGAGGCTTTAATATGGAGCTTGATAAAGAATTTATTCAAGAAATTAAGAAAATAGTAGAAGAAACACTAGAAAGAAAACAAACTTTAATATCAAAGAAAACACTAGAAGAAATTAAAAATAAATGGAATGAAGAAAGGTTACAAAAGACAGAGGCTATTTTAAATAGTTATAAAAGTTTAAATGACTTTATAAAAACAATAAACTTTACTAACAAAGAATTTAAAACGATGGAAAGACAACAAATTAAAGACATAATGAAAAACAATTTTACAGAAAATGAAACTTTCCTTGAAAGAGTATATAAAAGTAAAGTAAATACAGAAATATTAGTTGGATTTTTAACAGATATTTTTAATGATTACATAGATGAAAAAACAGATTCAAGGGTAATTGCAGACATAAGAAAAGCACAATTACTTAAAGAAATGTACATGGAGGGAGTAAAACCTTCAGAAGTAAAAGTTGGTTACTCTAGTCCAAAAACCTTTTATAAAGATCGAGATGAGCTTTTTGAAGAACTTGCACCAAGATTACTAGGAATGTATGGGATTAAATTCGACTAAAGGCTAACTAAGTGAACTGCTGTGAACTGGGAATAAAAGAGCTATGAAACCATAGCTTATAAAAAATCCCTCATTAAAATGAGGGCAGGAAAGCGAGTATTAACATATCGCCTACACACATTGAAGGACAAGCCTTCAAGATTTAATAAAAGAACAAAAATTTTAAGCAAATATGATGTGAAAATTCACTAAATGAATGGAGAAAAAATGCCTTTGAGAGTGCGAAAGTACACTAAATGAACGATAAAACTGCAAAAGAATTCACTAAATGAACTGGAAAATATAATTTGAGTTCATTAGGTGAATAGATATACAAAGAAGTTCAGCAATACACTTAATGAACTTTGAAAGGATTAAGTAATGAAAAATATTTTAAATGTAAAGAAGACAGAAGAAAGAGATTGTTTGTTTATAAAGAAATCAAACTGCTCAATATTAAAAACAAAAGAATGTGAAAATTGTAAATTCTATGTTAAGAATACTCCTGAAAATTATCAGAAGTATGTAGAAAATATAAAAGTAGATATAAAAAACTATGCTTTAAAACATAATCAATAACATTATAAAGGAGATAAAAATGATTTGGAAAATATTAATCATAATATCAATAATAATATCTGTATTAGATTACTTACTAATTAGAGGAGCTAGTTTAAATAAGACAGAAGAAGAAAGAGCAGAAGAGGATATGCAGCAATTATTATTTTTGAAAAATTTAAAGGAGAAAAAGAAATATGAAAAAATTAATAATAGCGGAGAAGCCGAGTGTAGCGAAAGAATTATCAAGAACCTTGAAAGGATGTACGAAGACTAAAGAATATTACGAAAATGAAGATTATATTATAACATCATTATATGGTCATCTATTAGAATTATATAGAATGGAAGATTATAATAAAGAATTTAAAGTTTGGAATATAAAAGACCTACCATATTTCCCAGAAGATTTTAAATGGAAGATAAAGGCACAAAAAGGAATTAGAGAAAGATATAATCTAATAGAAAAGCTAATTTTAAAAAAGGAAGTTAATATAATCATTAATTGTGGTGATAATGACCGAGAAGGAGAAGTTTTAGTAAATAACTTAATCTATGACATATTTAGAAAAAACAAGATTCAAAAAACAATAAAAAGAATTTTATTACAAGATTTAGCAGAAAGTACAATACAAGAAGAACTTAATAATTTAAGAGATATAAAAGATACAGAGAATTGGTACAAAGAAGGTTTAGCGAGAACTTATATAGATTGGATTTATGGAATCAACTTTTCGAGATTTGTTAGTATAAAAGCAAAAGATAAATTTCCAGTAGGAAGAGTTATTGTTCCAACAGTTAAGTTTATATATGATAGAGAGCAAGAAATAATTAACTTTAAAGAAGAAAAATATATACAACTTGAAGGAATAATAAAGAAAGATAATAAAGAAATAAAAATAGAGCTTGGAGATAAAGTAAAATTAGAAAAAGGACAAGAAGAAAAACAAAAGAAAGATATGCTAGAAGCAGCAGAAAAAATAAGTAATGGAAAAATAACAGTTTTAGATATAGAACAAAAAGAATTAATTAAAAAGCCTAAAAAGTTATTTTCGTTAAAAACATTACAAAATTATATGTTTAATAAATATAAGATAAAAATTAGTAACACATTAAACTATGCTCAATCATTATATGAAAAAACATATACAACATATCCTCGCACAAATTCAGAATATTTAACAGAAGAAGAAAAAGACAAAGTAAAAGAAATTATCAATAAATTGGTAAAACAAGAAAATCTAAATATTGATATGAAAGATGACAAGAAAATATTTGATTCTAAAAAAGTAGAATCTCATAGTGCAATTATTATTACTGGTAATAAAGTAGATAATAAAGAATTAACAGAAGATGAAAACAAACTATATAATTCGATTAGAAATAGATTTTTAGCAAATTTCTGTAAAGATGACTGTGTTATAGAAGAACAAATAGTAAAATTCAAAAATCAAACTTTAGAAGGCAAGATAAAAGGAACTGTTATTAAACAAAAGGGTTATTTAGAATTTGAAAATGATTTGACAGAAAAAGATATTCCTAATTTCTTAAAAGGAGAAGAGATTGATATTAAATTTAAGGTTGTAGAAAAAACAACAACTCCTCCAGGAAAAGTAACAGAAGCGGAGCTTAATAATTTTTATGAAAATCCATTTAAGAAGGAAAAGAGAGAAAAGGAAGATGAAACAACAGATGAAGATTATATAGCAATTATGGAAGGATGCGAAATAGGAACACCTGCTACTCGTGCTGGAATTATCGAAAAGGTAAAACAAGAGGGATATATTATAGAAAACAAAAGCAATTTGGAAATTACAGATAAAGGAATCAAACTAATTGAAATATTAGAAGAGTTAGGAATAAATTTATATAAAGAAAAAACAGTAGAAATAAGTAAAGATTTAAAAGCAATTTATAATAATAAGAATAGTATAGACAATATATTAGAAAGAGTAAAAGAAGAGGTTAAACAAGGAATAAACAAAAAAGCAGAAATAACAGAATTTAAAAAGACGGCAATAGGAAAATGTCCTATATGTAAAAAAGATATGCTCGAAAATAATAAAAGCTATTATTGTGAAGATTGGGAAAATTGTGGTTTTAGTATATGGAAACAAATTTGTAGTAAAAAGTTAAGTAGTACAATAATTAAAGAATTATTAGAAAAAGGGAAAACAAAAGAAATAAAAGGCTTTAAATCTAAACAAGGTAAAACTTTTTCAGCAAGTTTAATAATTGAAGACAATAAAGTAAAACTAAATTTTGAAAATAGTAAGAGGACCTAAAGATGAGATTATTTGATAGGATAAAAAATAAAATAATAAATGTTTTAGATCCAAACTTAACTGAAGATTATAAGAAACTACAAAATAATCACAATATATTAGAACAAGAATATTCAAAGCTAGGAGAAAGTCATGATAAATTAGCAGATAATTATGAATATGCTTTATACTCTAATAATGAAAACACACGAACTATAGAAAAGTTAAAAGAAACAAATGAAAATTTAAAAAGTAATATAGCAAATAAAATCTTGCAAACATTAAGACCTAAATTGGAAGAAATGACATTAGGCAGATTAGAATTTTTATATAAAGAACTAAACTATGAAGATGTGCAATTAAAGGAAATATATTCAAAAAGCATAGATTGTGAAGAAATATATCTTTCAAAAGGCGAACTTATAGATGAGGTTTCAGAAGAAATTTTGGGAGATAAAGAACTGTGGGATTTATTTCCAGAAGAAGATGCAAGAGGAACATTTGAATTTATAAATGGATATGAGTCTGCTAGATGGAGAGAAAAATATTACTTTGGAAAAATTGTTAATATAGAACATATTAGTTGCTATGAATTTTGTACATATAAACTTGACTATTCTAATAAAGATTATGTTGAATATAAGAAAAAGTTATATAAAGAAGTAATACCTAGAGAGTTGGAAAAGTATATGACATATATATTGAAAGATAATCCAAATATATTAAGCAATACAGAAGAATACTTAGAAAAAGTAGAAGAAAAATTTACACAAGAAAAACTAAAGCCAAAAGAAGAAAAAACACAACAAGAAGAGCATAATAAAGTAGAACAAACAGAAGAGGAAGAAGAAATGTAAAAAGTTATAAACAATTAATAATATTATTCTATTTATATAATCAAAAATTGACAATCATACCGATATGATGTATAATATGGGTATAGTCGTCAAAAAAAGAAGGTGATTAAATGGATAATATAGAAAAGATTAAGGAATTAGTAGAAAATAATAATGGTGTATTGTTGGTAAAAGAAGCAGAAAAAAATAATATTCATAGACAATATATAAAACAATTAGAAGAAACTGGGTATTTAAGAAAAGTGTCAAAAGGAATATATGTAAAAGAAGATAAGGAAGTAAATGAATTTTATATTTTAGGACAAAAATATAAAAAAGGAATCTTCTCACATAATACAGCATTGTATTTTTATGATTTAACAGATAGAACACCAATAAAACTAGATATGACATTTCCAAGTTATATAACAGTACATGATAATTCTATAAAGATTCATTACATAAAAGAAGAGAAGCATCTTTTAGGGTTAAAAGAAATGAAATTACAAGATGGAACAACAATACAAATATATGATATGGAAAGAACAATATGTGACATTATTAGAGATAGAAATAAAATTGATCCACAAATATTTAATGATGCAGTAAAAGGATATATTAAAAAGAAAAATAAGAATTTAGTTTTATTATATGAATATGCAGAGAAATTTAAGATAGAAAATATATTAAGAAATTATATGGAGGTATTATAATTGAAAAGGAATGCAATGAGCTTTAAAGCCATAATAAACAACTTGGCAAAAGAAAATAATGTGGCAGCACAACTAGTCCTACAAACATATATGTTAGAAAGATTACTAGAAAGAATATCAATTTCAAAATATAAAGATAATTTTATATTAAAGGGAGGAATGTTAATATCTGCAATGCTTGGAATTGATAGTAGAACTACAATGGATATGGATACAACCATAAAAGGATTTTCATTAACAAAAGAGAACATCTCAAATATTATGTTAGAAATATGTAATATAGAAATTGATGATAATGTAACTTTTAAAATTAATAAAGTAGATTTAATTAGAGAAGATGATGATTATGGTGGGTATAGAATTACATTTGAAGCAAGATATAACAATGAAATGCCAGTTATAATGAAAATAGATATTACAACTGGAGATAAAATTACATATAAAGAAATTGAATATAGTTTTACATTAATGCTAGAAGATAGAAAAATACAAATATGGTCATACAATGTAGAAACTATTATTGCAGAAAAATTTGAGGCAATCATAAAAAGAGGTGTGCTTTCAACAAGAATTAGGGATTATTATGATGTTTATATGCTTATAAATACTCAAAGTAAAATTATTGATAATAAAACTTTAAAAGATGCAATAACTTTAACAGCACAACATAGAGAAACAAATGAAATAATAAAAAACTGGAAGAAAGTAGTAGATAAAATCGAAAACGATAGCAAGATGCAACAGCAATGGAAAAGGTATCAAAAAGATAATTTTTATGCTGAAGGAATAGAATATAATGATTTAATAAATGCTATAAACAAAGTAGGAGAAATCTTCGAGGGATAATTTTTTTTATCAATTAAGGCAACTAACCGATAAATGTGCTAGTTGCCTTTTAGTTATTATAAAAGGAAAAGGAAATCAATGTTTTTCTCGGCATAAATTTATTCCAATTCCACATTGATTTCTAGTAGAAATAACTTAAAAAAATGGAAAAAATTTTTAATAGCTTTAATTTTTAGAAAAAATGTGGTATGATTGCATTGTCATTTAAGATTTACAAAATGGAAGGTGATAGAAATGACAGTAAAATTTGTAGAAGAATATTGGAATAGCAAATTAAAAGAAAATGAAGAATACATGGTTTGTACTTTTTACGATCTTAGAGTGAAAAATAATGTATCAGAAGAAGATGTTGACCAGTTTTTAGAATGGAGTAGAAACAAGTTACAAAACATGGGATATAATGTTTATTTTACAGGTACAAGGTTTGTTTATCAAAATGCAAATAGAAAAGTAGAAGACAATCAATATATAATAGCAATAAAAGAATAAATTAAAAGGGGAGAAAATTAGATGAATCCATATGAAGTATTTGACACAGAAGAAATAAGAAAAATAGAAAATATAGTAGGTACTATTGAAAATAGAGAATATACAAGAGAAGAGTGTAACAAATTTGTGCATAGTATATCAGAGGATATTATGAGTAAAAGCTATAAAAATGGCGATATGGATAAAACAAGACAAGAATTTAGTGGAATATTAAGTAAATTTGAAAACTGGATATAAAGAAAATAAGGAGAAATAAATGCGATACAAAGTTTTTGATGTGGTTTTGTTGAATAATGGAAATAAAGCAACTATTTTAGGAGAAATTGACAAAGTTCATTATAAAGTAGAAATAGTAAATAATGAAGGAAAGACAGAAGGAATCTCGCAAATAACTGATAACGATATAAAGGATTGCATATCAAAAAAATAACATTACAGAAGATAGAAGTAATCGAATATAACAGAAATAGAGGAATGTTATGAAAATATATAAAGAACCTATCAAAGAAGAAACAGAAACAACAATTAATGTGTTGTATCACGAAAATAAATTGGTCATTTATACTAATAAGGTGGCATTACAAAAGCAACTAAACAAATTAATTGGCGAGCCAACCAAAGAACTTAAAATAAAAAGATCCATTGCAGGAAGTATATGGGAAATATCACTAGAAGAAAAAAGTAAGATACAAAGAATTATAGTAAAGGCAAACATTTATGAATTATAGTAATGAAAAGGAAAATGTATGAAATTAGATAATTATATTGAATTTATTAAGGAAAAACATAAAGGTCAAAAAAGAATACAAGGAACACCATATTATATACATCCACTAGAAGTAAGTAACATTTTATATAAGAGAGGTTTTCCAAAAGATTATCAAATTGTGGGTTTATTTCATGATTTATTAGAAGATACGAATACTACTTATGAAGAGCTAGTTCAAATTTCAAATAAAGAAATTGCAGATGCAGTAAAATTGATAACAAAAGAAAAGGGATATGTAATGTCAGATTACATTAATAGAATCAAGCAAAATGATATGGCAAGAATGGTAAAATTAGCAGATAGATTACACAATTTGTCAGAAACACATTTGGCTTCAGAAAAATTTCAAGCAAGATATGTTAAAGAAACAGAAGAATGGTTTATAGATTTAGCTGCTGGAACAGTTTTTGAAGAAGATATAAAGGACATGTTAGATAATTTAAAACAAGAATTAAATGAAGAAATGTAATAAATTGATTATAGGAGAGATTAGACATGAATGGTAAACAATTATCAGAATTTGTAAGTGAATTTAGAAATAAATATATTGGAAAACAAATGAATATACAGGAAATAAAAAAACTATTAAATGACAATTATAAAACTAAAATAAATAATATTATAGAGGATAAAAATATGGTCAGTATTAATATTGAACCTGTTAAGATGCACGATCACGAAATGAATATATGTGTAAATAGACTAAATGTAATAACAAGAAAAGGCATTATAGATTATTTAGTTGTGGAACAGGAAACTACTTCAGCAATGATTAATTCTGTAAGGCAAAGATATTATTTTGATAAAGAAAATGAACTATTTGTAAGTAGTGTAAAAATGGATGAGAAGATGGTTTTTAATAATGTATGTTATGAAACAATGATAAGTTATAATGGAAAATTCTTTTATCAGAATAGATATTCTATGCAGGAGGCAGCAGTAACTTTTAATGATGACATTTTTAATCAGATAGTAAATGATAAAACTATTGAAGAAATCAAAGAAATGTATGATAGTCAAGAAGAAATGGAAGAAACTATATAAATTAAAGGAGAAATTTTATTATGTCAGAATGGAAATGTATAAAATGTGGAAATACAGAATTTGAAAAAGATCAATTTCAAGCTACAGGAGGAAACTTTGCAAAAATATTTGATGTTCAAAATAAAAAGTTTATTACTGTAAGTTGTACTAAATGTGGTTATACAGAGATTTATAAGACAGGTACTGATGCAGGAATGAATATATTAGATTTCTTAATGAATTAAAGTATTTATTAGTTCGATAAATAGTAATTATCGAGATGATAAATAGCAGATAAAATATAATTAAGATATATAAGGAGTAAGTAGTGAAATTTTGGGATAAGTTTAATAAATTTATTAATGAACCTAGTAATGATAGAAAAAATGAAAATGGATTAAAAATCGAAGTAGATAATAAAAAGAATGGAAAATTTAAAATTTATGATAATACTGGGAGTTTAAAATATATTGCAAAAGGAAAATGTATTTCTAGGAAACCTCATTTTTCTATTTATACAATGCAAGGAAAAGAAATTGGAACTATTAAGCAAAACAAAAGTAGACGCTATAAATATAACACAAGAGAACTTACAATTAAAATTGCAGGAGACAAAGAAGTGATTTTTGGTAGAGAAAAAAATTTCTTTAAAAGTGGCTATATTTTAGATAATGGTTGGAAGGTCAAACTTAATAAATCAGAATATGAAATTAAAGATAGGGAAGAAATTATTGGAATAGTATCAGAGAAAATTGTATATTCACAATCACTTTTTTCAATTAAAGCAGATTCTCACTCTTATTTAGCTACCTCAAATAAATATGAAAATGAATTATTAGTTTTAATGATTGCATTATCATTAGTTATATATATAATAAACGAAAAAGAGCAAGAAAAGGAAGAGTCCCGTTTCCGTTTGTTACCAGCAGATGGAGGAGGAGAATAGGTATAGCGGTAAATTACAAATTATCGAGTAGGAGGAAATAATTTGAAAAACTTAATTATTTATGCTAGTAAAACAGGAACAACAGAAAAATGTGCTAAAGAAATAAATAGACAGTTAAAAGATTCTAAAATGGTAAATATATTAAATCAAAATGAAGATATAAATAGATATGATTTAATTATTGTCGGTACTCCAATTAGAATGGGAATGATAGACAAAAAAATAGGAAAGTTTTTGATTAATAATATTGAAACCTTAAAATCAAAAAAAGTAGCATATTTTATTTGTTGCGGCTTTAATGAAAATTGGAAAAGTTATTATGAGCAAAATATTCCAAAAGATTTGTTAGATACTGCCATTATTTATGATACTTTTGGAGGAGAAATGGATATACAAAAACAAAAAGGTTTTGATAAATTTATTACAAAGATGGTAATCAAGAATATAGATAAAAACAAAGAAATAAAAATATTAAATGAAAATATTGAAAGATTTATAAAACTATTAGATTACTAATAAACTACAATTTTGAAAGGAAGTAATATATGTATTATCCAAAACAGATACCATATTTATTAGATAAAGAATTTAAGGAAAATATAGAATATGTAGAATATAATATAAAAGAACTTGAAAATTATTGTATGTGTATTTGGACAATGAAATCAAAGAATATATTAGATAAAACTATAGATAACAACATTTTGCCAGATGCCTGTATTGATATAGTGATAGATTTTGCTAATAATGCGATTTGCTTTGCAGGATTTAGTAAAGAAACAGAAGCCTTTCAGTTAAATAAAAACATAGACTATATGGGGGGTAGATTGAAACCAGGTATATTTTTTATGCTTTTTAATATAGAAGCAGATAAAATAATGGATAATGAAATACCTTTTAGTAATATAGAAAAAGAAATTAGTTTGGATAAAATATTGAATTTAAAAAATACTAATGAAAGAATAGAATATTTAAAAGGTTATTTGTTTCAAAAGACAAAGGATAAAATAGAAATGCCATTTGTAATAATGGTAGAAAGGTTATACAATAATCCTAAAGACCAAAATGTAATAGATATTGCAAAAAAATTAGGATATAATGAAAGACACTTATATAGAGTATTTAAAGTAAATTTTGGAGTATCACCAAGGGTTCTATTAAATATACTTAGGTTGCATTTATGCTTAACATTAATATTAGAAAAAAATATGAATTTAATAGATATTGCTAATTTATGTGGTTTTTATGATCAATCACATTTAATAAGAGAAATAAAGAGATATACAGGAATTTCTCCATTAAAGATAATAGAAAATTATAAATAATGTCCGTTTTTTACAATACAGTTTTGTTTTTTTTTCTTATAATCATACTGGAGGTAGAAATATATGTATGAAACGGTAACAACCAACATTATGGTTAAAAATGTAAAAGAAACAATAAAGTTTTATGAAGAAAAATTAGGATTTCAAAAGATATTAAGTGTTCCAGAAGAAGGAGAAATTTTAAATTTTGCTATTTTAAATAAGGATAAAATTTCTATAATGATTCAAGAGCAAAAAAATTTGCTTGAAGAATACTCAACTTTAAAAACAGATGAAATAGTACCAACATTTACATTATTTATAACTGTTGATGATGTTTCAGCAGTTTATAATGAATTAAAAGATAGAGTAAAAATTGCTAAAGAACTTCATAAAACTTTTTATAGCAAAGATGAATTTGCTATTTTTGATAACAATGGAAATATATTGACAATATCTTGTTAAAAATCAAAAGCAGACTAGAAAATAGTTTGCTTTTTAATATATAATGATAACGATAAATTTCATAATCTAATTTTTTTAAAAAAAGTTGCGATTTTTTGTAACTTTTTTTAAATTTTGTTCTCTATCTTATAGGAGGAATGAAAGTATTGTTTTCAACTCACATGAGATAGTTTGTTGAAGATTATTTACTTTTGTGCTATTATCTTATTAAATAGAATTAATTGTTTGGAGGTAAAAAATTATGAATAGAAAAATAAAAATTATACTTACTATTTTGATTATAGTGTTATTAATTATCGCTTCAATCATAGGCATTAATGTTAATTTGTCTAATAAAAGCAATGAAAAATATGGATATTGGATAACAGATAATGAATTTCTTTATGATAAAGCAATTGAATATCTAAAAGAAGAAAAATATAAAGCAGCTTATGATAAATATAAAGAAGATTATCAGATATTTTACGACTATGAAGGATTTGGAATAAAAGAGAAAGATAATAAAAAATATGCTTATATGTATATTTTAGAAGAATCCTATTATGTGAAACATGAAAAAATTCGTAGTAGTGAAGGAAGCTGCATACCATACAAATTTATTTTTGAAAATGATGAAATCATAAGTTATGAAATTCCTAAAGATGGTTCAGAATATGCAAATTCAATAAAGGAAATGTTTCCAGATGATATAGAAAATAAAGTTATAAGGTATGAATTTAAAGATGCGAAATTGAAAAAGAGTGTAGAAGAACATTATTCTTATTTAGAATCTACATTAATTGTAAATATGGATTACGATGAAGATATAATTATTGCCTATGGTAGTTATGGTGGTAATACAACAAAATCTGAAGCAAATACAATAAAAGGAAAATGTATAGATGGATATGGAGATGTTTATGAATATAAGATTCCATGTAATGAAAACCAAGAACTTTTAGTGAATATTGAAGATATTGATAAGAACATTATTTCAAAATACCAGGGAAATAAAATTGCTACTATTTCTAGTGAAGACCTAAATGAAATAAAGAATAACTTAAATAATCTTAAAGAGGAATATTCAAATACAAAAAATATAAATGAAGATATTCAATTATATTTTGTTAAAGTTCCACATATAAAAAATAATGATAATATGCTAGTTGTAGATTATGAAAATAGTAGTTTAATGGATTTAATTGTAGATACTTCTAACTTTAGAAAAGAAAATACATCTGAATCAAGTAAAAATATCCTTAGTATACTAAAAAAATATAATTTATCCATATAATTAAATGTAATTAAAGTAGATAGATTTTTGATAGGATATTATGAGCATTCTTTTATAAGGAGGAAAATAATGTATGACATAGAGTATATTTGTAAGAAATATTATAATACAGTATTTAAGTATCTAATGAGCTTAACACATGATACCAATTTGTCAGAAGAATTAACACAAGAAACATTTTGTATAGCAATTAAAGAGATTGATAACTTTAAAGGCAAATGTACAATATGCACATGGCTATGTATAATTGCAAAGCATTTATACTATAAAGAGTGCAAAGAAATTGAAAGATTTAAAATAGCAGAATTAAATGAAAAAGATATACAAGAAATATCATTTGAAGAAAAATATATTTTAAATGAAGAAAAAATCGAATTATACAAAAAATTACAAAATATAGATGAGATTACGAAAAATGTAATGTATTTGAGGCTGTTAGGATTTTCTTTTAAAGAAATTGCTGATATTACAGGAAGAAATGTATCATGGAGTAAAGTTGTTTACCATAGAGGAAAAAAAGAACTAGAAAAACTTTTAAAAGGAGGTATTACAGATGAATCCAAATAACACTTGTAGTTTAATAGAAGATTTATTACCTTTGTATGTTGAGGACATGGTTACTGAAACAAGTAAGAAAGAAATAGAAGAACATTTAAAGGAGTGCGATAGATGTTCAGAAATATTAAGGAGCATTAAAGAAGAAAATAAATTTTTTACAAATGAAGAACTTTTTGAAAGAGAAACGAATGATAATAGAGAAAAAGAAATAAAATGTATAAAAAACATAAAAAGAAAAATAGTAATCAATATAATAATTACTATGCTAATAACTGCTATCACTATAATAGCAATATTTTGTATATATATATTAAGTCCATATAGGTTCATAAAAAATGAAGATGGAAAACTAATTTTGTATAACTTTGATACAGGGAATATAAAACAGGGAATAGATAGTACAAATATGATTGCAACATATACCCTAGATGATAATGGAAAAGAAATTGAGTATAATATTATATTTACATTTAATAAAAATGATGTATGTATAAATGCTAGAACAGTAATTAGTGGATATAATGAAAAAGAATTAAATAATTATAAAACAGTCTGGGAAGATTCGCTTTCTAGCTCTAATATGAAAATTGAAAATCAAAAATTATATATGAATGAAAACTCATACATAGGAAAAACTAAACAGAAAATATATGAAAGTTTAAAAGAATATCAAGCACAAATAATAGAAATATAATGAAAAGGGGAGCGATTTTGCTCCCCTTTACTATCGCAGAATGCCAAGTTTGCAAAGTTTAACAAGTTACATCAACTGTGTGATTTAATAGATCCAAACCTGAATGTTTCCTGTGTTTGAGTTGTTTTTGATGTTGACTTTAACGGTGTAGCCGCCTGCATCAACATTTAACATAGCGATGTTCTTTACCTCGGAATTAGGTCCTAAAATTTTAGTGCATTTTACATCATCGCCGTAGCAAACACTAATCTCTATTGTCGCATTTGATGAAAAACCGCTGGTTTTAAGAGTACAACCAGCCCAAGGACTCCAAGAGCCACTTACATCAACGACAAACGAACCAGTACCAGAGCCTGACACATTGATTGATCTGTAACCAGACAAAGAGCCTCTAGCCTGCGGGCCATCATCAGTTACATCAACCATCTGCAAATCACCTGAAGTGACTTCGATAGTATCAGAAGCTATGGAAGCCTTAGGAGCTTCTGAAGCCTCTGCGGCAAAGGCCGGCACAACTGCTGTAACAGCAAGTATCATTGCCATACACATTCCAACGAATCCTTTTTTTGCGAATTTAAACATAATGAAATCCTCCTTAAAATATGTGTGGCATTCTGCAATAGTGCCATAAGAAGAATTTAGAAAAAATTCCACTTATGTAATTTAACACCCAAATACTTCTTGAAGTGTCTTATACAATATTACCAAATGTTTCCAAAAAAGTCCATATAAGGTGAAATAAGAGGAAAATTCGACAATATCCTTAAAATAATAATTAAATGTTCTTCAATACAGTTAATATAATTTGCTTTGGAGTAGGTTTTATATCTTCTGCCAAAGAGAAATATACTTCCAATTTTGAAAAATCAGTTTCACAATACATATAATTAATAGACTTTAATATATTTGATTTTATATTATTACTAGTAGTATTATGTTTTCGAGCAACAATAGAATAAATATCTTTAATATTATTAGTTTTATAATAAAACTTTAAAATTAAAATGGATTCGGTTATATATTTTGTACCATTATGTTTTACATTAAAACCAAGATACATCAATTCTTTTAATATTGCTAATTTAGTATTTTCAAAAGTATCAGACAAAGATGTGTATTTATGTATAAAGTATGATAAATGAGTTAAATTATCTAGCGAAACACATTTAAAATTTTTTAAAGTAAATGTATCATTCTTGTAAAAATCATTTACAAGAACAATTGGTATAAAAGTTAGATTCTCTTTATAAAAATTTAAATCAAAAATGTCATTTTCCCAAATTATCATATTTATATTATGCTCACTAAGTATTAATTTAGCTGATTGTGTATCATTTGCTAACAATATCGAAATATTATTACTAATATTTAAAGTTATAAAATTTGAGATAATAGTCATAGTTTTTAGTTTATTTGTTATTATTAGTATTTTCAATAGTAATCCCTCCTAATATATACTCCTATGATAGAGAATTGAAATTGGAAAAAGTTACAACAAAACAAAAAAATTTTATTTTTTTTCATTTTGTTGTAACCTTTTTTTAACTTTTATCTCTATCATATAGGAGGAATAAATATGGATGATGTTGTTTTAAAATGTAATAAACTTTGTAAAAAAATAGGAAAAAAAGATATTCTAAAAGGCATATCATTAGAAGTAAGAAAGGGAGAAATTGTAGGATTTATAGGACCAAATGGAGCAGGAAAAACTACCACGATTAAGTTAATATTAGGATTGCAAAAAATTACAAAAGGATTTGTACAAATTAATGGGTATGATATAAGAAAAGAATTTATAAAAGCAATTGAAAAGGTAGGAACTATTGTAGAAAGTCCAGATTTATATATGTATATGTCAGGATATGATAATTTAAAAATTTCTAAAAATTGTTATAAGGGAATTAATGATAGCCGAATAGATGAAGTAGTAAAAATTGTAGGATTAAATAATAGAATACATGACAAAGTATCTAAATATTCTTTAGGAATGAGACAAAGACTGGGAATTGCACAAGCAATACTGCATAAACCTAATTTATTAATTTTAGATGAGCCAACAAATGGATTAGATCCAGAAGGAATTATAGAGATAAGGAATTTGATAAAAAGATTAGCTCATGAAGAAAAAATAGGAATACTTATTTCCAGTCATAATTTGAGTGAGTTAGAGAATAGCTGTGATAAAGTTTGTATTATAAAAAGTGGAGAAATAGTGGAAGAAATGAATATTGAAGGGTTAAAAAATGAAATAGTAGAAGAGAGTTATATTTTAGAAATAAATGATTCAAAAAAGGCTAAAGATATTGTAAAAAATAGATATGAAATTTTAGATAACGAGCATATTAAAGTATATGCAAACAAAGTAGAACTTCCTGCTATTACTAAAGAATTGGAAAAAAATCAAATTACTGTATATACAATAACAAAAGAAGAAATAACATTAGAAGATGCTTTTCTAAAAAAGATAGGAGGGAATAATATTGATTAAATTAATAAAAAATGAACTTTCAAAGATTTTTAAGAAAAAGGTAATATATATATTATTCACAATAATAGCACTTATAATAATTGCTAATACTATTATTGGCACAAACATTTATGGTGGAATTGTAATAGATCATACTGAAGAAGCAAGAGAACAAGAACAAATAGAATTAGGAAATAAAATAAAAGAACTAGATAATGTAAAAAATATAAATGAATATATAGAAGTCAAAACAAAATTAGATATGGTAAACCTAGAAAGAGAATATCCATTAGGATCTTGGCAAGAAAGAGCAATAGTAAAAAACACAAATAAAATAGAGCAAATGCTAAAAGAAATTAATATTTATACATACCAAACGAAAGATAACGAAAAATTAGAGAAAGTAAAGAAAACATACAACGATTTTTTTAATCCATTAAAAGAAAACAAGTGGAGAGATTTTATAAATTTTCAAATAAAAGAGTTAGAAGCAAATATTGAAAATCTCGAAAAGGAAATTATAAAAGAAAAAAATAAAGAGCAGAAAGATAACCTTGAAAGTCAAATGGAACAATATAAATTTGATTTGGAGTTTCTAAAAATAAGGTTAGAACAAAATATCAGTTACGAAAAAAGTGATAGAAACACATTAATAGAAGCATATAAGGATAATAAACAAGCATTAAAATTTTATACAAAAAGTTATGAACAATATAATTATAAAGAAAAAATACAGTACAATAAAATACTAGCAAATGCAAATGAATTAGAATATAAAATATACAATAATATACCAACACTTGAACCAGATAATGCAAGAGATATGTTAAATAATATATTTCAATTTTATGAAATATTGATAATTTTAGTAATTGTTATAGTTTCAGGCTCTATTGTAAGTGATGAATTCAATAAAGGAACAATAAAATTATTATTAGTAAAACCACATGAAAGATGGAAAATCCTTTTATCAAAATTAATAGCAGCTATTATACTAGCAATAATACTAATTCTATTTATAGTAATAGTTCAATTTTTAGTAGGTGGATGTGTATATGGATTTGAAGACTATAGTAAGCCATTAATTCAATATAATTTTAATACACAAGGAGTTATGGAAATAAATGTATTTTGCAATGTAATTATTTTAATGTTAGCAAAAATTCCTATGTATTTATTAGTTTTAAGTATTACTTTTGCAATAAGCACAATATCTAGTAATACAGCACTTTCTATAGTATTAGGAATATTAACATATTTATCTAAAAATATATTTTACTTAAATGAAAATATGGAATTTTCAAAATATCTATTACCTGTAAACTGGGATTTTACAATGTATTTGTATGGAAAATTGCCAGAAGTATCTTTTTTAAAATTTGATTTTTCTATTATGATTTGTTTAGTAAGTTATATATTTATTATGTTGATAACATTTGCATATTTTAAAAATAAAGATGTAAAAAATATATGAGGAAAAATATAAAATAATAAAGTATAATAATGTAGTAGTCGAAAATACCACCTCATAGGAATTAAAAATATTGTTTTAGGACACTATAATAGTTGTGTGAGGTGGTATAAATGAATACTTTTGATAAATATTTGTTGAAAAAAGATAAACTTATAAAAAGAAGAATAGAAATAGATAGTTCATTGTATGAAAAATTGGCAAAATTAGTAGATATATATGATGCTTCAATTAATAAACTAGTCAATATAGCAATATTAGAAATGATTGAAACAGAAAATGTACAGGTATATGAAAGACCAGAAAATGAAATTTCAGAATCACATAATTTTGCAATAAGAGAAAGTTCTTATTTAGAATTAGAAAAGTTTAGAGATAGATATGGATTATCAATTTATAAGCTAACCAATATTGCTATTTATAATGCTCTAAATAGTTAATTTAAGTTATTTAAAATCAAAAAAATGCAGAAAATACTAGAATTTAAAGATTCTAGTATTTTTATTTGTAAAATTTGTAAAAAAATGTCGGAAAATTTTCTTTGCATTGAAAATACTACGAAAGAATACTTTTCGACTACTGCAACGGTTGACTAATAAATGAAAAGTGCTATAATATAGGAAATAATCATATTTTGGGAGGAATTAAGTTGAAGAATGACAAAATAGAAGAGCTATCGTCAGAAACAGTAAAACTATTGGAAAAAACTAAAAAAGACTATAAAAAATATGAAACAGAGAGAAAAAAGTTATATGAATATTTTGTCAATAAAAATGATGTAGAAAAATGGGAAGCATATATAAAAGAATTGAAAGAATTAATAAATGAAAAATTATGAGAAATATAAAATATGATAATATAAAACAAGAAAGGAGAGGATATTTAATAATAGTATAGAAATTTGGCTTATATATAATAATAAACAAATTTTATATGTAGAAATAGATGTAGAAAAAGCCATAAGATATTTTTTTGTTTATGATTACAAACTGGGTTTGTAAAAAAGAAAGAGAGGAATAATTATGGAAAGATCTATGAAAGTAGAAGAAAAAAGTAAAAAAGAATTATTAGAAGTTGATGAATTAGGAAGAGTTACAATAGAATTTGACCGAAGAGAAAGACATGGGATTAAAGAAAAAGATAAGTTTGAAATTTATATTGAAAACAATAGTATTATGCTTAGAAAATTAGACATATTAGTAGAAAAAGAAGAAATAGGCAAGAGTAAGTATACAATCAATGGTGATGTTGAAATTGATGTTCAAGTAAATAAAATAAAAGAAACAATACTAAATATTAATGATATAGGTCATTATATAAGAAGAATTGATGAGTTAGGAAGAATAGTGATTCCAATAGAATTAAGACAATTACTAGGTATTTTACCTAAAGATAAACTTGAAATTGATGATGTAGGAAATAATATGTCTTTAACTAAAAAGGAGAAAAATAGAAAATATGACAAAAGGCACAGTGCTTATCGTAGTAAAAGACAAAAACAACATAGCCGAAGATATTAAGAAAAAAACACAATTTAAGATAGATATTTTGGAGACTATTATAAACAAGGAAAGAATAAAAGAATTTAATGAGAAAGCTAATGTAGAATATGATTATATCATTTTTTATGAAAAAATCAATTTTTTAGTGGAGCTGAAAAATTATATACCATTAAACTATACTAAAAAAAATCAAATATTTATTAATGAGATATTATTAAATCCTATTATAATAAGTAATATAGAAGATAGAATAAATAACAAAGAAATAATTGAAATAGGAATATTACTAAAACATATTATAAGAAATGCAATACCAAAAGAACAATTTAATATTGAAAAAGAAGTAGAAAAAATAAAAAGTTTTAATAATTATGATGAAGAAATAACAAAAATTTTTAAAACAAGATTATATAGAATAATAGAAAAGTATTATATACGAAATAGTTTTTTTAGAACATTGAAATATAAAGTAAATAGAGATAGAATTATAAAAGATTTTATATATAAAGTATTAGAAAATATTGAAAAAGATATACAAAAAAACACTAATAATCAATTAGTGTTCAAAGAATTTTTCGGTATCATCATATAATGTATCAAGACTAACATTTAAAGCCATAGAAAATGCTTTAATCTCGAAATCTTTGATGAGTCTTTTATTATTTTCTATTTCATAGATGTCTGCTATATACATAGTAACACCAAGCAATTCGAGCTTTCTACATAAATCTGGTTGAGATAGCTGTTGTTCTTCACGAATCTTTTTTATATTTGAACCGACAATATTTACATTATCGTTTAATTTACGAATAACACCCATGTAAGTAACTCCTTTCTGCATTTTAATCATTTTATAATAAATTATAGTGGTAAGTTACAAACTGGGTTTTATGCTTAGAAAAGAATTACATTAAATAGCAATTGAATCTAAAAATATTCTATCTTACAAAAAATAATGTAAAGGTAGAGAATTTATGGAAGAAAAAATAAGAATTAAAATAATTATAGCAGATGATAATAAAATTTTTTGTAAAATATTAGAAGAATATTTATTAAAGTTTGAAGAAATAGAAATACTAGGTATTGCTTATACAGATGAAGAGGAAATTAATATGATAGAAAATTTAAAACCAGAAATAGTCATAACAGACCTTGTAAGGAAACATAAATATACAGGATTACAAATAATAAAAGACTATAGTAAAAGAAAAGCAAAACCAGAGTTTCTAGTAATTTCAGCTGATGAAAAAGAGGATGTAATTGATACTAATTTAAAAATAGGAGGTTACATTGAAAAACCATTTTTTGATTCTTCTATTATTATAGAAGAACTTAGGAGGATAAAAGCTGAAAAAATACATGAACAGAATCAAATAATGACTCTAAAAGAAATAAAAATAATAGTAAACAATTTTTGGTATAAAATATTGGAATTTTTCAAAATAAGAAAGCAGGTGAAATAATGTTAGAACAATTTGAGATAAAGGGAAATCTTAATAGAAGAAAAGTAGTTCAATACTTAAAAAATAGTAAAATTGACTTATCAAAATTTACAATACAAGAAAATAAAGATTATCCTGGTGGACTTGAATTAGTAGATAGCAAAAAAAGAAAAATAGTAATATACGATGACTATTTGACAAAAGAGATACGAGTAATATACAAAGATTTAAATAGAAGCAAACAAAAATTAGAAGCAGATATTGCATTGTTCTCGTGGGATTCATATTTAGAAATTGCAAATAAATTGCATCAAACAGTAAGAATAGAACAGTTGGATGAAAAACATATAAGATTTATAAGAACTATAAAATATGAAGATGGTGCAGCAGAAAAAGTTCATACTAGTCAAATATTTGACCCAAATAGTGACTTATATGATATATATGAATATTTTGACAAAGAGAGTGAATTAATGGTAAAACAAATGCAAAAGGTAGAAGTGTAAGTTAAATTACTAAGGAATATTGATATACTAGAATTTAAAAATTTTTAAGATTAGAAGGTATGAGAAATGTTAGAAAACTTAGAATTAAAAGATAACATTTATAGGCAAAAAGTAATTGAATATTTAAAAGAAAGTAGATTTGAACTGGATAAGTACAAAATAAAAAATTTCAAGGACTTTCCAGGAGCTATCGAAATGATAGATAAAAAAGGAAGATCTATTGTAATTTTTTACAATTATCTAACTGAAAATATAGAAGTCATATATAAAGGATTAAAAAGGAATGCTTTAGAAGTATATATATCTATAGTTCAATTTTTAGTAGATAGATATAAAGAAAAAGCAGCAGAACTAGAAAAATTAGTAGTTGTAGATACTATTGATAAGTATCATATAAGATTTAAAATTAAATTAGAAAAAGGTAATAATATAACAAAAATTAGTCCAATATTCGATATAGATAATGACTTATATGATATATATGAATATTTAGAAAGTCAAATTGAGGAATTAAATAAGGAGGTGTAAGTTGAACTCATTAGAAAAAATTGATATATTAATGTTAAAAACAGAAATAAAACAAAAGTTGAAGAAAAATAAGATTACTAATTTAAAGCAATTGACTAATTTAAAAAGAAAAGACTTTAGTAAATTAGATTTTAATCAATATGAGATAGAGCAAATAGAGATTAAGCTACAATTAGAAGGATTAGATCTAAAAAGATAAGTACGAAGTAGCTTTTTTATTTACCCTTGAAATGACCAATAATAACAATATAAATTATTATTAGTTTCTAATAATAATTTTAGCAAAATGAGATAATGCCATTAAGAAAAATAATTATTATTGTTAGTATTGGAGGCGAGAAAATGAGTAGAGTAGATAGAAGAGAATTTAAAGACTGGAAAGGATTTGGAGCAAGGACAAGAAAATGTAGAGAAAGTGTGGGAATGACAAGAGAACGATTTGCTGAAATGATAGGCAGAACAGAAAATTATCTATTAAGCCTAGAAAAAGGTGATAAAAGTTGTAGCATACACACACTACATCAGATTTGTACATCTTTAAAAGAATCTCCAGATTACATATTATATGGTGATGGTATGGAAAAGGAAAAAGAAAACACAGATAAAGAAATATTATTAGAAATTATAAATAAATGTAATTCAAAGCAATTAAGAATTTTAAGAGAAGTTGTTGTTGCAATTTTTCCTAATTTTCCTGACATTATAGAAGAGAATGATAACGATTAAATTTATATGAATAGGGAAAAATTTGGGAATTGATAAAGTGAATTCTTGTAGATATAATGATACCATCAAAAAAGTAGATAAGTGCCAAGCAATTGGTGCTTATTTTTTGCACTTTTTTGATGTGAAATTTACAAGAAAGGAGCTATAAAGATGAGTGAACAAATACAGCAGCTTTTTAAAAAAGCATTGCAAAATCGAAATCAGGAGGAAGAAAAAGCACAAGAGGAAAAAAAGAAAGTAGAGGAACTTGAAGAAAATAATTCTCAGCAAATTCCTGAAGTAAAAGAAGACATTAAAACAATAGAAGATTCTAAAATAGAAGAACCAAAAGTTGAAGAAGATTTAGAAGATAACAAAGAAAAAAGAATAATGATAAGTATCGACAAATTAGAAGATTTTCCAAATCAACCATTTAAGCCTTATTCAAAAGAAAAACAAGCAGAAATGATAGAAAGTATCAAAATTAATGGTATTATTCAAGACTTAATTGTAAGACCATTACCAAATGGTAAGTATCAAATTTTAAGTGGACACAATAGAAGAGATTGTGCAAAAATAGTTGGACTAACTGAACTTCCATGTAAGATTAAAGATATAGAGGATGATGATGCAAATTTGATTTTAATTGATAGCAATCTTATTCAAAGAAAAGACTTTTTTCCTTCAGAAATGGCAAAAGGGCTACTAATTAAAAAAGAGATTTACAAAAAAAGAAATGTAAAAAGTGATTTCTTTGAAGAAATTGGAAAAGAACAAAATATGAGTCGAGGAAATATTCAGAGATATTTACGATTAAATTATCTTAATTCAAAACTACTAGAAATGGTTGATTCTAAAGAGATAAATATAAAACTAGGAGAAGAATTATCATTCTTAAAAGATGAAGAACAAGAGTTTTTAGCAAGTTTAATTTATCCAAATGTACAAAAATTAACAACTAGCCAAGTAAAAAAACTAAGAGAAGAATCAAGTGTTGATAATTTAACAGAAGATAAAATAATAGAAATACTAGAAAAGAAAGATACTGAAGAGAAAGAAAATAAGGGAGAAATTACTTTTTCAAGTGATGAATTAAATAAATACTTTAAAGATTTTGGAACAACAGAAGAAATTAAAGAATTTATTATTGTTATGCTAGAAGCATACTTTGGAAATAAGGTGTAATATATGGCAAGAACAGAAAGAGTAAATGCGGTTGTAACTTCTAAAACAAAGAAGGCATTAGAAAAATTATCTTCTACTACTGGTATATCACAATCAGAAATTATAAATATTGCAATTCAAGAACACTTAAAAGTAAAAAGTGCAAAAGAAGATATAAACTTTATAACTAAAGAGATAGATAGGGCAATAGATTCTAAACTAGATTCTTATCATAATAGATTATTTAGACTATTAGCAAAAATGACAAAAGCAATATTTACATCTCTCTATATAAATGGTCATATGTTGTCATATATGTGCAACAGTAATATTAGTCAAGAATTTTTAAAGAAGGAAATAGAAATAGCAAACAAAAAAGCATATCAAGTTTTAAGAAGTGGATTTTTAGAAGAAGATGTAACACAGTTATTTCCTTCTAATTTAAAAGACTTTGATGAGGATAATGAATGACAGATAGTGAAAATGGAAAAGTAATATTCAAATGGGTTATGGATGATAAACACAAAAAGCAGAGTATTCAAAGCTATATTAACAAGTTGCATATAGATTATATTGCAACAAGACCAGGAACAGATTATGGAGATGAAAAACATGGACTATTTGGATATATGCAAAATACAGATAATGTAGAGCAAATGGACTTAAAAAATATAGAGAAGTATGCACAAAATATCAGTAATCAAGGAGTAAAAATTATTAAAACAATAATTTCACTACGAGAAGAAGATGCTATAAAAAAAGCAATTACAAACAAATCAGCTTGGAAAAGTATTTTAAAAGATAGAATAAGAGGAATTGCTGAAGAATATAATATTGAATTTCAAAATTTGGAGTGGGTTGCGAGTTACCATATGGAAAAAGGACACCCACATGCACATCTTGTTTTTTGGGATATTTCTCAATTAACAGATTATAAAAAAAGGTCCTATGTAAATTTTAAAAATATTAGGAAGCATATTGCAAAAGGAATTTTTAAAGAAGATTTAGATGACTTATATGAAAAACAAAACCAATTTAAAAAGGACATTTTAACAGATGTTAAACAATTTAATAAAGAATTTAAAATTGAAGAAGAAATTATTATGCAGCTAAAAGAAGAAATGCCAAGTATCTATAATAATCCAATTTTAAATTGTAGGTTTGTAGATTCAGGAGTTCAAAAAATTAGTAACAATTTAAAAGAATTGAAAAGTAAATTACATAATTATAAATATCAAGATCAGACAAAAGAGGTAAAGGTATTGATTGATGATACTTCTCATTTAATTCTAAATTCTTCAAGAGATTGCTTTAATACATATGTTGCCTATGTAAAGACTAATATAAAAATTGGCGAAATATTAGCACAAACAGATACACCAGAGCAATTAAACAATGTGAAAAGTAAAGCAGAAAACTTTATGCTAAATAAAATGGGAAATCAGATATTGAAATTTTTAAAAAGTGAAGAGTTTGAAAAAAGAAGAAAAGAAGAATATGAACAGAAAATAAAAGAATATGAAGAGAAAAGAATGATAAGAGAACAAGAATTTTTGGAAGAGCAAATAGACTATTTAGAAAGTCAATTTAAAAATGATGCAACAAGATTATTTTCAGAAATATTTCATTTGCTTAACCAAGAACAGATTTCAAGCGAAGGAAGATATGGAAGTTTAAAGACGAAATATTCAAGTCTTTCTAAACAAGCAAAGAAAGAAAAGTATTTAGAACAGAGAAATACTTCTGGAATTGACTGGTTTGCATTGTAATTAAATGACTTTTAAAGTAGTTTAAAACTAATTTAAAGGAGAATTACAATGGGAAAAAGAATAAGTAAAAAAATTGTAACTCTTCTTATAGCTTTTATAATTTCAATAATTTTATCTGCTGTTATATCAACTTGTTTACATCTAATATTTACTAAAAACCCAGAAGCAATATTAGAATTAAATCCCAGCAAAATAATAGGTAGTATTTTAACAAATGCTCAAAATAGACAAATGTTTTATCTGATTATTTTAGCATTTATGACACTTGCATGTGTTTCTGTATTTAAAGTATTTAAATTAAATGATTATCATGCAAAGATATACCAAGTAACACCAGAAATTGAAATTCCACTTCCTGTAGGAAAAAATCAAACACAACATCGGCTCTGCATGGTGGTTAGAAAAAAAGAAATTCAAAAACAATTTTGGAATTAATGTAATAGATCCATTAAATCCAACAATAGCAACTTTATTAAATAAAGAAGATACAACACAAGTAGAACCTATATTTAAAAAAGGTGGTCTAACAGTTGGAAAGAATACAAAGAATAAATACAAAATTGAGCTAAAGAAAAGCAAATTTAAAATACCATATTTAAAAATAAAGAAACGAAAGATAGAAGAAGTCTATTATATAGCCGACAATTTGCATTCATTAACTATTGGTGCAACAAGGTCTCGGAAAAACAAGGTCAGTTGTACTTGAAACAATAAACAATACAGCACTTGCTGGAGAAAGTATGATAATTAGTGATCCTAAAGGAGAATTGTATGAGTACACCTGCAAAGAACTAGAACAACTTGGCTATAAGGTACTTACATTAGACTTTAAAAATCCTTTAAAATCTAGTCATTATAACTTTTTACAACCAGTTATAGATGCAGTAAATAAGCGGAGATATTCCTTTAGCAGAAAATAGAGCAAGTGACATAGTTTCATCGCTAGTTGGAGAAGCAAAGCGGTGAGAAAATTTGGAATGATGGTGAAAAAAGTGTTATAAAAGCAGGTATTATGGCTGTTGTTATGGAAAATAAAGAACATCCAGAATATCAAAATCTGGTAAATGTTTATAATTTTCTATCAGAAATGTGTATGGAACAGCCAGATAAAACAATGCTTATGGACACATTTTTAGAAGGATTACCAAAGAATCATCCAGCAGTTTCCGCTTTTGCACCTGCAAGAATAGCACCTAGTAAAACTAGAGCAAGTTTCTTTACAAGTGCATTAAATACATTAAATATTTTTACAGATAGTTACATTGCTTCTATGATTTCTTCAACAGATATTTCAGCAGAAGAACTTGGAGCAAATCGTATAATTCTATATTGTATATTACCAGATGAAAAAGTTACAATGTATGGATTATGTTCATTATTTGTGAACCAAATTTACATGGGGTTGGTAGAATATGCAGATGCTAGAGGTGGACAACTTAAAAATAGAGTAAACTTTATTTTAGATGAGTTTGGTAACTTTAGTCAGATTCCAAACTTTGGAGGGTTTCTAACTGTTGGTGGAGGAAGAAAAATAAGATTTAACTTATTTTTACAATCTTTCGCACAATTAAATGAAAAGTATGGAGATAACACAGCACAAAATATTTTAGATAACTGCTATGTATGGAATTATTTAAAGACATCAAATGATGTAACCGCAGAAAAAATTAGTAAAAAGATTGGAAATTATACAACTACTAATTTTTCAGAAAGCAACTCTTCAAATGGTGGAAGTAGTAATATTAGCACATCAAGTTCTATGAATTTATCTGCTAGACCATTACTTACATCGGATGAAATACTAAGGATAAATAGACCTTATCTTTTAGTTATGTGTTCTGGTAAACAACCAGCAATGACACAAGCACCAGATTTAAGTGGATGGTACTTTAATCAGATGCTTGGTATGGGAGATGAGGAATTTAATAGGAAATTAAGAGAGGAAAGAGAAAAAGAGAGAATAGAAAAACCTGTTCAAGAAGTTAAATTATGGGATATTGCTGATGTCACTAAGGAAGTCAAAAAGATTCTTGAAGAAGAAAAAAGGGCTGAATTAGAAAGACAAAGAGCAGAAAGATTTAGACACATATAAAAGGAGGTCCTATAAGATGACTAAAATGAAAAGTTTTTTTAGAAATACAATTAGAAGAATATCAAAGGTAACAGCATGGGTAGTAATGTTATTTACAATGCAAATGACAAAATCATGTTTCGCAGCAGTTGATGAAGTATCTGGTGGAGGTTCAATTCAAAGTAGTAAAATTGGAACAGGAATTATGAGAATGGTAAAAGACTTAACAGGTACACTTCAATGGATAATTCCAACTGCTGGAGTTATGGTTATACTATTTTATGTTTTTAAAATTATGACTCGGAGATGAACAAGACCAACAAAGATATAAGAAAACAATTATAAAAGTTTTAATTTGTATTATAGTTAGCATTTTAGCAGTTACAATAGTAAATTTAGTTGCTGGATATTTTTAGAATAAAGGAGTAAAGAAAAATGGCACAGGAATTAGAATTAGAAAAAACTAAAAAGCAAATAGAGTTAGAAAGATTAGAAAAGGAAAATAACAATTTAGACAAATTGGCTGAACAATTAGGAGAACTTGAAAGAATGATACAACAAGAAAGAATTGATCAAGCTATTATGTCTGAAGATGTTGAAAAAACTCTAAATAAGGCCACAGAAGAAAAAAGAAAAAAAGAAGAAGAAGAAGCTAAAAAAATTATACTGATGAGAGAACAAAGGAAGAAAGAACTTGAAGAAGATGAAAGAAAATTACAAGCAGATCTTTCAAATAAAATACAGGGTTCTGTTTCAGAAAATGAAAAGATATATGGCTACATTAAAAGATATGTTTTGATTGGATTAGTGACTGGAATACCAGGTATTGCTATTGCATATTTGTTTGACAGATGGCAAGACAATAAGATGGTAGAAGACTTGTATGAAGCACATATTGATATGATTCAAAATCCAAATAATGTAGAATTAGAAAGAACTTATCAAAAGAAAAAACTAGAATTTTCCAGAGTTTATAAAATAGATAAAATAGAAAAACTAATTAAAGAATCTGATGTTGTTTCAAAATTGCAAAAAGATAGAAAGGCATTAGAACAACTTAGTAATGAAGTTGAAAAAGCAAGGGAAGTTATAAACAAAAAAATAGATGAAGCAATAGAAAAAGAATCAAAATTGCAAGAACAAAACGAAAGAGAACAAATGATATGTGAAGAAGAAATGGAAGAAGAACTAGAAAGAATGCCACCACAACCCTAGGGAAAAAATTGGGAATTGAAAGCAACTTTTCCTAAAGATATAATGATAGTATTGAAAAGAGTCATTACTAAGTCTTGCGACTTGGTATTACTCTTTTTTCATTATAATTATATTTAAGGAAGGAGAAAAAGCAATGGCAGTTTTGGTAGGAACTATTATTACATATATATTAAGTTGGTTAGCAGAAGCTATACTTTCGTGGTTTAGTGGAGTTTACGATACAATGTTCTGGAATCGGATTTGCAATAGAAATTAATTTTAGAAATTTGGAAAATTTCAATATTGGTGGATTATATAATGCAATTTATACTTTTGCCATAGCAGTATTAATAATTCTTTTTATAAAAAAGATGATAGAAACTTATCTTGCTTGGTCAAGTGGAGATCCAGATAATAACCCATTAAACATATTAATAGGATTTTTAAAGGCAATGATTATAATGATTACATTTGGTTTCATATATACAAAATTCGCAAATGTATTTTATGAGTTTTTCTATAATCTATTACAAGGAATGACAGGCTCAAAAGATATAGTAACAGTAGAAGCTAGTAATTTAGCTTTTAATGTTTTTGGAGCGATTTTATATTTAGTAATAGCAATACAATTAGCACTATTGTATTTCCAATTTATAACTCGTGGAATAGAAATGTTTATCCTAAGACTTGGAATGCCTTTTGCTTCCATCGGTCTGTTAAATAGCGATGGTGGGGCATTCAAAGGATATATTAAAAAGTTTATGACTAATGCTTTTACAATAATTGTTCAATTATTATTAATGCAATTAGCAATTATTTTAATGAATAAAGGTAAATTTGTTCTATCGCTATCAACCTCATCCATAGCTTTAAGAACACCTCATATGTTACAAGAGTTTATGAGTACAGCTGGTGGTGGTAGTGTATCAGGAAAAATAAGTACAGTTACAAGAGTAGTAAATACCTTTAGAGGTGGAATTGGAAAAGGTAAAAAATAACCAAAAGAACGGAGAACGGAGAATGAAAAATGGAAGTAGATGATTTTTTAAAATATATGTTAAATTTTTTTCAAAATATAGATAAACAGGCACAAAAAATATCTGAAGAGTTAAGTCAAAAAGATTTAGAAAGACAAGATATTTTGCATTATATAGAAAATACAGAACTTAATGCAGCAGGATATGCTAGAGTAGGGAAACTTTTAAAAAGAGTAAGTGTTGAAAGAAGAGAAATAAAAAAAGAATTAGAAAAAATAAATTGCTTAAAAGATAAATTGGCAAATAAATACAATAATAAACTAATTGCAGGAGATATAATAAAAGCACTAAAAGGATTACAGACAATAAATAATAGAAAAGGAAACTATGTAAATAGAACTGAAATCTTAAAGGAATTAACAGAAACAGTTTGATTACAGTTAGGAGCAAAAAATGGTAACATACCTTAGGAAAAGTATTAATAATGTCATACATAGAAATAAAAAATTTAGTTTAACATATTTAAACGAAAAAGGAGAAACTAGGACATTAAAAAGTCAAAAGGACTTATTCAGTTTATGTATGGCATTAATGAATGAAAGTGAATTAATAGAAAATGGAATTATTGAACAATACAGTTTTGATGTTGACAATGCTTGCAAATATGCTTGGGGGTTTGATACAAAAAAAGCATTATTTACGATTATAAATAATTTAGAACATCTTGATATAACACTTATTCAAGCTACTTATAATAAAAATCAAATATATTCTTTTAGAAACGAAAATTTAAAACTGGAAGAATTAGAAAATGTAAAACAACAAAGAGATGTTTATAAAAAACAAGTAGATGTTCAAAAAAAGATAATAGAAATATATCAAGACAAAGAAGAGGACGAAGAACTAGAAATTTAAAATGAGAGGAAAATGAAAAAGAGTATATAGGGATAATATAAAAAAGAGGAGTAAAAAAATGGATACATTAGATCAAGTAGTAACTTATCTAACTATTCTTTCAGGCTTTGCAGCAGTCCTTATGATACTTATTGCAGTTTTTAAAATTATGATGGGAGATGAAGGAGATTCAAAAAGATATTTAAACAGAATAAAACATGGATTAATAGCATTTGTTTTAATCATCTCTATTACTAATATAAAGACTTTAATTTTAGATTATTTTCCATATGAGCAATCACCAGAAGTAATTGGAGATTTTTCAGGAATAAAAACTAGCATTATAGACGGAACTTTAGAAGAAGACCATAAAGATGTAGAAGGGAGACAAGTTATAAAGGTAGACCACCAATACTATGTAAAAACTGAAGATAAATTGATTAATCTTGGAACATGGACTAATAGTTTTAAAATATGGTGTTCGGTCTACAAAATGTATGATGATTGCCAACGGAATAACTCGTGGAAGTATAGCAAAAGACCAATATTACATATCATGGGAGAAAGATAAAGTGGAATCTGAATATCAAGGATTTTTATTTTCAGCAGATGCCAAAGGAACAGTTAAATCAAAAGAAGATTTTTATAATTTAATGGGAGATTGGAAAGATAAGAAATATCAACAATTTACATGGGTAGAATAGGAGTGAAAAGTATGTATGATGAACAATACCAAATACCTATACCAGCAGATGTCAGAACTCGTATGGAGTTAATCAATGGAATAGGAATAGAAGAATTAGTTAATACAGGGGTAGCAGGAATAATAGGAATATTATTAGGATATATCTATAACTTAATGTTTCATAATTATCTTATAGCAGTTGGGATTTTTGGAGTAATAACTGTTTTAACTTTTATTGCAGTTATGAAAGATAAGCACAATACATCAATTGCAATGTTAATAGGGAATATTATTAAATTTTATAATAGTCAACAATATTTTAAATATGAGAAAATTGTAAGGAGGAGGGAAAATAATTATGAGCTTATTATTATTTGATAGTTTATTTAAAAAGAAAGAAAACATTTCAGCTAATAGGTTTTTAAATATACGAGACATACAGGGAAATTTTCTATATACAATAGATAATAAAGTATTAGCCTATTTAAAGATATATACAAAAAATTGTAAATTAATGAGCAAAGATGAGCAGGTAGGACATGGAAGAAACTTAACTAAAAGTTTTGTAGCAGAATTAAAACCATTTAAATTATTCTTTACAAATAGACCAATAGACCTTGCAAAAAACCAAGATTATCAGTTATCACTAATTGAGAAAGAAAACGATTCTTTCAAATATAATCTGTTAGAACAAAGAAATGCAAGTTTTAATTCTCTTGCAACAAGAGGTAGAGCAGTAGAATCGGAAATATATTTTATTATTTGGGAAGAAAATAATGATTATGCCGAAGATAATCTAATGAAAAGATTAAATGAAATAAAATTAAAATTTGCAAATGTAGGGTATAAAACAGAAATTTTAACAGAAAAATTAATTATACAATTAGTGAATAGCTTTAATAATACTGATGATATTTATTTAGAAGATTCAAACTATTTAGAAAGTCCTTTAGTTGTTAATATTTAATAAGGGAAAATTTTGGGAATTGAAAGCTAATTTCTTCAAATATATAATGATAACATACAAAAAGAGTAAAGACTAGGTTTAGCAACCTGGCATTACTCTTTTTTATTATATTGAAGAGAGGAGCTAGGACAAAATGAAATCAAAAAAGATGGAAGCAATTCCTATTAATGTTGATTTGCTAAATTTAATTACACCACAAGGAATCGAAATAAAAAACAATAAAGTTCAGTTAGGAGATACAACACATAAACTACAATATATTAGTGGGTATCCTTCAACTGTAAATGTTCGGATGGCTAATGAATTTGAAAGATATGAAAAGTAGCACAGTAAGTTTATTGGTTAGTCCTATAGAAGATATTCAAAGTTATGTAGAAGGAATTAGTAAAGGTCTTGCTACAGATAAAAATACCTATAATACAACTAATAACGAAGCTCTAAAGACACAAGCAGAATTCAAAATTGCTTCAGCAGAAAAAATTATTAGAGATATAACAGTAAATAATATTCCATATGTGAATTTGTCATTCTTAACCAGAACATCAGGAAAAACAGATAATGCTTTTTTAGAAAATTGTAGAAAAGTTAAAAATGAAATTGCAGGAATGGGATTAAAAGCAAGAGTACCAGCATTTATTCAAGAAAAAGCATTAAGACAAGCTGGACCATATGATACTTTTGACCAAGAGATACTAGATATGTCAAATAAAAATATGTCATTAGAAGCATTATTTCTAGGGTTACCATTCAGTCGGAAGTGGAATTGTAGACAAAGAAGGCTACTATTTAGGTACGGATGAAGATGGAAAAATAATTATATTATCACCATTTTGTAAAACACCAGCAAGACCAAATTCAAACTGTGTTATAACAGGAGCTTCTGGAAGTGGAAAATCATACTTGGCTAAGAAAATACTATTTAATGAATGGTTGAATGGAACAAAAATTTATGCAATAGATCCAGAAGGTGAAATGCGAGATATGTGCAGAAGAGTAAAAGGAAAGTGGGTAGATTGTTCAGGTGGAACAGGTGAGAATGTTGGAAGATTAAATCCATTGCAAGTCAATCCATTGCCAACACAAACAGAAAGTGATGAAGAAGATGAATATATATCAACAAAATCAGCTTTATCATTACATATGAATTTTTTATCTACATTTTTCAAATTATACTTCCCAGATATAACAACATTACAAATGAGTATCTTAATGGAATCACTAGAAGAATTATATAAAAATTTTAATATTGACTGGGAAACAGATGTAACTAAAATGAAAAGTACAGAATTTCCAATTATGGAAAACCTATATTATTTATTAGAAGATAAAGCTAATAAACCTTCAGAACATAAAAAACATTATGAAACATTAAGGTCAGTTATAAGAGGGCTTGCGATAGGAGAAAGCAAAGAATTATTTAATGGCCATTCTACAATAAAGATTGACAATTCTTTTGTATGTTTTGATGTAAGTGCGTTACAAAATTCAAACGAAAATATTAAAAGATGTCAATATTTAAACATTTTGAGATTTTGTGAAAATTTAGCATTTAGAGATAGAACAGAAAAAGTATATGTAGCATGTGATGAGGCTTATTTGCTTATAGATAAGAAAATAAAAGAATCTATTGAATTCTTACGAAATTTTTGTAAAAGATGTCGTAAATATCAGGCTCGGACTAATGATAATTTCTCAAAATTTAGTGGATTTTTTATCTCCAGAAGTAAAACAGTATCGGACAAGCAATACTAGACAATAGCACTTATAAATTTTTTTTCGGAACAGATGGTCAAGATTTGGTAGAAATTGTAAGAATTTACAATCTAAATCAAGATGAAAAAGCAATAATTAGTCAAAAGGACCAACGGAAGAGGATTGTTATTTATAGGATCTGGACATATGTTAATAAATGTTAAAGGATTAAAATATGAAGAACCATTCTTAGTTGGAGGTGGTATCTAATGTCAACATCTATTGAAGATATTGGAGCAACTGCTTTTAATTTTCTTTCATTAAAAGTAAAAGCAATTATATTAGGAATAATTATAGGATTGTTCTTTTTAATAATAATACCAGTTTTATTGATAGCAGGATTATTTACAACTGATAATAATGAAGATACAGAAGAAACAACCACTTCATCAGTAGTATCAGGAGAAGTGATTTCAGATGAAGATTTAACCAAATATGCAGAAGCAAAATTTATTATTCCATTTGCAAAATGGGATTCTGCTTCAGGAAAAATAACATCAAAACATGGTTATAGAATTCATCCAGTAACTGGAGTAAAAAAGAAACATACAGGTATGGATTTAGTTTCATTATCAAGTAATAAAATAGTTGCAGCAGAAGATGGTGTTGTTTCTTTAAGAACTTATAATAATTTAGGTTCTAGTTTTGGAAATGGAGTTGAGATATTACATACATTGCCAGATGGTACAAAAATATATACTTTTTATGCTCATATGAAAGATGGAACTGTTAGTTGTAAAGTAGGAGATACTATAAAAAAAGGAGAAGTAATTGGCATAATGGGTAGTACAGGACTATCAACAGGAGATCACTTACACTTTGAAGTAAGAACGAAGTCTGGATATGGGAATGATATTAATCCAGCTCCATTTTTGTTTGGAAATATATTAGAAGCATAAAAGAGAGGTGAGAAAAGTGAAAAGTAAGGAAGAATTAATTAAACAAGTAGTAATACTAGTAATAGCTTTATTTGTAGTTATTGTAATGGCTATTTGCTTAAATATGGGAAAAGGAAAAAAAGATGATAAAGAAATCACAGTAAGAAATAGCCAAAATACTACTATTGAAGAAAATAAAAATGAAATGATTGATAATTTAAAAGGTTTGTTAGAAGCACCAACTCAAAATGAATTTGAAGATAGTGGAACTATAAAACAGCCAATAGAAACAGGAGTGAAACATGAATTAAGAACAAATAGTAATGAAGTAATTCGATATGAGGAAATTTGGAATGGAGATAATTAGAGAAAAGGAGATATTTAAATGGAAGAAGATGAAAAAACTTATCAAAAGTATATATACATTTCTAATAAAGTGAATCCTATTATTGAAGAAGTATGTAAAGAAAATAAAATACATTTGGTAAATAGATACATAAATGATTATAGTCTCGATAGTTTTTTACAAACTGAATTGCCAATACTTAATAACATAGATTTTTTAATTATAGATTATGCAGCTATAAATAAAATGACAAAAGATAATGATATTATTACAACAGTAGAAAAAATAAGAAGATTTTGTGAGTTAAGAATTATATTTATTTTAGAAGGAGCAGGAAAAGGAAATACATTACTTGGTAGATTGTTTTATTTAGGAATATATAATTTTATAACTGCTACAAATGATATTCTTTTCAAAGAAGAACTAGAGAAGACATTAACACCTAAAGGAATGAATTTTGCAAATTCTGTTAAATTCCAATTAGAAAACAATTTTCTTTCAATTAATAATGGAACAAAGGTTATAAAAGAAAACTACATAAAAATTAAGCAAAAAGTAACAGTTGGTATATGTTCGAGCGAAAGACACATAGGAGCTACTACACAAGCAATTAATATGACTAAGTATTTATCTGAACTACCTAATGTTAATGTATGTTATATAGAAAATAATAGGTATAACAGTATAATTCAAATTTATAATACTTCTAACAAAGAAGAAGTGAATTATTATGAACAATCTGGAAAAATAGAATATCAAGGAATAGAAATGTATTTGCAGAGTGGCATAAGTGAGATTATGAATGATAAATATGATTTTCTTATTTTTGATTTTGGATCAATGCAGGACATGAATGATAGTGAAGTAAACAATTTCTTAACAAAAGATATAAAGTTTATAGTTAGTGGAACAAAATCATGGGAACTTCCAGGTTTATTTGGATGTTTTGAAAAGATAGGGAATGATAAAAACATAAACTTTATATTCAACTTTACTAAAAAAGAAGATAGACAATTCTTTAAAAATAATATGGGAGATTTCAAAGGAAATACAATGTTTAGCGAATATATAGATAATCCTTTTGTAGTGGCTAATAAATTATATTTGGAAAGAATATTCAATCCATTTATTTTGAATACAGACATTAAAGAAGTAAAGAAGAATAAATTTATGCAGTTATTTAAAAAGAAGGAGTAAATATGGAAAAGCACACATTATATAAAGCATATATTAAAGAAAAGAAACAAAAAGAGAAAAATGACAAAACAATAAAAAAATACAATTTATCTTCAGATAAAAATACAATAGTTATAAATCAAAATTCAAATAAGATTATTAAGTTTTTATCATTAATAATAGATGTTTTTGTAAAAATTTTGAAATTAACAATAATAGTAGGAATTGTTGGATTAGTCACAATAGGGGCAACTGTTGTATTAAATAAGGAATTATTGAATTATATATTGAATTTTATGGGAGGATAATATTATGAGAAGAATAACATATTTAATTGATGATAAAGTAGGATTTGAAAAATTGTTAAAGAAGAAAAAACCACAGTTATCTGAAGAAGAACTACAAAAAAGATTAGATGATATAAAAGGATTTTCCGCTTATTATACTTTACAAGAAAATAAAAGTGATATGAGATATTCTCTTGAAGACTTAAACGGAAAAAGAATTAATATAAATAATTTAAACGGATATGAAAATATGTATTTGAATGAGTGCTTTGATTGTTTTATAAAGAAAAGAAAAATACCAGCAGAGTATAAAGATTTTATCAAGATTTTAGATAAACCAAAAGAAATGAATTTTGGACATAATGTTAGATACGAAATATTTCAATGTTATGCAAAGAAGAATAATATAAAAGGAACAGCAACTGAATATATTAATTTTGTAGACAATAAATATAATGGTAGAGAAGATCATACAATAAAAAGTATGTATGAATCATTTTATAATTATTTAGAAACAAATACAGAAAAATTGGATATTTTAAAAAATGCACTAACCCCAATTTTACCCATAGAATATATAAACGAATTAGACACAGAAGATATAGTAGAATGGGCTTTAGAAGAAAAAGCACAACTTAATATAAGTGATAAAGAATTACAAATTAGGTTGAATAATTTATTAGATGCAAATATGGAAACTAATTCAAATGATTGTGATAATGAAGAGGAAGAAGAAATGTAAAAAATATTTCAAAGGGAAAAAAAAGGGAATTGTTTTTTTAAAATAATAAATATATAATCTAGTTATTCCAAAATTATTCTTGAGTAGTTTTATATATTCTATCAAAGAATATCTCTCCTTTCATTTATTTTTTTAAAAGAAGACATCAATAAAAGGTGTCTTCTTTTTTAACAAAGTAATATAGAATATTTTACCTATATAACTTGGTTTTTATCTTATGTATAAATTTGGAAATCCTTGTTATTATAATATTAACTATAATAATGAGGAGTAATTTAAATGACAAGCAAATATGAAAAAGAAAAATTAAAAATAGTTGGACAAAACTATCAAAAAGCAAGGATTGCTAATGGAATTACACAAGAGGTAGCAGCAGAAGTGCCAGAATTGTCACCATCATATTTATCAGATCTTGAACGAGGAAAATCACTTGGAAGCATTCACACATTGATTTCATTGTGTAATCTATATAAAATCACACCGAACGATATTTTGAAGCCTTTAATCAATTTTGATATAAATTTAACCAATTCACTCTTAGTAGGATTTAATTCGTTGAATGAAACGAATCAAGAAGTTATTAGTGAAATGATAAGAGTTTTAAATGAGAAACAAATAAAGGATAAGAGTTAATACTCTTATTTTTTTGTGTAATATAAGTATCATATCCATAATAATAGGGGAAAATTTCCATTTTTTGTTTTTCTTCTATTGAATAAAATGTAAAAATAAAGTATAATTGTATGAAAATGGTATTTTATAAGTTTTTATATCATTTACGAAAGAATAATAGGAGGAACACAAATGAGTTTAAATAATACTAATAATACAATATTAGTTGGAATAATTGTAAGTGAAAAGACATTTAGTCACGAAATGTATGGAGAAATATTTTATAATTTTAATGTAGAAGTAAAGAGATTAAGTGATGAAAAAGATATTATTCCTGTAACAGCTTCAGAAGTGTTGATAGATAGCAGATTTGGTATAGGAACAAAAATATTAGTAAAAGGTCAATTTAGATCCTACAATACCACAGAAGAGGAGAAAAATAAATTAAAATTAACAATATTTGCAAAAGATATTTTTTATAATGAAGAAGTTGATGAACAAATAAAAGAAAATAAAGAACAAACATTAAATCAAGTGAATTTAATAGGATATATCTGTAAAAAACCTATATATCGAGAAACACCAAAAGGAAGGGAAATTACAGATTTATTATTAGCTGTAAACCGAGCATATAACAAATCAGATTACATTCCTGCTATAACTTGGGGAAGAATGGCAAGAATGTGCAAAAAGTTTGAAGTAGGTACTGAAGTAAGTGTAACTGGAAGATTCCAATCAAGAGAGTATGAAAAAAAGTGTGATAATGGAAAGACAGAAATAAAGACAGCTTACGAATTATCTGTTATGTTAATAGAAGAAAATGTAAGAAAGGAAGTATAAATGGAAGTAAAAGAAAACGATTTAATAAAAGAAAATGGAGAAAAATTAAAGGAAATGGTTAAAAATAAATGTTCTTATGAAGAATTATGGAATCAAAGTAAAATTATAGATGAATTATTAGTAAAAAAAATGAATGATAACTTAAAAAGTAAAACTAATAAATAAATTTCTAGGAGTGACCAAATTGAATGAAAAATTAGAATTTAAAGACAAAAAAATTAGCAGAGAAGATTTAAATAGAATACTAGAAGCTGGAATTTTATCACCTACAGCAAAAAGTTTACAACCACAAAAAATATATGTTATTGAATCTAAAGAAGGATTGAATAAAATACAAAAGATAACTAATCGTAAATCACCAACTGTATTAATGGTTTGTGGAGATGCAGAAAAATGTTACAGAGAAAATCATGCAATATCATATTTACAAGATTGTCTCTTAGTATCAATTCATATGATATTAGAAGCTACATATTTAGGTATTGATAATATATATGATAGATACCTTGATTTTGGAAATAAATTAGAAAAAGCATTTAAATTAGATATTAATAGTATGCCTGTAAGTTTAATTTACTTAGGTTATAAAACAGATGATTCAATAGGTTGGAAAGCAAGTGATTTCACTTGTAATTTATTGCCTAAACGAAAAAAGGACATTAACGAAATTGTAAAATATATTTAATTAAACAAAGGATGATAGAAAATGCACATTGATTTAACAGAGAAAATGATTGTCGAATTGTATGAAAGTTTATCAAATAAAATAGTTGAAGATTTAGGAAAAAAATACAATAAAAAAGAAAAACTAATTAGGCTAATGATAAATTTCGCAATATTAGAAGGATATAATGTGTTAGAAGCAAAAGAACTGATAGAACAGTTTGAAATTATAAAAAAAGATAATAAAATTAAACAAAGAACAAATTGTATCAAAAGAGAGAAGAAGTTTGTATGAGCAAATTTAGAATACCTAAGATACCATCCTCAGAACAACGAACTATTAGATTTCCAGATGACTTAATTGAAGAAGTAGAAAAATATATTGAAGGAACAGATTACACATTTAGTTCCTTTATTAGAAAAGCAGTAGAAATGGCTTTAAAGGATTTAGAAGAACAAGAGATAGAAAACCATAATAAACAGAATAACAAAGAAGAGTAGAGGGAGTTATGAAAAGCGATATAGAAGAAATAATTAATTTAGTACAAAACAAATACAATCAAAATCTTATACTTAATATTGATGAAGATAATACAGATTTATGTATGATAATTCAGAGTATAGAACCAGAATATAGAATGATGTTTTTTATGATATATATAAGTTTTTAGATGAAAAAGATTATTGCATAGGACTAAAAGAATCTTATATAAGAACAGAAGGAATAAATACTAAAAATGCAAAATTATCTTTAAAAGAAACATTAAATTTATTTAAAATGGCAGATGCTAAAACATTAATGAAAGAAGATTATAATAAATTTTTAGAATTACCAGAAGAAGTAGAAATCTACAGAGGAACTACAAATAGAGAATATATACCTGCAATATCATGGACAATTGATAAAAAAAGAGCTATTTGGTTTTATCAAAAGTACGAAAAGGTAGGTACAGTATTTAAAGCAAAAATAAAAAAAGAAGATATAATATGTTATTTAGATGAAACAGCATGTGGAGAAAAAGAAGTAATAGTAGACTATGAAAATATATATGATGTTGAAGAACTAAAAAAAGACGAGATTAATCAAAAAGTTACTATTAATAATGAAGAAAAATTTGTTGTTAATACAGATTATGTGGTAGTAGCTACACAATACTTATTAAATAGTCTTGCTCAATTTGGAATTTTACCAAAAAAAGAATTAGCTGAAGAAATATATAAAACTTATCAATATATGGGAAAATATAAATCAAAATACATTTTACAATTTCCATCAAATCAAAGTATTGAACTAGGAGATTTCATAAATCAACTTGAAAAAGATTTTAATAATCAAGAAATATTGTAAAGGGAAAAATTTGGGAATTGAAATATATATAATTAAATAATATGATGTTAATGCAAAGAAAGTGTCAAGAAATTGGCACTTTCTTTTTGCAAATAAAAGAAAAGGAGGACTTTATGTGAAAGTTAAAAAGTTATTAATAGTAGGAACATCTTTATTAATGTTACTAGCACAAACAAAAGTGAATGCTTACACAGAATATCCACTAAAAGAAGAGAATAACAGTTTTACAAAAAGTATAGAAGCAAATTTGTCAGAAGAAGATGAAGTTGTAGAATTATTGAATCATAATATCGTAATCAATTCTAATACTTATGCTATTGCAACAATAGAAAAAACAAAAAATGAAGATGAAACAAAACAAGTATCTGAACAAAAGAAAGAAACTTTAAAGTCAAGAGACCAAAATTATATTAAGAAATATTTTGGAGAAAAGTATGACTATGAAGATGAAGAGGGATATAGAGGGAATATTCCAATATCACATATTAATATTAATACGATAAGTCATGGCAAATATCAAGAACTTAGAGAAAAGAAAATAGAGTTTAATAAGTATTCTCAAAATGATTTAAATAATATTAAGAAAGAAATAACAGAGGAAAATGATACTTACTATTTAATTAATGTGGATTGGCAAATTGAAGATACAGAAGTAATTGATAATCAAGAAGTTCCAAAAACTTATAAGGGAACAATGATATATCAAACAGTTGTAGAAATAAATAATCCTAACGAATATGAAATTACAGTTACATATACAGGAGATGTTAGTAAAGAAAGCACAGAATATACTTATAAAGCTGTATATAACAAAGTAGTAAATAAACCAATAGAAGAACCGCAAATTATAGAAGAAAACAACACAGTTCCAGTCATTGTAATAAGTGGTATGGGAATTGGACTAGCAGCATTAATCTTTTTATTATTAAGTGGAAATGCAGTTATTTATAATAAGACAGATTCTGGATATAAAGTATTAAAAAGTTTTAGATTATCAAAAGAACAAAAAAATATTATAGATATAAGTAAATATAACTATAAAATAAATAGCAATATATATAGTTTGAAATTAAAGAAATCTATATATGAAAAGTTAAAAGGAAAAATAGTTTATGTAAAAATAGAAAATATATCTAAACCAGTAACAATCAACAATAGATATATTGAATTTATAATTTGAAGAGGAGGAAAATAAAATGGCCAAAAGTAAAAAAAATAAAGTACAAGAAAACCACAAAGAAGAAACTAATGTACAAGGCGAAAAAATTGAGAATCAAGAAGTTGTAGAAGAGAAAACAGAAGAACAAAAAGAAAAGGAAAAACTATCTAAAGACATAAAAAATTTCATTGCAGATATTAAGGACTTTGTTACAGGATATGAGAAATATCATAATATTATGAAAATTAATCCATTAAAGGAGACATTATCTCAATTACAAAAAAGAGAGAATTTAGAGGTAGATGACAAAAAATATTTAGCTCAAATAAATAGAACTATTTATGCCAAAACTTTAAGAAGTGGAGAAAGAATGCCTGAACATCCAGGTACATTAATGTTTAGATCTTTAGAAGAAAAAGTAAAAAGACTATCAGAAATAGCAGAATCATATGGAGAACTTAATTATATTACAACCATTGATGATGTAACCAAAGAAGAATTTTACTGTATAAAAGAAAAAGTAGTAGACGATAAATTAGTTATTGAAGATGCTCTAAAAATAACCAATGTTGGAGGAGCATATCTAGCTGAAGCTATGGAAGAACAAGAAATAAATGAAATTAAAGAAAAATATAAAGAAGAAATAAGTTGTGATGAATTAAATGTATTTAAGAAAGAAATTAAAAATGATCCTAATTATGCTTTAAATTATTATTCAAAGATTTGTGAAAACAGAAAACTAGAAGCACAAGACAAAAATAAAGAGTTGGACCAAATTGAAGAAGAAGTTGCAGAAGCATAGGAAAATTAAATGGTTAATTATACAGAGTTTAAAAAGATAAAAGAAAAGTTAGGAGAAAAAGCGGATTATAAAGAATTTGTTAATGTACAAAAATATTTAGATGAAAATCCAAATTTGCTCCTAACTAATTTATATTATAACAAAGAAAATTGGGATCAGTTTGAAAAATGGAAATTTGATAATGAAATAAAAAACAAAAAAGTATTTGCAGTTGTATATAAAGATAATCAAATGCAAATAGATTATTTAAAGATTGAACCATATAAGTTTGAAAGATATACAGATGGTTTAAGTATCTATCATAAGGAGAATCAATTATTTCTAACATTAGAAGACGCTAAGAAATCACTATGGAATTATAGAAGCGGTTATATATATACTAAGGCAACACAAGAATATATGGATTCAATAGAAAAAGACAAAAAGGAACTTATAAAAGAGTATTATGGGAAAAGCGATTTAGAGTGTGTATGGTTCAATAAAGTAAAAGAATTAAATGAAAATAAAGCGATTGAAAAAATATATGAAGTTTATACAGAAGAATTTTTGGGTGCTTGGTATTTAATTAAAGACATTGAACAAAACAGATATATTGTTAAACATAAGACAAATGATGTAAATACAAAATTTGGAATGAATGATTATTTATTAGAAAATGATTACGAAAGAATAGAAAGCAAAGAATTAGATATTACACAATATGACTTTAATACAAAACAAAAATATGGACAAATGATTTTTGATTATTTAATTGAATTTAAAAATAAAGTTGAAAAAGATTACTTTAAACTAGGTTTAAACACAATAGATATAATTGAAAAATTTTTGGAAGATTATAATACAACAATATATGAAAGAACAAAAGAATATATAAGTCCACTTAGTAAGTTAAAAGAAGATTTAGAACTACAAGAATGTTTTATTAGACATGTTAAATTTGATATTAAATGTAATATTAGAGATGAATTAAATAGTTTAAATTTCACAAAAAATAATGCTTACATAAATGAAGAAAATATAGAAGAGTTTATATGTGAATTTACACAAAAAGCAATATATGGAGAAAATGATGAAATGCTTGAAAATGAGGAGGGAGAAAATGAACAATAATTTTGATTTTGATTTTTGGAAAAGAGAATTCAAAAGGAGATTTGAACTAAATGAAATTACAGGTCAAATGTTAGATAATTTTATCTATTATAATCCTGAAATGGCAAAAAGATATATTATAGATGTATATCAACAAAAAGTATATAAATGTGATATTTTGGACAAATATTGCGATAGATATGATTCGGAAAAAATAAATTCTATTTTAAAGCAAATTGAATTTGATGAACTAACAGAGGAAGAAATACAAGAATATGAAATTAAAAAATCAGAAGAAGAGGAAAATCAGGAACTATGAGTTATAAAGAAAATTTTAAACAACAATTAAACAGTTTAAAAGAACAAATAAGAAATTGCAAAGATGAAGAATTTAATAGTTTAGTATATCAATATAATTTTTATCAACTAGTAAGTAATACATTAGAAAATGAAATGATAGAAGTAGATAAATATAAAAGTGTTTTAGAAAGCAAGAATCTTTTAATAAAATTATATAACAAATTTATGAATTGGATAGATGCTCCAAGTATGGTTGATGAAACAGTATTAGAAGACTTTTTAAAGGAAATTGAACTTGAAAACAGAGATATAGCAATCAATTTAAAATTGATTAATAAAATTGCTGATATTTTCTGTGGGTATTATACCGAAAACTATTTAAAAAATACATTCAAAGAAGAAATTATAGAAGAAGCCAGTAAAAACAAGATTCCATATAAAGTGTTACAACATTTATATAATCTATATGAGGACAGCCTACCTAGATGTGAAGAAGAATATATAGAAAAAATAAAAGACATTTTGTATGAAGCAGAAGACTACTATTTTGGAAATGAATATAGTAGAGAAACAATAAAATATTTAATCTATCAAGATACATATTTAGAGGTTTATAAAGAATATAAAGAATTGAAAAAAGCAATAGAAAAATTTAATAATTCTAATGAAAAAGAGCAAGAAAGAATTGTAGAAAATACTCTTGAAATAAATTATTTAATGTTTAAAGAAGATTTAAAACAAGGATGTACTTTTATTCATAATGAAAGCAGCACAATGTCTGTTGAAAAAACTAATAATGGAAATCTAGTTTTAGTTGACTTAATTGATATTTACAATGGAACACAATTAATAGAAAATGATATGAAGTTAAACAACTTTTTAAATATAGTGGAAGATATTGCAATATTTAAAGAAATAGCAAGACTAACAGAAGAACTAAATAGTGAAAATAACACCGATATTTTTAATAAAATTGAACATTTAAAAGCAGAATTTAAAGAATTCAAAACAGTTAATGGCTTAGAAGAAATGGAGGAAGAGAGTATATGACCAATGTGTATGAAATTGACTTGAATGAAGAAGAAACAATAAGGTATTATGCAAATAAATTTGTTGAAGATGCACTAGAAGATTGTAGCGAATTTAATTATTGTTTATCTATAGACCAAAACTATGAGCATAGAGAATTTATCATAAATCATAAAGAACAAATACTAGATAGAATAAAAAAAGATGAAAGAGTTGCTGATGTATATATAGATGAAGAAGATGAGAAATTATCATTTGATATGGTCTTTTGGATTGATTATTGTCCATATTATTATGAAGAAAGTAACATTTGTATATCAGATGAAATAAATAATTTAAAGCTATTTGAAAAAGAAATATTAAATGGTGTTTCAAACCATAAAGGAGTTACAACAACAAGAGAGGTTTTAAGACATTTTATTGATTCAATATTAGATAAATATCACAGATTAAGTGATGAGTTTAAGGATAATGTTTATTATAACCTAAAAGAACATATATGCAATACAGGATTTAATGAAAAATATATAGAGAAGTATGAAGTATATATTGATAGGAATAATGCAGAAGAATTAATTGAAGGATTAGAAAATGAAATTGATAAATTATATATCAAAAAAAATTCTAATATTAAACAAATTACATATTACCAGTTTTTAGAGATATTAAACAAACATAATAAAGAAATTCAATTTAAACCTAATGAATTAGGAAAATTTATCACAAAAGAAAATGGCATTTATTTAGGAATAAATAATGTAAATGGTGAAATGAAAATGCAGGATTTTGATAATATTGAAAAATGTTTGAATTATCTAAATAAAGATTTAGAATATGCAGAAAACATAGAAGATGAAGAAAGTGAGGAATTATAATATGTCAAAAAGATTAGAATTTGAATTATATGACCAATTAACACCACAACAAAGAATTCATTTGCAGGATTTTCAATATATTAATGCTATAAGAAGTGCAAGTGAAAAAAAATTTACAGAAGAAGAGCAAAATAGATTATTTGTAGTTATAGATTATGTATGTTCAGAAAATTCGACAGAAACAAGCAATATAACAGTAGCAGATGAAATTGTAAAAGCATATACAGATGGAGATGTCACATTAGATACATTAGAAAAAGCAAAAGCAACAGAAATACTAGATGCTGCAATCGGAATAGGATCTTTTGAAAGTTTAGAAGAAGAGGTAGATGAGGAGGAAGAAGAAATTGAATAAAAGATTCGATATTAATTACGATTACAATATAAACAAATTTATAATTTTAAACCTTAAAGAATTGAAAATAATTGTTACTAATGAAAATATTGATTTTGACATAACAAATGAAACAATTACATCTGGAGCATATGGTGATTTACAACAAGACTTAGAAAAATTATTAGATAATAGTAAATACTCAAATTTATTATTAAATATGGAAAACTTATATATAAATAAAAGCAATGAGAATATTAAATTGAATTTAAATATTTATAAAGAAATTAAATGCAAAAATCTTAAACAGTTTAAAGATAAAATTAAAGATATTACAAATCAATACTACAGTAATGAAGAACTAATTAACAATTGTTTTAATTATGAAGAATTAAAGGACATGCTAACAAAAGAGATTTATACAAAAGATGATTATAGAAAAATAGAAGAAAGATACAAAATTAAATTAGATACTGGAAGATATTTAGTAGTAGGTATAAAAGGAGAAAAAGAGGAGGATGAAGTTTTATGAAAAAGAAAATTATGATTTTTGCTATTATATTAATTGTTATACTTGGAGGAATAGGAACATATTTGCTAATTAATAGAAATAATAATAGCAAAACTGAAAATGAGATTATAGAAGAGGTAATAGACGAAAAAACTGAAACGATATTAGCAGAAGAAAATACAGATGTAATAGGACATTTAAAAATAGATAGTATTGGATTAAATGGTCCTATAAAAGATGGAACAGAATTAAGTATTCTAAAAACAGGAATAGGGCATTTTAAAGATACACCATATTTCAGCGGTAACATATGCTTTGCAGCACATAACAGAGGATATAATCAAAACTTTTTTGAAAGATTAAATGAAGTAAAAAAAGGAGATAAAGTTGAATATATAACAAAATATGAAACACAAGAATATTACATATCTGAAATAAAAGAAATAAGTGAAACAGATTTAACAGTATTAAATCCAACAGAAGAAGATCAAATAACAATGATAACTTGTATAAAAAATCAAAGAGAAAAAAGATTATGTGTAATAGCAAGTAAGCAATAAGCCTTGCTTTGACTAATTACGATTTTCCTCCCTTTGAAAGTATATTGTATAAACAAAAAACTGTAAAGGTTAAAATGAATAGGCTTTGCCTAACCTTTACAGTTTTTCATTTATACATTTTTGTCAATTAAGAGGAAACTCGAAATTAAATAGTCAAAGGAGTGATTGCTATGAAGAAGCAAGGCAAGAAAATTTTAAAAGGTAGTTTAATTATTACCATTATTGTAGGTGTTATTATTTTATTAACTGTAGGGGGAATGTATCTTATTTCAGAAAGTAAAGAAGCTCCAGGTGTAGCTACTGAAGTTTTTGAAGAAAGTCAAAATCCTAAAGAAGAAACACAAGATGAAGAAATTGTTGTAGATATTTCAGAAAAAGAAATGGAAACAGAAGTTGAAAATACTCCAGAAGAAAATATATCTACTAACGAAGAAATTCCAGTTGTTCAAGAAAAAGCAAAAGAAGAAATAAAAGCGAATACAAAAAGTACATCAGTAGTAAATAATGATAAAAAAGATGTAACTGTTAATAAAAATAAACAAGAAACACCTAAACAGGAAAAAGTAGAAAATCCAACTGTCACAACAACTACTAGTACAGTACCAACGAATCCTGTAAAAAAAGAAGATACTAATAAAGCACCAGAGGTAGAACCACCAAAAGTAAAAGAAGAACCTAAGAAAGATGTTCACACATATAAATATAATGCAACTATAACAGAAAAAATTAAACAAGATATTAAAAATAATGAATCTACTTATATGAAACAATATGGCTATACTATCGTAATTGATGAGAGTATAGTAACTCAAACGAACCAATTTACTTATACAAACAATAGGGTAAAAAATATGATAATAAACAAATTTGGAACAATCAGGATTTATGCAAGGGATTATTATCTTAATGGAAATTACATGTACACAGAAGCATATATCATTTAAGCCACATAATTTTGATGAGGGAAAAATTTGGGAATTGATTATATAAAATCTCCCCTATATAATGGTAACATCAAAAAAGTCAATAGACAAAGCAATGCTTTGAGCTGTTGGCTTTTTATTTAAGTAAGAAAATTACTTAAATATATGAGATGAGGGAGGTTTTATTAAAATGAAAAAAACATTAAAAAAAGTAGTATGTGTACTTTTAATTATTATGTATTTATTACCAGTTTTTCAAAATGTATCACTAGCAGCAACAGAAATTAAAGAAGCTAATATTATTTATGACCACGACTGTGGACATCACTTGCAATATTGGCATAACAATATGTGGTACTATGTAACTGTTAGTTATGTACAATATCAAGCACCAAATGGACAATATTATCCAGCCTATTGTTTGAACCCTGAACGAGATGGAGTAGGACCAGATATACCAAACTATAGTGTTTCAATAGATAATATTATGAATGATGTTAGAGTGTGGAGAGTAGCAGTAAACGGTTATCCATATAAAACAGCAGCAGAAATTGGAGTAGACAATAACGATGATGCTTTTGTTGCGACAAAACATGCGATTTATAGCATAATAAGAGATACTGATGTAAGATCTTTTTATCATGCAGGAGATGAAAGAGGAGAGAAAATACTTAATGCTATTGATAGATTGGTTAATATTGGTAGAAATGGAACAGAAACACCAGGAGATGCTAGAGTAACAATAAGCAAACAAGGGGATTTTACACAAGATAGTAATTCTAATTATTATTCTCAAACTTATTCAGTATCAAGTAGTGTACAAATGGGAAATTATACAGTTACTAATATAGCAGGATTTCCAGAAGGTACTGTTGTAACAGATATGAATAATAATCCAAGAACTACATTTAATGCTGGAGAAACATTTAAAATATTAGTGCAAAAAACAAATTTAAGAACAGATTTAAATGGTATTGTAAGTGTTCAAGCAAAATGTAAAACATATCCTGTATTTTTTGGAAAAAGTCCTAGTGATGAATGGCAAAATTACCTAGTTACTTTTGATCCATATGGAGATAGTTCAGGAGTAGCAACATTAGAAGTAAAAGCAGAAGGAAAATTCGATTTAGAAAAGGTTAGTGCAAAAAATAATATTTGGACTGGTAATGTTGTAGGAAGTGCTGTACCAGGTGCTGAATACACTATTAAGAATTTAGCTGGAGAAGTTGTAAAAACAGTTATTACAAACCAAGAGGGAAAAGCACAACTATCATTACCTATTGGCCGATATACTATTCAAGAAACCAATAGCCCTAATTTTTTCAAAAAAGATTCTAAGGTATATGAATTTGAAATTACATATCATGGAGAAGTGTCTAATTTTAAGGTAAAAGAAAGTGTTGTAGAAGGTGGATATTTTTCTGCTAAAAAAACAGCTAGTCTTAATAATGTTTGGACAGGTCATAAAGTAAATGATCCAGTTGCTGGTGCAACATATGGAATCTATAATTTAGATGGAACAATAGTAGACTTTAATGGAGAAAAAGCAATCAAAAAAAGTGGAGCAGACGGTATGATTTTCAATAGATATAAGCTAAAACTAGGCGATTATTATATGCAGGAAATAGAACCAGCACCATATTTCCACAAAGATGAAACGAAACACTATTTTACTGTTGGAGAAAATGAAGCAGTAGTTAATTTAGATGTGCAAAATAGGTCTGAAGAAGGTGGATATGTTAATCTTAAAAAAGTAAGTGGAGGGAATAATTTATGGACAGGACATATTGAAGGACAACCAGTTGCTAATGCTACATATAGAATTGAATCCCTAGACAAAGATTGGCATATTGATGTTACAACGAATGAAAAAGGCGAAATTAATGAACCAAACTTTACAAGTAATGATATAGAACTTGCTTTAGGAAATTACAAATGCTATGAAATTTCAGCTCCAAATCGGATTTAAGGTAAATGATGAAGAAAAATATTTTTCATTAGATAAAAACGAAGAATCTATTAAAATTAGTTTAAAAGACATTCCAGAAGAAGCTGGAGAAGTTCAAGTTACAAAAACAGCAGCAGATTACAACTATAAAAATGATGTAAAAAAAGGTGAGCCTGTTGTTGGTGCAATTTATAAGATTTACAATGTTGAAGATAATAAAGAAGTTGCAACATTAACTACCACAAAGGATGGAACAACTAATAAAGTAGTTCTTGGAAAAGGAAGCTATTGTATCAAAGAAACTTGGGTAAATGAGGACTGGATACTTAATGAAGAACCAGTATATTTTACAATAGACAAAAATGAAGATAATAAATACTTTAATTTTACTAATGAACCAGTTCCAGTTGGATTTTTAAATATAAATAAAACGGTATTAGAAGACAATACATTGAATAGAGATCCAGCAGGTATGCCATTAGAGGGTGTTGAATTTGAATTAAGAGATTCAGAAGATAATGTTTTATTAACCTTAGTAACCGATAAAAATGGAAAATTTAGTGAAGATATTATGCTTGATAAAGGCACTTATTATTTGTGGGAAACAAAATGTCCAGATTTTTATGTAAAGAAAGAAGAACCTGATGTATTTGAAATAACAGAGAATGGACAAAAAGTTATTATAGATATAAAAAACAAACCAGCAGAAGCAAAAATTGAAGTAGAAAAAACAGGAATTATCCAGGCACAACCAAATGATGAAATTCGTTATGACTTCAATACAGTTGCTAACAATTCTAATGTACCAGTAGACAATTTCACTATGACAGATAACTTACCTACAGATTATATTGAAATGAAAAAATTGTTCACAGGAATTTACTCACATGAATTAAACTTTAATGTATTATATAAAACTAATTTAACAGATGATTATGTTTTATTTAAAGAAAACCTAAATTCAAAAGTAAATAACTATGTTGATTTTGAAGAAATTGAATTAAAAGAAGGAGAATATGTTACTGATTTTAGATTATCATTTGGTACAGTTCCAGTAGGATTTAAAGCAGAAATAACTCCATTCATGTTCGCAAAAGTAAAATCAACTGTTAAGCCTGATGATAAATGGACTAATGAAGTTTCATTAACAGCAACATATTTAGATGTTCCACTAGAAGATAGAGATGAATGGACAACTATCAGTTATGGTAAAGAATTAGAAATTAAAAAACTACCTAGAACAGGTAGGTAAAAAAGAGAGGAGTAACAAAATGGGGAATTCAGAAGGAATTAATAAAAAAGTAATTGTAGTTATTCTCATAATAGTGCTACTATTAGGCACTATTATGATGATAAACATATTTAATAAAAGTGATGATAGTACTAAAGATAATAATATAAGTAATACAACTAATATAAAAGATAATAAATCAATGGATATTAATAATATAGAAAATGTTAATTCAATAGAAAACAATGAAACAACAATAGAAAATGAAGAAGATGACTTAATAATTGTTACAAATCAATTTTCATCTTTAGAGCAAGAAAATACAAATGGGTTAATTAAAGTAAATGTAAGTGGCTATAAAGGGGATATTTATACTCCTTCTGGTAATACATATAATCCCAATATTAACAAAAAACCAGTTACTATTATAGATAATCAAACAGATAAAACAGCACCTACTATAAATGTTACTTATAGTAAACAAGATATAACTAATGAAAATGTTATTGTAACATTAAGATTTAATGAGCAAGTAAGTAATATAACTAGTGGATATACATTAGCAGAAGATAGAATGAGTGCTTATAAAGAATATAAAGAAAATACTTCAGAAGAAGTTAAAGTATATGATTTGGCAGGGAACAAAGCAACTACTAAAATAGAAATTAAAAACATCGACAAAGTAAAACCACAAGTAGCAAAAGTATCAGATTCGATATTTGCATCTAAAAAAATTCAAACTAAATTAACGATGGCAGATAATGAATCAGGTATTAACTTAAATGGTTGCAAATATAAAATTGACAATAAAGAAGAAATGAAAGATGAGAGCAATTATACTAAAATTACAGATTTAACATCATTAATAGAAAAAACAGTTGATAATGATGGAGTATATTATTTACATGTTATTTCAATGGACAATGCTGGAAATGTAAGAAAAGACACAATCAAATTAATTGTTGATACAGTAATGCCAACACTTCATATTAAATATTCAAATACAGCAATTACTAATAAAGATGTAGTGGTTACAATTACATCAAACAAAGAAATGCAAGAAGTATCAGACTGGAAATCAAATAAAACTAAAACTGTATTTACAAAAACTTATTCAAAAAATATAGATGAGGAAGTAGAATTTACAGATTTAGTAGGAAGAAAAATAAAAGCTCATATAAGAATAAATAATATAGATAAAGTAGAACCAGTAGAGCCAAAACTATCTCAAAATGTATTTAATACAAGACCTATTGATAATTCTAAAAATATAGACATTACTCTAACAGCTAACATAAGCGATAATGAAGGTGGTTCTGGACTAAATTTAAGTAAATGTAAATATGTATTGAATCAAAGTAAAGATACTCCAAGCAACTTTAATTCAGCAGCTACATTTACAAAACAAGACCAAACATTATATTTTACAATAAAAGAGAATTCTACTTATTATTTACATATTCAATTAGTTGACAATGCAGGCAATGAAAGAGTAACAACACAAACAATTATTAGTGATACTTTGAACCCTGTTGTTACAAGAGAATATAATATTAAAGAACACACAAACAAAAATGTTATTGTAACAATTAAATCTAATGAAACACTAAAAGGAACAGAGGGCTGGGAAGTTTATGATAACGGAAAAACTTTGAGAAAAGAGTTTAACAAAAATATTGGAAGAACAATTTATACATTTTATGATTTAGGAGGAAATCCTGTTTCTGTAGATGTAACTATTTCTAATATTGATCAAGATAAACCAAACGATTCTGTAATTAATAAAAATACATTCAATACAAAAGAGTTTGATGTAGTAACTAGAATTTCAGATGTTGGATTTGGATTGAATTTAGAAGAATGTAAATATATTCTATCTTCAAATGAAAAAGCTAATTTTGAAGGAGCAACTACATTTAAGAGTGAAAATGAAACATTAAAATTGAAAGTAGAACAAGATGGAATTTATTATTTACATACATTCTTAAAAGATGAAGTTGGAAACGAAAAAACTACAACTCATAAAATTATAGTAGATTCAACAAAACCAGAATTAGAGATTTCATATAGCAATACTCAAATTACTAATGAAAATGTAACAGTAACAATAAAAGCTAATGAGGAGATACAACCAGTATCTGGTTGGAATTTATCTTTAGATAAAAGACAATTAAGTAAAACATTTTCAGCTAATACAAATACTAATGTTGCAGTAAGAGATATAGCAGGAAATGAATCAACTGCTAAAATAGAAATTAATAATATTGATAAAACTAACCCAGAAATTGAAATAAATTATTCAACAACTTCACAAACAATAGATTCAGTAACAGTAACAATAAAAGCAAATGAAAGAATACAAGGAATTGAAGGTTGGACTTTATCAAATGATGAAACAACTTTAACTAAAGTATTTGATGAAAATGATACTCAAACAGTAACAATTAGAGATATTGCAGGAAATACAATAACAAAAAGTATTGTTGTTGCAAATATTATATAGATTTTAAAGGGCAGTACAATACTGTCCTTTAAAAATAGGTAGGTGATAAAATTGAATAAAGAAGAATATAAAAAGATACTTAATCGGATTAAGAATATTTGAACCAATTCCAGAAGAAGCAAAGAAGTTTGTTGAAGATGAGTATTTAAGGTTATTTAGAACAAATAATATAAGCGAAGAACTAAAAGAAAAATATAAATTAATATTAAAAAATGTTTTTAATGAAAACAAGTATGTTAATTTTGAAGAAAACTGTCAAATAATTAATGCTATTAATGAACTAGAAAAAATTGATAGCAAATTTAAAGCTATAATATTAAAATCAGAATTAAACAATTTAAAACAAGATGAATGCTGTAATTTATATGAATTAAACAAAAAGTATATAGAAGATTATATGGAACTAAAAGATGATATACAAATGTATGAACCAAGAAATGGTCCTAGCTATCCATTGAATCCATTTGAAAATTTAAAAATTATGTTTATGCTTGAAAAAGATGAAAAAGTATTTTCTAAAGATGAAATATTTTTTTGTGGAAAAGAAGAATTGCAACCTAATCTTATAGATGTTTTGAAATATCATTTTGTTCCTGAAGTAATAATAGATATAGAAAAAGCATTAGAGATAAAAATGGATAATATAATAAATGACAAATACGAAGCATATCAATTTGAAGTTGGTGTTTTATTAGATAAAGATGATCCAGAATATGAATGTTATAATGAAGTTTGGGATTATAAAAATGGATATTATAATGAAAATTGGGGATTTACTAAAAAATATGATGAAGCATTAGAATTTATAGATAACTATGTAAAAAATGGAAATAATAATACATATGGAATAATATCTTGCATAAAAGTAAATGAAGAAGAGTTTAACAGTATATACAATGGTAGTTCAGAAATTATTGATATGGATTATGATTTAGGCAATGTGATTTGCAGTAAATATAAAAATAAAGATAATGAAATTATTGAAAATTTTATAGATAAAAATACTAAAATAAATGAGAATGAAGAAGATGAAGAAGAAACAATATAATAGGAGGAACTATAGATGGAAAAGCAGAGAAAAAAACAATGTGAAGAAGGTATAAAAATAATTTGTGCGAAATACAGATTGAAACTTAAAGAAATATCTAATAATGAAATTGCAATATGTGCTAAAAATAGTGCTAAAAAGTGGGTTGAATGGATTAAATTTAATTTTGATAAAGAAAATATTATAGTAAATAAAGAACAATGTAGTTTGTTGTTTTGTGATATACGAGAAGATATTACTCCAGATTTATTACTTGATTTTGTAGCAGACATTAATACTATAGCTCGCAAATTTGATACACATATAAAATTACAAACTATTATTACTGCAAAAGATTGGCAAGAAATTGCAAAGGTTTATGATGCTTATGAAGATAACCGTTACCAAGTTCAATTTAAAGATATTGATTTTAAAAAAGGTGATAAATATTTATACTTTACTATAGTGTATGAGAAAAAAAAGATGAATGGATTGTTTAGAGTACATCATTTAATTAAGGAAGATCTAGTATTAGAATGTATTGATTGTTACTCTAAAAATGAGAGAAATTTTGTTAATGCACATTGGGAAGAAATTGAGGAAAAATTATGTAATTATGTAAAAGAAAAGCAAAACGAAGTAGAAAAACATATAGAAAAGGATATTTTTGAATTAAAACAAATTTATACTAAAACAAGTCAAAATTATGTGTATATCGACAAACAGGATATATTGGATTTCTTTGATTATGATTGTAAATTAATAGAAAAAATTACAAATCAATATGATAATGGAACTCAATATAAATTAGAATTAGAAGTTGACATTAATAAAGAACTATCAGAATTTAGATTATATAGTAAAGCAAAAGAAGAAAAGCAGTATATAAAAAGTTATGAAGGAAAATTAAATTTGGATTCAGTATTATACTTTTTATGTTATTCTAATTATGAAAGTTTTTTAATGGATATAAATGACTCTAATGATATTGAGGAAGAAAACTCCATATGAATAAATAGGGAAAAATTTGGGAATTGAAAACCCCTATATAAAATATTATGATGTTAATATCAAAACTTATAAGTTGCTTGAAAAAGTGACTTGTGAGTTTTTTTATTTATCGCAATGTAGTGTAAAGAACATTCCAGTCTGCTTTGCTGGCGATGTGGGGGCAGTACCCACCTTTGCAACCATTATAATAGGAGGAAAATTGAAGCAAAGAATTTAAGAGTTTTTATAAAACAGTAGAAGGAAATGAAGGAAGTAAATGCAAATATCCTACACGACTTGATACATATGGTTGTGGCTGTCAGCATGATTGCAAATATTGTTATGCAAAATCATTATTAGATTTTAGAAATTTATGGAATCCAAATGATCCGAGTGTAGCTGATACAAGCAAGATAGAGAGAAAAATAAAAAAATTACCTAAAGGAACAATATTGCGATTAGGTCGGAATGACCGATTGTTTCCAACCAATTGAAAAGAAATATAAAGTTACATATAACACGATAAAGCTATTAAATAAGTATGGAATAGGTTATTTAATAGTTACTAAATCAAATTTAATAGCTGATGATGAATATATAAAAATATTAGACAAAAAGTTAGCACATATTCAAATTACAATAACAACTACACAAGATGATTTATCACTTACTTATGAAAAAGCAACTGTTCCAAGTAAACGAATTGAAGCCATTGAAAAATTACAAGAACATGGATTTGATGTACAGGTTAGACTTTCACCATTTATTGAACAATATATAGACTTTGATATTTTAAACAACATTAAATGTGACAAAATTTTAATTGAATTTTTGAGAGTAAATTCATGGATAAAGAGATGGTTTGACTTAGATTATTCTAAATATACTTTAAAACAAAGTGGATATTGTCATTTACAGTTAAAAGATAAGATTAAAATGTTAAAGAAAATAACTGGATTTGAAGAAGTAACAATATGTGAAGATGTTTCTAATCATTATTTGTATTGGAAAAGAAATGTAAATGTAAATAAAGATGATTGTTGCAATTTAAGAAAGGAATAAAATGAATAATATTACTGATTATAAGAAATGTAAAGAAATATTAAAAAAAGATTTTAGTAAGGAAAATAATATAAATAAGTTGCTAATGGATAAAGTTAGTTTAATTGATTCTTACAATTTCACATTTAAGCATGAAGAATATGCAACAACATTAGAATCATTAAAAAGAGGTTTTATTGTTAAAGTGGAAGATGTAGCTGCTAAAGGTTATGTTCCTAAAGATCCTTTCATGTCTGTTAATATACTAAAAGCAAAAGAAGAGATTGATAATAGATTAGATTACCTATACTTTAGTAATGAAAAAGAAGATTTTTTTAATAATGTAAATAAATATGAAGTCGATCTTCTTCATGTTGAAGAAGAAAAACAAGACTATGAAAAAGATGAAATAATGACCTTAGAGGAATTAGGTAGAGAAATTTCGATTGAATTAGCAAATATAATGTTTAATTGCGAATATTCGTGCTGGAAAATCTTCAAGCAAGATACTTTAGAAGATTATAAAGAACAAATGAAAGAAATTATAGAAAATGATAGAGATATTCAAGATATAGCCAAAAGCAACAATACTACTTATGAAAATATCATACAATCCATTGAAGAAGCAAAAGCTAATTTAGAACCAATAAATGAGATAAAAGGCTTTTTTAAGATAAAAGATTTTTACTGTAAATTTCCAGATAAAACTGATAAAAGGTATAAATTACCAGATAACCAAAAACAGTTAAACATTTACATTAAAAAGGAAAAAGAATTAATAAAAGTAAATACCCTATTTGTAAATAAAGAAGATTCAATACGAGACATAAATAAATATGTAAAAGAAATTATGTGCAGACAGATAGGAGAAATATTGCCAGATGGAACAATTGAAAAAGAATATTTTAGGCAAGGTTATATCTATAAGAATTTTGAGAATTTTTATAAACGAGAAGGAATATGCTATGTATCTGAACTTGATGAAAATAATATAAATGATGCAGGTATTACTTTTGAAGGAATATGTGAAGATGTTAGAGATTATTTGGTAGTTAATGGAGTAGATTTAAACAAAGTTCCTTTTGAGGACATTGAAATAATGGCTGAAGATGTTTTTGAACAAGTTGATTGGCAATTTGTATGTTCATTAATTCAAGATGATTGGTTAGAAGGATATTTAGAAGATTTTCCAGATGAATACTTTGTTAATGGTAAAAATGAGGTATTAGAAAATGAATAAAGAAAAGATAGATTTAACTAGTATAGAAGGAATTAAAAAGCAAATAGATATTTTATCTAATCAGTATGAAGAATTAGACAGAGAATATATAGAATATAAAGAAGCTGATATGAACAGAGAAGCAGGAAGAATAGCAAACAAAAAATATAAAATATCCTTAGAACTTGATAATCTAAAATCAAAACTTAAATTGAAAGAATTAGTGGAAAAAGAAAAAAAAGACAAAATATTTTCATTGCAAAGAAGAATTGACATATTTGAAAGGTTTTTAGTTGATAAAGGTTTAATAGATGAATTTGACAGGTATGAATTAGATATAAAAGAAGAGGAAGAAGAATTATGAAATATGAGAACATATTAATATTAAAAGCTAATATGAAAGAAACAGAAATAAGCGAAGAAATTAAAAGAATAAAAGATTATTTAAAAAATCACAATATAAATCTTATTTCATTTGAAAATTTAGGAGAAAAAGCATTATTCTATGAAACTGAAAATAATAAAAATGGATTATATTTTCAAACGATATTTTATACAAATCAAGAAGAAAAAGAAAATTTTGAAAGTTTTATTAAAAATAGTAATAACTTTATAAAGCAAATGACTGTAGAAATAGAAAATTCAAAAGAAATTTTTAAACAAATAAAAGAGCTTAATGAAACATTTCTATTAAAAGGTATTGCTAGTGAAGTTGTTACAAGAATAGAAGATATGAATGAAGATGGAAGGAATATTCCATTAGAATTAGATAACATAGTTGATATAGCAGACAAGATTACAGATCATATCTTCTTTAATGAAACTATGAATGGAATTATAGATAATTATTTAAATGAGTATTATCCAGAAAAGGAAGACACGCAAGACTTGGAGGAGTAATTTTATGATAATTAAAATAGGAAAATTTAATTTTGTGAGTGAGAATAAAGAAGAATTTAGGCTGTTTCAAGATAATAGTTATTCAATGTTTAGTTATTTTTATATGGATGGTAAAGAAGATACTTTATATGTGCATAGTAGAAGTGATTTTGATAAAGAAAATAAAGAATATTATAAATTTGAACAAGAATTATTAAAGAGATATTACATATTAGAGTACAGTTCTTTGATTCATAATAGAATACAAAAATTTATAAGTGATAAGACATTTGAAATATTTAAGAATAATAATTATTCAAGCTACGAGTTATATAAAGACATATCTATAAGAAAATTACAAAGTTTAGATACTGATATAAAATGTAGCCTTTCTTATAATACAAAAATAAATTTCAATACAAGCAAACTTGTTTATGCACTAGATAATGGTGATTCAATAATTTTTGATCCATATACTGAAGAAATACATAATTTAGAAGAACTCTATAAAAAGGGATTATTTGATAATGAAATTAAAGCAGGATTGATTTTAAAAGAAATACAGCATAAGAAAGCTCCAAAATTTATTTTGAAATTGGCAGAGATAAATACTTTTCTTAAAGAAAAGAAAAATGTTAATTTAATATTTAATGATGGAAACAAGATAAAAACAGAAGCAGAACTAGATGAAATATTTAATATATATGGTAAAAAAATTAGTTTGCATTCAAGTAATGAACTTGAAAATTTAAATGCAGTAACTTTTAATAAATCGGAGGTTACAATAAATTCAGAAGATTTTAGTGATATAGAAAAACAAATAATAAGAACAACAGAAGATATTATATTACATAAAGTGGATCAACTGAAAGAAGAATTAAAAGATAAATTTGATAAGTATAGAAATGAAACTGAATATTATATGCCAGATACTATAAAAGAATGTATTGAAAGAATAACAACTTTGGAAAAAAATAATTTTAAAATTGAGCAAGAACAAGAAAAAGAAAAATATCCAGGTTGGTATTCTAAAGAATTTACAAATTTATGGCAAGATTATGAAAGAATTAAAACACTAGAAAATATTGATAATTTAGAAGATATAAAGGATGAAGCTATAAAAACTGAAGATGAAGAACTTAAAAAAATTTATTATATGTTTGGTGGAGAAGAAGATGAAGAAAGTGAGGAGTTATAAAGATGGCCTGTGATTATATAAAAAAATTAGAGATAGATAAAGAAAACAATAAGATAACAGGATATATTGCTGATGGAAATATGACTCCTCTTTCATATCGAAAATGTGAAATGTATAAATGGAAAGAAACATTTGAAGAAAAATATGCTTCATTAATAAGAAGTATTATTTCTCGGAATGCTTCAGTTTTCAGATAGAAGCAATGAACTTTATAAAATTTCTTTTAGTAGCCCATATGATTTGAGAGAAATTAAAAATTATTATAATGATATTGCTGTCTTAGGGGATTTAGGTACATACAAAAAATATGAAAATAAGATAAATGAAATAATAAAAAATGGAACTGGACATAGAGAACTACATATAATTCCATCAGTTTACGAAGAAAGATTTATTTTAAATATTATACCAAACAAATTGAATAACAATTTAAACGAAGTATGTTCTTTATTTAATAGAATGGAAATGGTATTTGAGAAAAGATGCGATTTAACAAAGCAAGACAAGATAGAAATGTTAGATAATGTACTTAAAAGTTTTGATATGAAAGGTAGACCAATATTTGAATTAATAGATAAAGATAATGAAGAATTAAAAGTTTACTTCTATCCAACATTAAAAGATACTAGCAATGAAAATGCTTATTTATCTTACGATATTGTTGTTAAAAATAATCAGTATCAATTAAAATATACTGATACTTCAATGATGATTGGATATTTAACAAATCCAGGAGAAGAAAACCGAATAAAACAATATATGTATGAAATGGGAAAAGAATTTGAAAAAGATATTGCAGCTTTCATGGTAGATGCAGAAGATTTAGCAGATTTACAATGGAAAGCCAAAGACAATTATTTTTATGAAAATTACAGAAGCCCACTTATTGCAATCAGAGAAAATGGAAATATTTTAGAGATAACAAAAGAAAAAGGGAAAATGATAGCCTCAATTTATACAAGTGATAACAATATTGATAAATGTGAATTAATATCTAAAAGGATTTTATCAGATAATTTTAATTTAGATAATATGAAAAGTTTAGAAGAAGTAAAAAATAATTGCTACAGATTGATTGTAGAAGGATTGGAACAACAAATAAATGTAACTGAAGAAGAAACAACTCTATAAAAGTAATAAGGTAAAAAATATAATGAAAGGAAAATCATTTATGAATACTAAAAAAGTAAAAATAATTTCAGCTTGTATAAGTAACTATGAAGGAATGACAGCTTTAGTTGATACAGAAGATAGAGTATATCTTGGAAAGAGTGAAAACTATCATTTTACACCAGGAAAAGAAGCATATTATGACAATGAAGATAATTCACTATGTTTTATAAGTAATAATGATAAAATATTTAGTTTTTTATATAGTTCTGGTTGGGTATTATCTCAAAAAGAAATGCTACAGTATTTTACAATGGAATTGTATGAGGAATTTGATAAATTGCAAAATGGAGTTTTAAAGCAATTTAAAAGAATTCAGGAGATAACTTTTAATGGAAAACCTTTCATAAGTCTTACTGAATTAAGAAAACAAGAGAATTTAAAAGAATCTAAAAGGGATATAAATAATTTTAAATACAATAAAGACTTTAATAAAGAATTTGAAAAAGCTAAAAAAAGATTTAATGATATTTGTATGTGTACAGGAAGAGAACATTTAGTCTTAGATCAAAAAATAGCTTTAGCCAATGGTGCTAAATTAGGACAGCCAGAAGCATATCCAGAAAAATGGACATTAGCTGACCTTGTTGCAGAGAGTGACTTTCAAATGAATTTTAGAAAAGAAATGCTTAAAGAAGCTGATTGTGAAGATAAAATATGGATAAGAAAAGAATTAAATAGATGGAATAATTTTAAAAATCACTATTTACCACTTGTTAAATCTTTGAATATACAATTATTTTGCAATCATTGTAGCTGCTTAGATGTAAATGAAGAAGATACATTGTTTTATAAAGAAAATATAGAAAATAAAATTGATGAGGAAGAAGAATTATGAGTTTAAATTTGAGTGAAAATGAATTTACAGAAAAATATGGATTTGCATTACACGATTTTTATTATAGTTGCATAGATGAGATTATAAATACAGGATATTCCTGTTATAGTCTTAGTGAACTAGCTTATGATATTGCAGGTAAGATATATAAAGAAATAAATGATGACAAATTTGAAGAAGGTTCAATACTATATAAATTAACAAAAGATACAATTTGGGGAAATAAAATATATACACATAATATTGCAATTCCATATAAAGATTTATATATAACTTTTGAAATAGGTTGGGGAGTTGAAACTTTAAAGATTAAAGATTGGGATATGACATATAAAGAAGAAATAGAAAAAGACAAACAATATGAAGACATTGACTGCCTAGAAGAGGAGATAGTATGAGAAGAATAATGGATTTAGAGAATCCAATGTACAAGAAGAAATACAGAGAAATATATAGAATTCTTTTTACAGCTGATTTAGATAGATTGGTAGACCATTCAACATGGTATATGACAAATCAATATCTGGTAGATAGAAAAACTCCACTTTGGATTATTTGTGAAAGTAAAATTTTAAATAAGAGAATGTGGATAACACATAATTGGGGAAAATTAGAAATAGCAACTGCTCAACTTGATTTAGATATAGATTCATCAGCATATCACGAGAGTTATAAGTATATGCAATTTCAAACACAAAAAGAAATGGCAGAATATTTAGAAAAAATGCTACAACCTTGTTTAGAAGAAAATTCAACACTTGATAATGAAAGTGAGGAAGAAGAAATATGTTGAATAAAGATAGAAAACAAATAGAAAAAAACGATTATGAATTTGATTATTCTCCTGAATCTAATCCATTAAAAGAAAAAAGTGGAATTTTAAGTTTTTGGTGTGATTTAGAGTTTAGCCAACCATTAATTAAAAAACTAGATATTGAAAATATTGCTCAAAAGAATAATTTAAATAAAGATGAGTATGAAATATACTTTGACATTAATGTATTGGAATCAAAAGCTAATATTAGAATAGTTCATTCAGATTCAAATAAAACATTAGAAAAAATAGAATTATACAAAGATGAATATGAAGAATTAAGAGAATATGCTGAAAAATATATACAACATGAATGGGCTGATTTTAATCCTATTGAAAGACCAATAACATTAATAGAATTTTATATTACTAAAGTTTTATATGATGAGAATTTTGAATATGATCCAAATGTTGAGTGTGAAGATTGTTTTATATTAGCAGAAGGAATTAACAAAATAAGGAACTTCTATGAAAAAAACAGTACACGAAATGAGATAATGGATGTTCACAAAATAATGGATATTGATGAAATAATAGATATTCACGAAATAATGGATGTTTACATAGACAGATTAAAAAAAGGTATAATTCTTGATAAACAAAAATTTAGAGAACTAGATGATATAAATCTAGTTAGATCATTTGAAATGCTAATGTTTCAAATAGAAGGTGAAAAATATAGAGAAGAGCATCAAGGTAGAAATAATTTTCCTGATATTATCACAGAAGAAACAGAGGAGGTTTTGTAAAAAATGTCAGTAGAGCTTATTAATAGAATTACATTTAAAAAAGATGGAATATATATAAGTACACATAGTAGCAACGATGATAGCCCATACCATAGTGTTAAGTCCGATTATCTAACTAAAGCATATATAACTGGTGGTATAAATGGGCTAGATAAAGCAGTTATTTCCATGTATTTTAGTAATTGTGATTTTAGAGGAAGTAATGAAAGTATTATGCCATATAGAATAGCAATAGATAAAGCTATGAACGATAATGAATTTATAGAAATTATAAATGAACATCGCAGCTTAGAAAGTAAAGCAATTGATATAGCAAATAGATGGGGAAATTATAAAGATTTAACTAAGGAAGAATCTACAACTATATACAATGAATTTAAACCTAAAGTACAAAAAGCAGAAGATAAGAGAAATGAATTTGTTATTAAGATGATAAAAAAAGAAAGAGGTTCAATAATTAAAAATAGTAAAAAAGAACCTAAAGAATTAAGAGATGGTATATATGAAATCATTCCTATTCATAAAATTGATGAAGGTCATGGAGAAGTATATGATGAATATATGAATTTTAATAGCAATAATGGAACTATTATTTATGAAAGAAGACTTGGTCATCTAACACAATCTCCAGACTATATAAAAATAGGAGAATACATAGATGCCATAGAAAAACATGGAATTGAAAATGTGGATGGTTCAAACAAATTTATTGAATTTATAATGAAATATCCATATATATATCAAAGAGGTTTAGATAATGAATTTAAGAATACATTGAATAGTGAATTAGAGCAAGAAGAGATTGAAGAATTATAAATTTTAGGAGTTAAATATGAAATATAAATATACACATTGGTTAAAAATGAATATTGATACAATTGAAAAAGTTTGGATTAGACTTAAAGAATTTAAAGAAAAATATAATTGTAATATGGAAGTTTTTTATAAAGAAACAAATCTTGTTATTAAATACATTAAATTAGAATGTAATCAATCATATCAAGATTTGGACCTAGATGTTAATTCTATAACGGATGAAGGGTTATGGCACTTATCTCGTAAGCCAAATGATATTTACAAATATAAATATCCAATAGAATACTTTTTTAAAGAATACATAAATGGAGAATGTATTATAGAAAATATAATAAATGAAGAAAATATTGATGAATATAGAGAAAATATTAACAGTAGTTATCAAGACAGTATAAAATTAACTTTGTTAAACATATTAGAAGTTGCACATCCTACTTTATTACAAAGTAATCAAATTACTGAATCTATGTTAGATGAAATTAGCAATAAAATAGCTGAAGATGAAGAATTTAATGACTATGTAGACTCATTAATTCATAATGAAATAGAACAGTATAAAGAAACTAACAATATAGAAGAAGAGGAAGATGAGGAAACTATTTAAAATTGTAGGAGGAATAACTCTATGGAAAAAATAAAATTTAATAGAAATTTAGCAAAAGAAATAATTGATAAAGAAAATGAATTAAAAATCGGTGAACAAATAACATTTTTATACAAAAATACTTGGGATATTACAATAACAAGAGAAGAAGAAAAGTATTCACCATTTCTATTTTCAATTAATGGTAAAAAGATAGGAACAAACGAGACATGGAGTAGAAGATACATAGGAATTAAAGAAGCTCTTTTACATATAGTTAATGATTTTAATGAAAATGCTAGTATAAAAAATAGATATAGCAATATAGAAAAATACTTAAATGAAAAAATCAAATTAATATATAAATATGAAGAAAATAACAATTACTATTATGAAGATGAAAATGAGAATTTATATTGTGAAAATGGAAATCAAAATATAGGTGAAGTACATTTAATGTATTGCTCAAAAGATTACGAAGAACCTATGAGAGAGGTTGAAGATTTGGAAAAATATGAATTAGTGAATAATCCAAAAGATGATCCTAATTATGAAAAAGAAAAAGCCAACCAACATAATTATATGATGTTAGATAGATTAAGAGCTGATTGTGATTATTTTTTAGGTAATGGAAATGGTTTTGTAGGTCATTTATATTATAAAGATGTAGATAAACACATAGCAGAAATGAAAAAAATATATAATTCTTTTTCTGAAGAAGAAAAACCAGAATGGATAAACTTAAAGGACATAGAAAATTATCAAACACAAATGAATGAAATGTTAGAGAAAAATAATGAAGAAGAAATATAGTAAAGTAGGAGGAACATATATGAAAAAATTCCAAATCGAAATAGAAGAAATATCACAAAGAGTAGAAGATATTGAAGCTAACAATTTAGAAGAAGCATTAGAAAAAGTAGAAGATAAATATAATGCTGGTGAAATTGTATTAGATTACGAAGATTTTAAGGATCACGAAGTAAGAGAATATAGAAATTGTGTAAGAGAAGAAGACTTAGTCAGAGATGCTATTATAGATATTAACTTTGGACAAGCAATTATTTTAGAAAAAGAAAAAGATTGGGCTTTAATAAAGAAATTAGGTGTTGAAGAATCTCCATATGTAGTAACTAATGGACTAGGAGTTCATAAAAGTAAAACATATTTTGACTGGTTGCAAGGTTCATATTATACAAGTTTAACTGAAGCGAGTAAAGTCTTTGAAGAAAGAACAGGAATAAACAAGAATTTAAACGATATTATTTTTAATGATTTAGGTGAAAAAACACTAGAAAATCACAATGTTTTAAAATTTGAAAATATTGACACATTATTTGATTATTTAATGGATGATGAAATAAATAAAGAAGACTTAGTTAATATGTTATCAGAAGAAATGAAAAGGGAAATTGCTATAGGATATGTTGATTCGGTTAGAGAAGAAAATGGTAATTTTTATTATGGTAGTGATATGTGTTTCTTTGAAGAAGATATTAATTGGATGACTAAGAAAATAGACGAGATATTGAATGGAATAAACATAAAAAATATTAAACCTTATATAGTAATAGAAGTATTAGAACAATATGACAATGGAGAAATAGATAAGGATTTTAGTGTAAAAATTGAAAATTTAATACACGCAGCAGGTTATAAAAAAACAGCAGTAGATTTTGTAAAATTTATCAATGAAGAATTATATAAAGAAGAACCAGAAGAAAGCGAAGAAAACGAAGAAGAACAATAATATAAAGAGGTAGATATAAATGGAAACATATGTAGAAATGAAGAATAGGCATCAAGCGGAATTTAATAATTTTCCAGTAGCTTTTGCATTTACAGAAGAAGACATAAAAGAAGGACTAAAAAAATTGGGATTAGCTGAAAATGATAAAGATAAAATAGTATCAATAGGTTTTGGTGGTTTCGTAAAAATAGAGGACAAGCAAGCATATAATGATATGAACAATAATCACTATAAAGAATTAAAAGAAGCAATAAAAAATGATATAACAGGGGAAAAATTTATTCAGGGAATGTTTGAAGAAGAACTTGGAAATCACGAATATGGTTATACTGGAGAGTTGCGAGATACTTTAATGGCTTGTGGATTAACAATTAAGGATATTAATTCAAATACAAATATACAAAGAGGATTAGAATTAGCACTACAAAAATACCACCAAACTTCAAATGATAGAGAAGAAGAGGAGGAAATATAATGACCACAGAACAAATAGAAAATATGGATAAAGAGGATTTGTTGAGTTTATTAGGATATTACAACAATTATGTTGTAGAATTTTTTGACACACACGAAGAAGGAATGCGACCAGTATCAATATATGAATTTTTTGAAAATGATTATCAAGAAATTATAGAAGAACAGAAATTAAAAGAGTTTGAAAATGAAGTAATACAAGATAAAGACATAAAAACAATTACTGAAAAAGAATTTAATATATTAATTGAAAAGTTAAATAATCAGGAAGAATTTACAGATGAAGAAAAGCAATCTTTTTTAATGGTTGATAAAAAAGATGATAGTTTTATTGCTATAGATAATAGAAATGGAAATATGTGGACAGAAGAATTTAAAGAAAAGGAATATGCAATAAGATATTTACAAGGAGAAGAAATTGATAAATTAAGAGATGAAGAATGCAAATATGAGATTCGTATATATGAAACAGAAGAAGATTACAACAAAGGTGAACCTTTTCAATTAAATGTGTATTCGGATTTTGAAGAGGCAAAAAACGAACTAAAGAAAACTATTAATTTCAATAACTATTTTTCTGGAAATATTGTTAATCAACAAAATGGAATAGAAGAATTTAGTTACTATTCAAACAAAGAAACAGAAAAATATTCTTATATTTTTGAATGTACTTTGGAAGCAAGTTCTAAATTATATGAACATCAATTTTTATTAGTAAAAGATCCAAACGATTTGGAAACTAATTTTGAAATAGACTTGACAGGAGGATTTGATTTTAATTGTGCATATAGAGTTATTAATCCTAAGTTAGTACAAATAATAAACTCTAAAGAAGAACTAGAAGATTTCTGTCAAAAACACAATATTGATATTCCCAAATATTGCATTAGAGAAGATGGAATTATAGCAAGTGGACCTGATGGTTTACTGATAAATAATAATTTAGAAGCAATTGATTGGCTTGACAATTTAGAATTAGAAAAAGAAGAAATACAAGAATAAAAAAATAGGAGTATAAAAATGTTAAAAACAAATGAACAGATAATTATAGAAACTATGAAAGATGAAGAATATTTAAACAACTTAAAAATAAGCCCTTATGATGTACTGAAAGCAATAACATTAGCTCAAAATGAACTAAAAGAACTAGAACATATAATTGATGTTGCTAATAAAAATAATGAAAGTTTGAGTGACTTATGCAATAAATTAAATGGTCATAACTTAGAAATAGAAAATTACCATTCTAGTTGTAGTTATTTTGACTTAAATTATAAATCTCTTTTAGTTACAGTAATTCAAAAAAGAAATGAAGAAAATAAATTACAACCGATTAAATTAAGTAAAGATGATATTTATGTTTATCCTGATAATATTTCAAAGATTACAGCAGATGAATTATTTGTCTTAAATTTAGAAGAAAAAGTAGACATCAATAAAATTTTTCACAGTTATAAATACAGTTTGAATCCAGATAAGGAAAATATAGGAGAAGGGTATAAAAAATTTTATGAAGCATTTAAAGCCTATTATAAAAATATAGATGACTTATGCAAAAGATTACAAGATGAGTTTAATGATGGTATCAAATTTGAATCAGATGAACAAGATAGAGTGGCTTTATGTATGTTGTGTGATTTATTTGATGCTGTTGAAATTGGAGATTATGATAATGTGTTATTTGATGGAGTTTTATCAAATGATGATAGCGAAGAAATAGAACAATAATAAAAAGAGAAAAGAGGTATAACAAAGATGACAAGAAGAAGAATATATTTTTATGATCACGAACAAAATAAACTATATTCTACACCAGAGTTTAACGGAGATAAGGAAGAGTTTGTAAAATTTAGAAAAGCTGAAGATTCATGTGATAAAAATTTTAATGAAATTTTACAGGAATTTGAAGGAGTAAAAACACTTAAAGAATTTGAAATGGCATCAAATAAATCTCAAAGCTATTATCATTCTTTTTTAGGAGACACAATTCTTCCAATAGAGGAAAAAGAAAATGTAGAATATAATGATGAAATTTATATGGTAAATAAAGATGGAAAAATATATCTATACAATCCAGAAGAATTAAATAGAGAATATCTTATAAATGTGGCAAATAAAGGAGAATTTATTTATAAAGATTTAACTATGAAATGTGAAAAAATTTTCAGTAAAGTATTAGAAAGTTATCTATACTTTCTTGATATGTACCCAACGGAAAATATAATAACCAAACAATCTTATAGATTAGGAACAATAGAAGATTTTCAAATAGAACCTACATTAGATAATAAGTTAAAGAAAGAAGTAGAAGAATATATTAATAAAATTGCTAAAATGAAAAGAAACTTAGAAAAAGAGCCTACAAAATTAAAACTAATATATTCTCTTAATCATAATTATCCAGTAGCTTTTCAAAGTAATCTAGGGAATAAATATATCTTATATAATGAGAGAGAATCATTTTCTATAATGAAAGTAGAACCACGAACTTTTGAATTTGAACATAACCTAGATTTACCAATAACAATAGGAAAAAAAACTTTATTTCCAATATATGATACTTATTTAGAAAAATGTGTCTTTGATAAAAAACAAATAGATATTGAAGCATTAGAAATATCAGCTAAAATCAATGAATATATGGTAATTGGAAGTAATGATTTTAATGTGGGAACTATTAATAAAAATTTAAATTATATTTATGAAAATATATATAATAAAGACAAAATTAATGAATTCTTTTTCGAGAAATACAAAGATATGGAATATATCCAAGACCTTCAAAATAAATACTATAGTTTTCTTAATAATAAAGAAGAAATAGAAAATATTGAAAGTGAGGAGGAAGAAATGTGAGAATAGAAAACAAATATAATGATGTTTATTATACTACATGTGATGATGTTGGAGAAAATACAGGGGGATATTTTATACAATTTTATTCAGATCCAGATTTTATAGATGAAATTGATAATATGGTTTTGCATAAAGAAACAGAAGAAGTAAATAATCCTGAAAAATATATACATGAATACATAGTAAATGAAAAGTTAGACTTATTAGTTGCTAGAAAAGCACTTGAAAATGGGATAAAAGATAATCCTAAAATACTAGAAGTTATTGACATGTTTATGAATAATGGAGACAATAAAGCACTTGAACAATTATATGCAATAACTAAAGATAAATTATTAGAGATTCTTATTACATGGAAAGTGGAATATGGAGATATTATAGATGATCCAAAAACTAATATCAGTTATATGTATAATGATATTATAGGATATGTATGGGACAAATATGGATTAAATGAAATGACACAAAGAATAAAAGGAACTACAATGATAAAAAAAGAATTAGAAGAAAAGATTGTTAGTACATTTGAAAATCAATTAAACACAAATAGAAATAAATTTGAATTAAACAAAGATATAGAGTTAGCTGATTATTCAATTACTGAATTAAATTATCTTGTATCTAAAAATATTATTAAAGTATCTAATATATCTAATTTAAAATTTAGGTTGGAACAAAAATATATTGATCGCTTTTTAGAAAAAAAGTGGGAGGATCTTACAGATATACCCTTTATAGAAAAAAAGGGTGAAGAAATACTAGATGGTACATATTGGGATTTTACAAAAGGACTAACAACTAAAGAAGATATTTGGCACTATTTTGACCATAACTACTCAAAAGGTGTACATTTTTTACTATATGAATTAGATAATAGCCAAATAGAGAGTACACAAGAATTAGTTGATATTATAAAAAATATGGAAAAAATAGATATACTTAAAATAAAAACTAGTGCTGAATCTTTAGATTTAGCAAATACATTTTTTACATTTGAACTAAAAAGAGCAATTTTAGATAAACTAGAAGTAATCGAAATGAATCATCTTCAAGAAAAAATGTCATACGAAGAGATTAAAACAGATATTATAGATACCATTAGTGAAATATCCGAATTATATGGAGTTAAAATTGAAGATACTGAAGAAGATGAAGTTAGGGAATAAAAAGGGAATTGAAAGCTCAAATACAAGTATTTATAATAATATTATGAAGTTATAGGTTTGTACACGCATAAACTTATAACTTTTAATTTTATATAAAGAGGAATTTGTAAATGATTTTTGTATTAGGAAATAAAGATTTATTATTGAAATCAAAATATTATAAACCAGAAAATAATTGGGATTATCCATTAGAAGAATTGGACCATGTAATAAATGAAAATACAGATAATGACATGATATATGTTGTTGCAGATGATAAAAGAATCTATGAGACATCTTGCAAAAGAGAAAACTTACTAAAATTGTATAAAGACTTAAATCAAGAAATAAAATTAAGAGATTTTGAAATGGCTGCTTTAAGTGTTTCTATCAAATATTATGTTAAAGCTGGTATTGATGTTGCAAAAGCAAAATTAAATAAATGGCAAGAAGAAATGTCAAATTACAATCCTAATATTGATGAAATCCTAAAAGATTTTAAAATAATAATAGAACCTATTGAAACATATAGAAATAGTAAAAGAAAGTTTGATGTAAGGCTTACAGAAAAAGCAAGTACAGTTGTTACAATAGAGGCAACTTCTAAAGAAGAAGCCTTAGAAAATGCTATGCAACAATACAACGATAGAGAAATAACATTTGATTATGAAGATTATGAGGAAATAGATGTAAAAGCAACTGAAAAAATTGATATTAATGTACCTGAAGTTAGTTTATCTGGTAATTTATATTTTTCATTTGATGGAATACGAGACTGGGAAAAATTAAAAAAATCTAATATAAAAGATTTAGAATCTGATGGAGAACTTATAACAATGCAAATGGATAAAGTTGATGAAAATCCTTTAAATGTTGCATTAATATCAGAAGAAGGCAGATTATATCTTATATCTTATTTGTATGATAATAAAGAATGTAAAACAGATAATTTAACAAGTGATCCTATAAATGATGAAATAATGAAAAGTGAAGAAAGTTTAAAAGATTATATGATGAATTATTTTATAAATGTATATGTAGAGAACATGGATTTAATTAATAATTTTTACAATCAGGAAGAAGAGGAGGAAATGTAAATTGGAAAGTGATAGAGATTATATAATGTTTGTTTTAGGTTATGATTTATTAAATAAAGAGTTCTCAAATAGTTCCAATCCAGAATGCGATATTGTTTATGATAAGTGTAAACAAATAGCAGAAGACTTTTTAAAATCTGATTATAATTTAACAACAGAAAGTCTATATGAAGCCTTAGTTGTATATATAGATGAAAAGAATCATCTTAAATTTTTTGAAAATGAAGAAGAAAATGAAAGAGAAACATAGGAGGTAAAGATTTGAATACATTAAAGAGTTTAAAATTGAATGAAGTAGATATAGAAGATACTGAAGTTGAAATACCAGGATGTTGTTTTTCTATTGACTATGATAATTTAAATGAAGAAGATTCTTACAATATGCTTTTAGAGATTATTGCCGAAAAGGTTGAAGTAGTTAATTATAATGAAAAAACCAATGTAGCAACTTTAGACTTATCTGGCTTTGTGTATGAAAATTTTAATGTACTTGATAATATAATTGATATTCCTTGTCATGATCCACAAGATGAATACCTTAACATTATAGTTGCTATGATTAATGGATATGAAGGAAAACCCTACTATGATGCTTTTTTAGAAGCATATAAAGAAAATAAATTTGTTGATTCAAATACAGAGAATAAAAATGAAGAAAGTAATGAGGTTGAAATATAACAATGGATAAAATAAGAAAAATACAAATAAAAACCTTATTTAATGGTTGGAAAGATGTAACATATGAACAAGCTAAAAGATGTGTACAAAATTGGATGCAAGGAATTGTAACCAAAAGTGAGCAAGAAAAAATAGATTATATAAATACAGAAAAAATTAAAGAAATTACAGTAGATGACATATTAAGATATGAAGAAGAACAACATATAATTTTTAAAAGAAACCTATCTCTATGGCAAGATGGAATAGAGTTTGCAAAGAATAGAATAGAAACATTCTACAATAAACAAAAAGATTCAGAAGATATAAAGTACATAACCATAAAAGAAGTTGGAGAAAAGCACTCAATAAGATTGGCAAATCTAATGTTTGAATTAGGATATGGAGAATGGGTATTTAGAGATTATGAAAAACTAGAAGAAATGCAGAAACAAATAATTGAAATTTTACGAGATGATGAAGGGATTGATGAAATATTAAATAAGAAGCAAATAACAAAGGAAATTCTTTATGAACAAATAAAGGGTAATATTTTAGAAAATGAAATAAATGATTGTATTAATGATAAGAAAAATTATGATGAATTTATTAAAAATAAACTAGATGAATATTTACAAGATGGATGGTTAAAACAGAATGAGTTTGATTTTCTAAATAATAATTTACTCAAATTGTCAGAAAAATGTTTTTCAGAATTGAAAGATAATATGAGTTTAGAAGAAGAATTAAATATGATAGATAAAAATATACGAGCTATGTTAGAAGCATTATCAGAAAATTTAGAAGAAGAGAGGTAAAACAAATGGAACAAAAAAGAAAAGAAGAAATATTTAATAAACTAGTGGGTTATGTTTCTGAACATTGTAGTACAGAAGAAGATGAGTACATTGCATTTACAAAAATAATAGGTTTAACAAAAGAAGAAATGAATGAATTAGGTATTGAGTTTGAAAAAAATTATAGTGAACTAGAAGATGAACAAGAAAGAGATTAGATATGAAATTAGAGGAGATATTGAAAAAATTACAAATATATACTAATATTCCAAGACTACAATTTCAGTTTGAAACAGATGAATATGTATATATGGCTGATACAATGGATCAAGTTAATTATATATTACAAAATTTAGAACTTATAGAAGGTGGAAAACAAAATTTAAAAAAATACAAGGATGATAAGGAAACTATATCTAATATCAAAGAAGGACTGAAGTATTATGAAGAAGCAATAGAAAAAAGCATGGAAAATTTAAAAGAAAATTACTTAAAACATTGCAACAAATTAGATAGATTAGCACAAATAGAGGAGGAAGAAAATGGATTACTATAAATATGTAGAATTAGATGAGAATGATTTTAAAGGTGAAATAGCATCTATATTTAAATTAGATTTAGAGAGAGACCTTTTTGATATACAAGAAGATGTTTTTAATATTTTGCAGAATAAAGAAGTGTTAGAATTAGAAGAAAAAAAGGATATAACATTAAATAAATTAAAAATAGAAGAAACTACATGCTTTTATATTTCTAAGAAAGAAACTGATAAAGGATATTCTTTTCGTATATTTGATAATTATGATATGGCGAAGAGTGAGTATGATTTATATGTAAAAACAAAAACAATGACAGATTGGCATAATTCAAAAACAACATATTTTGATGATTTTTTCAAAGCAGGAGACCTCGTAAGTGAAGATATAGTAAATGACTTTCTAAATTCAGTACCACCAGTAACACATTATGAAACATTTATACAAGCAGGAGAACCATATGGTGAAAGATTTGATACTGAAGATAACAAATGGAAAGAAACATATACAACTTTTGAAAAAGAAGCTGCACATTGGATTTATAAAGGAAACTGCTTTAAAAATAAAAATGTAGATCAAACACATATAAATAAGCCACCATATATGTGTGAAGATGAAGAGACTGAAGAAAGGTAAAAAAACGATGGAAAAGAATAAAGAAATATTTAAAATAGTAGATAATTTAGAAGACTATACAGGTGATAAACTTTTATTAAAAGATAATGAAATAATTTCTAGTTTTAGGAAAAATGGATACTTAATAACTATTGAAGTCAATGGAGAAGTAGAGATTGAAAATAAAAAAGGCATAGAAATCCCTTTATATGATGATGAGTTAAAAAAAGCTATTGAAGATGGAACATTTCAAAATAAGTATAATGTTATTCATAATAATTGGCTTGAAATATGCTATTATGAGGAAATGGAGAATGGAGAAGATGATTATTTAAATTGTGATAGTGAAGTATATTATGGGATAGATGAAATAGGAGGAAATAAAGAAGAGATAAAACAAATTTTGAAAGATTGGTTGGAGGATTATATAAAAGAGAATCAAGAAGAGGAAGAAATGGAATAAATTTAGAATAATGAAGTGATTATAATGAAAAAAGAATATATTATTAAGTTTAAAGATTCACAAGCATACATAAAAAGTTTAGAAAGCAAAACTGATATGTACACTTTTGATATAAAAAATGCTAAAAGATATGAAAAAGAAGATGCAGAAAATATTATAAAAAATAAGAATGAACTTGAAGTTGTAAATTATCAAAAAGAGTTATACAAATCAAAAAATGAAGGTTTTAAATTGTTTGCAAAAGCACTTATAGTACAAGAAAATGATGATATTTCAAATGAAGATATTGAACTGTTTGAAAAAGAAGTAAAAAGTGATGGAATGTATGTTGCTTGCAGTAGTCTAAAGAATAAATATCCTCAAAATATTTTAATAAATGAAATGGAAAGAATATCTCAAAAATTAGAATTTAGAACTCATTGTGATAAAAAGCCAGAATTATATAAGAATTATAAAGAAATATGCAAGGAATATGATTATGATGATGAAAGGCAATTAGAAATTTTAAAACTAACATTTTATGAAAAATATATCACAAGAGATATAACTGAAGAAGATGAAATTGAATTACAAGAAGATTAGGATGTGAAAGTATGAAGAAGAAAGAATATAAAGATGTAACATATGGTATGAAATATAAAGAATTTTCAAAAATTTTAAGTAGAAAAATGATGCTCGTAAAAGATTGCAAAGGATATGAAAAATTTAAAGCTGATATAAAAATATTAAGAGATAGTAGAGAAAACTGTGGTAATGCAACATTACTTGCAAATCATTGGATGAGATCTATATGTAATATGTCTAAACAAGAATTAATTAAATTAGTAGATAATTATCAAGAAGGATACTTCAATCCATATCAGTTTTCAGCAGAACAGGAGGAAACTAATTTGAATAATGAAAATGAGGAGGAAGAAGAAAATGAATTATAATGCTTTAGCAGTATGCCAAAGTCCTAATGAAAAGCCTTTTATTGTTTCAATTTATACATATTTTGATAAAGATGTTGTAATTTCAAATTTAGAAAGATTTAAAAGAAAATATAAAGATACAGAAATAAAAGTTCTTTCAAGTTGGATAGAAAAAAAAGAAATAATAGATATTAGAGAACTGTTTTATAAAAGAATTTGCGAGAATTATATAAAAACAATGGATACACAAGTATTGTTTCAAAGTCCTCAAAATAATAACTCAATCGTTCATGCTTATATTAGAGATGAAGCTATAGACTTAAAATATGAAAAGAAGATAAATCTTCAAAATTATAAAGAATATTTAAATGGTGAAGAATCTGTTTATGAATATGATACATATGAAGATTTTTATGAAGCATTTGTAAAAGATTTCATATTGGAGGATATAAGAGATTTAGGATTATTTAATGGAAAAAATAATGAATGGGATTTTTATATATCTTATAATGATATGATATTATTAGGAATGGAAGATGAAATAAATAAAAGCATTGAAGAAGAAATTGCAGAAGACTTAAAAAAAGAAAATGATGAAGAAGAACAGTAAACATAAAATAATGTAAATTTAGATGCCCTCATACAACTAGAATTAGTAAAATACAAATTTTATTTGTAAAAAGACTACACAAATAAAAAATAATATGATACAATAAAAAACGAAAATTATAAAAAGCACATTGAAATGTATGAAACGAATGTTTATCAAAAATGAAAAAACAATTTGACATAATATTTTTTGGAGCAATTTTGGTGCAATTTTGGTGCAATCGTTTCAACACAGAACTACCAAAACCCACTAAAATCAACAAAGTTCAACAAAGCAAAAAAATGAGCAAATCAAGTGGTTAGAGGCTCGAAAGCCTTGAAAATAGATAGAAAAATTAAAAAGGAGGAAGAAGAAATGTCAGGACATAGTAAATGGCATAACATTCAAGCAAAAAAAGGAAAAGCAGATGCAGCAAGAGGAAAAGCATTTACAAAATTAGGAAGAGAATTATTAATAGCAGTTAAAGCGGGTGGACCAGATCCTGCTGGTAACTCTAAATTAAAGGATGTTATAGCAAAATGTAAGGCTGCAAATATGCCAAATGATACAATAAATAATGCAATAAAAAAAGCAAGTGGCGCAGGAGATACTGCAAATTACGAAGAAATAATTTATGAAGGATATGGACCAAATGGAGTAGCTGTTATTGTTGAAGCAAGTACAGATAATAAAAATAGAACTGCATCTGATGTAAGACACGCTTTTGATAAATGTGGAGGAAACCTAGGTACAACGGGTTGTGTATCATATTTATTTGAAAGAAAAGGTGTTATTGTAATAGATAAAGAAGCAACTGATAAAAGTGAAGATGATTTAATGATGCTTGCATTAGAAGCTGGAGCAGAAGATTTTAGTGTAGCAGAAGAATGCTACGAGATTACAACATCACCAGAAGATTTTTCAAATGTTCGTGAAGCACTTGAAAAAGAAGGATTAGAATTTGTAGAAGCAGAAGTAAGTCAAGTTCCAAGTACATATGTAGCATTAGATGAAAAAGGTGCTGAAAGAATGCAAAGACTAATCGATATGTTAGATGATTTAGATGATGTAATGAATGTATATCATAACTGGGAAGAATAAAATTATAATGTTAATAAAAAGTACAATGAGATTAATCATTGTACTTTTTGTTATAGGTGAAAAGTTCTAAAATAAGAAGCTATAGCATATATATATTAATATGATATAGCTTTTTTATTTTTTGTGAAAAACGGGAGGACAAGTAGTGTTAAATTTAAATGAAATATTGTCATATTTTCCAAAGAGAATAGCAAGCGAAATAAACAGAAAGATTGTACAAGATAAAAGTACTGATGAAATTAATTTATTAGAGGAAATAAGAATAAGAGCATCTAAACCAGTTATATTAAAATATACAAATTTAGAACAAGTTCTAGAAAATTTAACAGTATCACAAGAGGAAATATTAGAAATTTTACAATACATATGTAATAACTCTATTTATTCATACCAAAATCAAATATGTAATGGATATATAACTTTAAAAGGAGGACATAGGGTTGGTATTACTGGAAGTGTTGTAATGACAGAAGGGAAGATAACAAACATTGGTTATATTTCAAGTTTAAATTTTAGAATAGCAAAACAAATAATTGGTGCAAGTAATCGAATTCTTAAACATGTATTAAATATAGAAGAAAATAATGTGTTTAATACTCTTATAATATCACCACCAGGAGTGCGGAAAAACCACAATGCTTCGCGATTTAGTTAGAAAAATAAGTAATGGAATGGAACAAATTAGTTTTAAAGGAATAACAGTAGGAGTAGTAGATGAAAGAGGAGAAATTGCCGCTATGTATAAAGGAATTCCGCAAAATGAAGTTGGAGTAAGAACCGATGTATTAGATAATGTTCCTAAATGGATGGGAATGAAAATGATGATTCGTTCTATGTCGCCAAAAGTTATAGTAGCAGATGAGATTGGAAATAAAAATGATGTAGAAGCAATTAATTATGCAGTGTGTTGTGGTATTAAAGGGATTTTTACAGTACATGGAAAAAGTATGGAAGATATAAAACTAAATCCAGAAATTTATACTCTTATAGATACACATATATTTGAAAGACTTATTTTTTTGGATGAAGAAAGAAAAGGGGAAATAGCTAAGGTTTATAACTTAAATAAAATAAATTTAGAATATGTATTAGCATAAAATATAAAAAATAGTTCTAAAAGTAGTACAAGCTGAATATACTTTATAAAAAGGAGTTATTATGATAATTATAAAATTTATAAGTTTAACAGCAATACTACTATTTTCCTCATATATTGGAATAATTATATCAAACAAATATAAAAACAGAGTAGAAGATTTAAAAGAAATAAAAAGAGGATTAAACATATTTGAAACAAAAATAAAATATACATATGAACCAGTACCAGAAATATTTAAAGAAATTTCAGGTAATTTAAAAGAAAATATTGCAAATATCTTTATAAATGCTAGTAGAAATATGCATAAGAACACAGCAAAAGATGCGTGGGATTATGCAATAGAAGTATCAAATACAAGTATGAATAAAGAAGATAAAGAAGTTATTAAAGGGCTTGGAAAGCTATTAGGTAAAACAGATCTAGATGGACAAGTAAGCCAAATTGAATTAACTGATAGATTTATAGATACACAAATAGAAAAAGCGGAGAAAGAATATACAAAAAATGAGAAATTATATAAGACATTACGGAGTTGTTTCTGGACTTGCATTAGTTATAGTGCTTATATAAAAACTTAAAAACAAAGGAGAAGATTATGGATATTAATTTACTTTTCAAAATAGCTGCAATTGGAATTTTAGTTGCAGTGCTACATCAAGTATTAGTAAGAGCAGGAAGAGAAGATCAAGCAATGATGACTACACTTGCAGGACTTGTTATCGTACTTACTATGGTAATAAAGGAAATTAGCACATTATTTGATTCAGTTAGAGTATTATTTAATTTGTAAGGAGAGCAAATGGATATTATTAAGATAGTAGGAATAGCTTTTATTACATTAATTGTTGTTATTATACTAAAACAGTACAAGCCAGAATTTGCAATGTATGCTTCTATTTTAGGAGGGGCAATTATACTGTTTATGAGTTTAGGAAAAATTACAGGCATTATTCAATTACTAGAAAATATATCACTAAAAACAGCTATTAACGGAGAATTTTTAGGAATATTAATAAAAATTACAGGAATAGCATTTTTGACAGAATTTGCAGTAAGTGTATGTAAAGATGCAGGAGAAACAGCAATTGCAAACAAAGTAGATCTAGGTGGAAAAGTAATAATTATTGCTATTTCAATACCAATTGTATCTGCACTTCTTGAAACAGTAGTAAAAGTACTACCATAAAATATTGAGGCTTAGATTACCACATAGGAACAATTTTAATTACATATAACAGTAACTAAAGAAAGGGAAAGTAATGCAAAAACAAAGGAAAAGGATAGTAAGAGTATTATTTCTATTTATAACATTTTTTCTAATAATAACTCCATGCTCAGCTTCACAAGAAGAAATCTTAAAAAGTCAATCTGAAACCTTAAACATTAAAGGGTTCGTAGCTGAAGCTAATAAATATACACGGAGAAGTTTTTTCTGGAATTAATCTAAATGATTTAATGAGTGATGCAATAAAAGGAAATATTGATAATAAAACTATATTTAGTAAAATTATAAATTTGTTTGGAAAAGAGGTTAGCCAGACCCTTACAATAGTACGGGAGCATTATTGTAGTTATTGTAGTACATAGCATTTTAAAAAGTATAAGTGATGGATTGGAAAATAAAAGTATATCTCAAATTACATATTATGTTCAATATATATTAATTGTAACTCTTGTAATGAGCAATTTTTCAGACATTATTAAATTAACAAAAGATACAATATCAAATTTAGTAGGGTTTTCACGGAAGTTTGATACCAATATTAATAACATTAATGATGACCACGGGAAGTATTACATCAGCTGGTATTGCACAACCAATATTATTATTCTTAATTAATTTTATTGGTAATATGATAACAAAAGTTTTTTTGCCATTTATATTGATAGGAACTGCACTTGGAATTATTTCAAAAGTATCGGATAGAATACAGATTGGAAAGATCTCAAAATACTTTAAAAGTACTACAATATGGGCATTAGGAATTGCTCTTACACTATTTGTTGGAATACTATCGCTAGAGGGAAGCTTATCTAGTAGTGTAGATGGAATTACTGCAAAAACTGCTAAGGCGGCGGTATCAAACTTTATACCAGTTGTTGGAAAAATTCTTGGAGATGCAGTTGATACAGTGATAGGTTGTAGTAATATTTTAAAAAATGCGGTAGGCATTGTTGGAGTTATTGTGGTAATTGGAATTTGTATTATACCAATAATAAAACTTGCCTTACTGATGGGGACATACTATATAGCTTCCGCTATTGTAGAACCAATTGCAGATGAAAAAATTATATCATTACTATCACGGAATTGGAGATACTTTTAAAATATTACTGGCAATGCTGGTTACTGTTTCCGTGATGCTTATTATAGGTGTGACATTAGTAATAAAAATATCCAACAGTGGACTTATGTATAGATAGGTTGTGAGGTTTAGATGATTGATTTTCTTAGCACTTGGGCAGAACAAATTATTGTAGCTGTAATAATTGCTAGCATAATAGAAATGATATTACCAAGTGGAAATAATAAAAAATACATAAAAGCAGTAATAGGTGTATACATATTATTTACAATTATATCACCAATATTAGCAAAAATTACTAATATAGATTTAGATAACCTTGATTATGAAAAGTATTTTAAAGAAATGGATACTTCTCAAACTATATCACAAAGTTTAACAAAAAATAATGATAAATCAATAGAAGAAATATATGAAAATAATATAAAACAAGATATGAAGGAAAAACTAAAAGAACAAGGATATATAGTAGAAAAGATAGAGCTATATATAGAGTTTAAAAATGAATTGAATTATGGAAAAATAAGTAGTGTTAATTTATCAGTATATAAACAAAAGGAAGAAAAAAGTGCTACTAAAACAAATGCAATAACAGTTAATAAAATAGAAAAGGTAACAATAGGAAACACTTTAGAAAATGCTACAAATAATGTAATCAAAGAAGATATAAAAGAAAATGAAAAAAGTGAGATAAAGAAATATATATCGAGTGTATATGAAATAAATAAGAAAAGTATAAAGATAAACGAATGAAGCTTCTACATTAAGATGCAATATCAATAAGGTTTAATATAAATTATTTATTTTTTAAAAGGAGGAAAAAGTATGTTAAAAGACAAGATTAAGGCGCTAATACTTAATCAAAATGAGAAAAGTAGTAAGAAAAAAATAGAAAACATAGTGGTTTTTATAGTAATACTTATAATCACAGTTATTGCTATTAATAGCATTTGGAGTGGAGATAAAAATAAAAAAGAGAAAAAGCAAGAAATAAATGAAGATATTACAAAACAGTTAGCAAGTGTAGAAGCAACAGACACAGTAGCAAATGTAGAGGAAGATACATTAGAAAAAAGATTAGAAGCAATATTAGCTAATATTGATGGAGTGGGTAAAGTTAAAGTATTAATTACATATTCAGAAAGTAGTGAAGTCGTTGCAATGTATAATGAAAACAATAAAAATAGTGTAATAGAAGAAAAAGATTCTGGACGGAGGAACACGTACTACCACACAAACTGATACAGCAAAGGATATCATATATAAAGAAGAAAATGGTGAAAAAGTACCAGTAACTCGGAAAGGTTGTAAAGCCTAAGATAGAAGGTGCAATTGTGACAGCAGCTGGTGCGGGAAATGGAACTATTAAAAATGATATTGTTCAGGCAGTAGAAGCGGTTACAGGGCTTCAGACACACAAAATACAAGTATTTGAAATGAAAAAAGAATAACAGAAATAAAGAAAAAATATACTAAATAAAACTTTAATTTTTGAGGAGGAAAAAACAATGATGAAGATTTTAAAGAAAAATCAATTAGCAATTTTAGTAATTGCGTTAATGTTAGTTACAGCAGGTTATTTAAATTATACAGCAAATGAAACAACAGTGACTTCAGATTCAAATGTAATAGGAGGAGAACAATATGCCGCAATTGGTGATGCAACACTTGTAAACAGTGGAGAATTATTAGAAGAAAAAGATAAACAAAATATAATTAATACAATTAATAATACTAATGAAAAAGAAAATAATAATACTATTCAAACAAATGTAGATAATGAAAATACTAATACTCAAACAATGGACAATGAAAAGGATACATCAGTAGAAACAAGTGCAAAAACAGATGATTATTTTGCAACATCAAAGCTAGAAAGAGAAAAAATGTATTCACAAATGTTAGAAACATATCAAAAGTTATTAGAGAGCACAAGTATTTCTGGGGAACAAAAAGCAATATCAGAGCAAGAGATTACAAAAATAAATCAAACCAAAAATGCTATAATGATAGCAGAAAACTTACTTTCAACAAAAGGGTTTGAGGACTCAGTAATATTTGTAAACGATATAAGTGTTAGTGTAGTGGTAAAAGCAAAGGAATTAAAAGAAGAACAGATAGCACAAATACAGAATATTATTTCAAGAGAACTTAAAGTAGATTTAAGTAATATACATATTAGTAATAAATAACAAAAACAGGAATCGCGATATTCTGCGATTCCTGTTTTGCCTTACTCATTGAACAAGTCATCCAGTGTGTAAATGCGAGGCTCAGTCTGCTGCATGATGTATCTTGCGGCTTCCAATGCACCCTCTGCAAAAACTGCACGGTCGGCAATAGAATGCCTTAACTGCAAATAGTCATTTGCACCAGCAATGGTAACAACATGCTCTCCGCGGAAGCTGCCAACACGTTCGGAAGAAACCCAAACTTCGTTTTCGCCCTTTTTGTCGTTGGAATCGAAATGGTAAAACAAAGTTCCATCACGACCTGCATTAACCGCATCAAAAAGCATTTTTGCTGTACCGCTGGGAGCGTCTTTCTTGGCACTATGATGAATCTCATGAATAGAGATCTCATACGGAGCCGGAAAAACTCTGGCTGCATACTTTACCACAGAAATGAAACGCTTGGTGCAAAGGCCCATATTTGCCGACTTGAAAATCGGTATTACGGTTGCTGCTTCTTCGATCCTTTTTACCTGCTCAGCATCAAATCCGGTGGTTGCAATTACCATAGGAATGCTGCTTTTAACGGCGAACGGCAAGACGCTCATTGTGGCATCAGGATGTGAAAAATCTATAATCACATCAATGTCGTCTAAGCAACCATCTCCACATTTCCAGTATGAACGTTTAACGCATTCACTTGGCCAATCATGGTCAAAGCTGGCAAAAGGCTCCAGATCAGAGCTTGCTTTAATTAGATTGCAAACAATCCGCCCCATTTTGCCATTACTACCTACAACAAATACATTTTTTCTTTTCATACTCATTTTCCTCTCTTTACTATAGATGCATGTGCATAAAGCATGTTAACGAGTTACAAAGAAAGTCTAAAAAGCAAACTTTCTTTTTGTTACATTAGAACAAATCTAATATTAAAATTATACCATAATCTAAAAATGAATGCAATATGTAAACTTAAAGCGATAAATAATTATTGAATAAATCTTAAATATATGTTACATTTATAGCATATAGAAGAGAGGGTAAAGCTATGAAAAAGGATTTATTAAAAAAGATATTATCAATAGTTATTATTTTGGTTTTAATCATACTTTTAACAATTGCAATTATATTTTTGTATTATAAATATAAGAAAGTATATTATGCTGAGGATTTTGGAATTCAAAGAATATACAGTAGTAATGATAAAAATGGTAATGGAATAGATGATTATACTGATATTTTGTTAGGTGCAAGAAAAGATGCTCAAAACAAGCCAACCTATAGAAGTACATATTATAAAGGAGGATATCCACCAGATAATGAAGGAGTATGTACAGACGTTATTTGGAGAGCGTTTAAAAATGCAGGCTATCCCTTAAAAGATATGATAGATGAAGATATATCAAAGAATGTAAAGGATTATCCAGCTGTTAATGGAAGACCAGATCCCAATATAGATTTTAGAAGAGTTCGAAATTTGAAAGTATATTTTGAAAAAATATGTATAAAACTTACAAATGATCCAACTGACATAGCTGAATGGCAAGCTGGTGATATTGTTATTTTTGGTAGTAGTCATATAGGAATTATATCTGATAAAAGAAATAAATATGGTATTACATATTTAATACATAATGCTTCACAACCAGAAAGAGAAGAAGACACATTAATTTTTTGGAATAATATAGAACCTATCACAGGACATTATAGATTAAAGTAAATTAATGTATAAAGGATACAAAAAATATAAAAAAATTCACAAAGAATTTACATAACTGGGAAAATGTGCTATAATAAAAATAATATTGAAAATTGGAGGTTTTTTTGATGGAAAGAAATATTAAAAATAACTTAAGCAAGCATCAAATTTTATCTAAAATAGCTATTTGTTTTGCTTTATTATTAGTAGTATTTTTAGTACCAAAATGTTGTAACAAAGCTTTTGCAACTGAGGAAAACAAAGAATTTTGCTATTTATCAGATATTCCTTATGATCCAGCATCAAAGTCTGGATGGAAAGAGCTTCGCTTAGACAAGGCTGGAGATGATTCTTTAATTTCTGTAAAAATAGAGGGAGCGTATTATTCATTTGAAAAAGGAATATGGGCTCATGCCGCATCAACAGTAATATATGATTTAAGAAATTATGATTATGATTATTTTACAGCATATATAGGATTAAATAAAACAGCAGCAAGTTCTAGTAATGGTGTAATATTTAAAATTTATACATCAACAGATGGAAAAAACTGGAACCTAAGAGAAAATGAAGCAGGTAAAGTATGTAAACCAGGAGATAATGCAACATTTGTTAAAATAGACATTAAAACTGAAAAATTCTTAAAATTAGAAGCAGGTTCAAATGGGAATAATGGAAATGACCATTCTGTTTATGCAGATGCAAAATTAATTAAAGATACATATGTAGATGAGGCAGATAGACTAGTTCCATCTATAACAGAACTAGATAATAGAATTAAAACAGAATTTGCCAATGCGGATTTTACAAATCCTGAATATGAATTATTAGTTCTTAAAAGAGAGCTTATTAGTAAAGCAGGTAACTATGCATTAAAGAAATTCTTAGGAGAAAGTGAAATAAATAAGAATACATATGAATGGTTGACAGGAGATGTAAATAACTTAAGATTATATATTTTAGGCGGAACACCAGAAGGTGGAAGTTACTATAATTCATTAACACAACTTGCTAGACTTTATGATGAATATAAAGATGATTTTATAGATACAGAAGTTCTAAACAATAAATGGTATCCACAAATGACTTATGGCGATTTATACAAAAAAATGGCAATTTCACTTTCATTAACACATTCACAAAGAGTTGGTTTATGGATGCAATCAGGTGCAACAGAAAATCAATCAGATGCACTTAGACGTTATGCAATATATAAATATATGCATAAAAATGGAAAATTAAAAGCAACTGAAAGTTTAGATATTACACCTTGGTTTGAAGCTTTACAAGTTGAAGAAATGCGTTTTATTATGAACAATGCTATAGATGATGAAGAAATTTTATGGTTAAATACATATGTGCAAGATAGATTAGATCAATATAAAACAACAAACTACTTAACACCACATCCATATATAGCTTATGTATGGCCAAATTATGGTAATGCAATTTATTATGATGAAGCTAATAAAGAATACTTTAATGAATTATTTTCTGTAAAGGATAGAGAAAACAGCGAAGAAAATAAAAAAATAGGATTATTCGATTTAAGCTATACCATACCAGGAGGTAAAAATACTAAAAGTTATGAAATATCTGTAACAAGAGGTACTGCTGAATATAAACTATATAAAGTGTGGATGAATATGAGAAACAAATTCGGAACTGGTTGTGTTTGTGGAGGTATATCAAAAACAGGTTCAAATATTCGTGCAACACATGGTATACCTGCAACAGTTATTGGACAACCAGGACATGCAGCACTTTTATATTATACAAAAGATGCACAAGGAAGAGGTTACTGGAATATTGATAATGACGTAAGTGGATGGACTGCATCAGAAAAAGGCGAAAGAATGCTACTAGGTTGGGGAAATGCTAGTTATTCTAGAGGGTCATATCAAGTGGTTTATATGGCACTTGCGCAAGAAGCATTAAATGATTATGAAAATCTTGAAAAGGCTCAAAAAAATATTATACTTGCAAACGTATATAAAGGTGATTTAGAAAAACAAGAAGAAATTTATAGAAAAGCATTAGAAATACAACCTATAAATATTGATGCTTGGTATGGATTAATTGAGGTATATAATCAAAATGAAAACAAAACAGAAAATGATTTTTATGACTTGGCTCAAGAATTAGCAGAAAACTTAAAATGTTTCCCATTACCAATGTATCAACTAACAAACTTAATAAAACCAAAACTAACAAGTGTAGAGAATTCTTATAAATTTACACTTTTACAAACAAGAATTTTAACAGAAGCAAGTAAATTACCTAATAATACAGCTGATAAATATTATGTATATCAACCTAGCCTTACAAGACTAGAAGCAAACTTTTTATTAGGAAAATTAGATAAAACAATAGCAACATTTTCATTTGATGGAGAAGATGCAGGAAAAATTGTATTATCAAGTCGCTTTGATGGAAATGGTGTACGTTGGGATTATAGTATAGACGGAAAACAAACTTGGAAAGAAGTTTCATTTACAGCAGAAGAACCACACAAATTACAACTAACACAAGAACAAATAAATAATATTACAGCAGAAAATGATATATATATTCATATTGTTGGTGTAAATTATGATGAAGAAAATTTATATAAAATAGATATTACAAATGGAACTATACCTAATAATTTATATGCAAATGATTTAGAAAACCGTATTGTAGGTGCAAATCTTACTATGGAATGGCGTATGAAGGAAACAGATGCGTGGACCTCATATAAAGATGCTTCACCAGATTTGACTGGTGATAAAACAGTTCAAGTAAGAGTAGGTGCAACTAAAACAGCACTTCCAAGTGAAATTGCTACTTATAACTATACACAAGATAATCAACCAGATACAAGAAAATATATTCCAGTATCACATTTAACTATTGCAGGAGTTTCGACGGAAGCAACTGCTAATCAAGGTCAAGCAGCTAATGCAATTGATGGTAACTATAATACAAGATATCATTCTGCATGGAATGGAACAGATACTCAAAGATTCATTATTATTAAGTTAGATAAACCAGTATATTTATCAGCAGTAGAGTTTGTACCTGCTGGTGGAGGAAATGGAAAAATATATGATGGAACAATTTATGGAAGTACAGATGGTGAAAATTGGGAAGTGTTATCACAAAAAACAGGATTAACTTATACTAATAAAGCAGATACTGTTGAACAAGCCATAGCTAATACTAAAAGTTTTGATATAGAAGGAGATAAACAAGTCCAATATGTTAAAATTGTTGCTGATAGAACAAATGGAAATTGGTTTGCAGCAAGAGAATTTAACTTATATCAAGATATAACTAAAAATCCACATCCTACAGCGGGTATTGGATATGATACAACTGAACCAACCAATAAAGATGTTGTAGCAAGACTTATAAATCCAAGTACAAACATTAGAATTACAAATAATAATGGTAGTGATACATATGTATTTACAGAAAACGGAGAATTTACATTTGAATTTATCGATGATGAAACAGGGTTAACAGGAACAGCAAAAGCAAAAGTAAATTGGATAGATAAAATAGCACCAACAGCTACTATTGAATATAGCATTACAACTGAAACAAGTAATGAAGTAATTGCAACTCTTATTCCTAGCGAAAAAGTTACAGTTTTAAATAATGGTGAAGAAGCTACAGATGAAAATGAAAGCGATACAGTATTAAATCCATATACATATACATTTTCAAAAAATGGAGAATTTACTTTTAGATTTAAAGATATTGCTGGAAATATAGGGACAGCTACAGCTAAAGTAGATTGGATTATTGAAGAAGGAATTGAAAATCCAGACCAACCAATTAAACCAGAAGAACCAACAGAACCAGATAAGCCAGACAAACCAGAACAACCAGATAAACCTGTAAGTCCAGATAAAATTACATCTAATAAATATAAAATAGAAGATAAATATATTTCAAGAATTTCACCAGCAACAACAGTTTCTATATTTAAAGAAAATGTAGAAACTGAACAAGAGATAGTGATTACTGATGAAACTGGTAATATTTTGAAGGAAAATGACCTTATAGGAACTAATGCAAAAATAAAAGTAGGCTCATTAGAATACACTCTTATAGTTACAGGAGATACTAATAATGATGGTAAGGTGGACTTACAAGATATACTACAAATGAATAAACACAGATTAAATAAAACAAGTTTAAAAGGAATAGGATTAATTGCAGGGGATGTAAATCAAGATGGTAAAGTGGATTTACAAGATATATTACAGATTAATAAATATAGATTAGGAAAAATTGATAATTTATAAAAAATGGAAAAGGAATGGATTAAAATGAAGAAAATAATAGTAAGTATAATGGTATTATGTTTAATATTATCTGGCATAAATATTGTTAATGCGTCAACAGGAACAGTAAATTTAATAGCTAACAATAAATCTATAAAACCAGGAGAAACATTTACTGTAACACTTTCAGTATCATGTGAAGATGGGATAAACGGAATCGATACTACTTATAATTATGATCAAGATAAATTGGAACTTGTAAGTGCAAAAGTATCAAATGATAATTGGGCAAATTTAGGAATAAACAACAGTATAACAGTGATATCTAACTCTACTTCAAAAATAACATCTAGTGATATTTATGTTCTTACATTTAAAGTAAAAGATAATGCTACAGCTGGTATAGCTAAAGTAAGTATAAGTGATATTATGATAGATAGTGATCTTTCAGAAAATTCTAGTTTTAATGTTTCTGCTAAAGCTATAGATATTAATATTAATACAGATAGTAAGCCAGGAGACAATGAGCCAGGAGACAATGAGCCAGGAGATAATGAACCAGGAGACAATGAGCCAGGAGACAATGAGCCAGGAGATAATGAACCAGGAGATAATAAACCAGGAAATAATGAACCAGGAGACAATAAGCCAGGAGACAATGAGCCAGGAGATAATAAACCAGGAGACAATGAACCAGGAGATAATAAGCCAGAAGATAATAAACCGGGAGACAATGAACCAGGAGATAATAAACCAGGAGATAATAAACCAGGAGATAATAAACCGGGAGACAATAAACCAGGAAATAATACAAGTAATGATAATACTATTACAGATACAAAATTACCTCAAACAGGAGATGTTAATCTAATATTAATATTAGGTATAGGTTTATCTATTATAGTAGCAACTATATTTTGGGTTAAATTAAAATCAGTATCAAAATAATAATAATTTACATGCGTTGTCTATTGCAGATAACGCATGTATCGTATATTAAGAATTGAATTTAAAAATAAAAAACTAACGAATAAAACTTGTTAATCAACTACTTATTTGATATACTTATAAAAGAATATAGGAGAAGACAAATGGTAGCAGAAGTTATAATAAATAGTACAGTTAAAAATTTAAATAAGACATTTGATTATAACGTACCAGCAGAACTTGCTGGTACTATTAAGGTTGGAGATAGAATTTTAGTGCCATTTGGAAATTCTAAAAGATTAGAGGAAGGATTTGTTGTAAGTTTTAAGAAAGAATCGTTGTATAAAGTAAAAGATATATCAAGTATACAAGAAGGATTTTGCTTAAAAGAAGAACAAATTGAACTTGCAAAATGGATGGCAAGACGCTATTTTTGTAATGTTTCAGATTCTATTAAAATGATGTTACCACCAGGAACGACCACAAAAGTATTAGATAATAGGGTTAAAGAGAAAAGTTTAAATTTTGTTTATTTAAATAAAGATATTGAAGCAATTGATTTTGATATTGAAACTAAAAAAATAAAATCTGATAAACAAATAAGAACATTAGAGTTTCTAAAAGAAAATGATGGAATATTAACTACTGATTTAGAAGTATTTTGTGATGTATCAAGAGCTGTTATTAACACATTAGAAAAAAATGGATATATAGAAATTATAGAAAAACAGGTTGAAAGGAATCCATTTATTAATAAAAATGTAAAACAAGATAGCGATTTAGAGTTAACAAATGAACAAAAAATGGCATACACAGAAATTGTAAAAAGTATGAACAATAATGAATTTAAAGAGTTTTTAATTTATGGTGTTACAGGTTCACGGAAAGACAGAAATATATTTACAATTAATAAAAAGGGCATTAGAGAAGAATAAATCGGCAATTATGTTAGTTCCAGAAATTTCTTTAACACCTCAAATGGTAGATAGATTTATTGCAAGATTTGGACAAGATAAAATTGCTGTACTCCATAGTAAATTATCAGTTGGAGAAAGATATGACCAGTGGCAAAGAATTAGGAGGAAGGAAGCAATCATTATAATTGGAGCAAGGTCTGCTATATTTGCACCAGTAGAAAATTTAGGATTAGTAATTATTGATGAAGAACATGATGATTCATACAAATCTGAAATGCCACCAAGATATAGTGCAAAAGAAGTATCAAAATATTTAGCATACAAAAATAGTATCCCACTAGTATTAGGAAGTGCTACTCCTGATATTAATACATTTTATAAAGCAAAAAATGGGGCAATAGAATTATTAAGATTAACCAAAAGAGCTAATAAATCAAGTTTACCAGCAGTAGAAATAATAGATTTAAGAGAAGAATTGGCAAATGGTAATAAAACAATGATAAGTAGGAGGTTATATGGGTATATTACAAAGAACTTAGAAGAAAAAAGACAAACAATTTTATTTTTAAATAGACGTGGTTTTTCTACATTTATAATGTGTAGAGATTGTGGGTATACTGCTAAATGTAAAAATTGTAATATTACATTAACATATCATAGAAAAGAAAATAAATTAAAATGCCATTATTGTGGGTATGAGCAAGAAAATATTACTATTTGTCCAGAATGTGGAAGCAGTAAAGTTAAGTATTTTGGGACAGGTACACAAAAACTAGAAGAACAAATTCAAAAAATGTTTCCAAAAGCAAGTACTATAAGAATGGATATAGATACAATATCAAAAAAGAATTCACATGAAGAAATATTGAATAAGTTTAAAAATGAAAATATAGATATTTTAATTGGAACGCAAATGGTAGTAAAGGGACATCATTTTCCAAAAGTAACATTAGTAGGTGTTATTGCAGCAGATAGTAGCTTAAATATGGAAGATTATAGAGCAGAAGAAAAGACATTTCAAATATTAACACAAGTGGCAGGAAGGGCAGGAAGAGAGTCTTTACCAGGAAATGTAGTTATACAAACATATAATCCAGATAGTTTTAGTATTGAATGTGCAAAAACAGGAAATTATGATATTTTCTATCCTACAGAGATTAGCTTAAGAAAACAATTGAAATATCCACCTTTTTGCGATATAATATTGTTTGGAATTAGTGGGGAAGATCAAAAAGAGGTAGAAAATGTATCAAATAAGATATATTTCGCGCTTTCAAAAAGATTTAATAGTAAGCAAGATGTTAATTTATATAAACCAAGACCAGCACCAATAGATAAAATTAAAAATAAACATAGGTGGAGAATTATTTTAAAAGGTAAGTTTAATAATGAGATGATTAATGCTATAACCGAAGTATTGCAAGAATCATATATATATAATAAAAAGGCGAGAATTATTGTAGATGTAAATCCAACAAATATGATGTAATATAAATATTAAGGGGGAAAATAAAGTGGCAATTAGAACAATAAGGGAAGAAGGAGACGAAATCCTAAAAAAAGTATCAAGACCAGTAGAAAAAATTGATGAAAAAATTCAAATACTAATTGAGGATATGATAGAAACAATGCATAAGTTTAATGGGGTTGGGCTTGCAGCAGTACAAGTCGGAGTGTTAAAACGTGTTGTAGTAATTCATACAGATTATGAAAAAGAGGAACCAATAATACTAATTAATCCAGAAATAATTAAAGAAAAAGGTGCTCAAACAGTAGAGGAAGGATGTCTAAGTTTTCCAAATAAATTTGCAAAAGTAGTAAGACCAGAAGAAGTTACGGTAGAAGGTTTAGATAGAAACGGAAAGAAAATCAAAATAACAGGAAAGGGACTACTTGCTCAAGCAATTTCTCATGAAGTAGACCATCTAAATGGAGAAGTGTTTATGGATAAAATATTACCAGGAACACTAGAATATGTAACACCTGAAAAATAAGAAAGGGAGAGATATATGTTAAATATAATATTTATGGGAACTCCAGATTTTGCAAAAGACTCGTTAGAGGCAATTTTTAATGCTGGACATAATTTAATGGCAGTTGTAACAAATCCAGATAAACAAAAAGGTAGAGGAATGAAAATGATTGCAAGTCCTGTAAAAGAATTTGCTTTAGAACATAATATACCAGTATATCAACCGTTAAATGTAAAAAATAATCTAGAGTTTATAGAAAAAATAAAAGCATTACAACCAGATCTTATTTGTGTAGTGGCATATGGAAAAATATTACCAAAAGAAATTTTAGATATTCCACAATATGGTTGTATAAATGTTCATGCATCACTACTTCCAAAATACAGGGGAGCAGCGCCAATTCAATGGGCAGTTTTAAATGGAGAAAGTGTAACTGGTGTTACTACTATGTATATGGACGAAGGAATGGATACAGGAGATATGATTTTAACAAAAGAAGTAACGATTGGAGAAAATGAAACTACAGGAGAATTGTGGGATAGATTATCAAAATTAGGTGGAGAATTATTAACTGAAACAATAGAGAAGATAGAAGAGGGAACAGTTAAAAGAGTGCCACAAGGAGATAATTATACAATGGCACCAATGCTTTCAAAAGAGATGGCGAAAATTGACTGGAAAGGAAAAAAGTCTAAAGAAATAAAGAATCTTGTAAGAGGATTAAACCCAATTATGGGGGCTTATACAATGTATCAAGATAAAAAAATAAAATTATGGAAAATTGAGATTGTAGATAATAATGAAATAGAACAAAAAGAACAATTACCAGGAGAGATTTTAATAGCAAACGATAAACGAGGTTTATATATAAAAACAATAGATGGTGTTATCAAAGTTATAGAAATACAAGGTGAAAATGCAAAAAGAATGAATATATGTGATTTCTTAAGAGGAAATAAATTAGAGGTTGGAAGTGTATTAGAGTAAAGAGACTTTCAGTCTCTTTTTTATAAGATAAATTAAAAAAATATTTAAAATAATAGAAAAACAAATAAAAGTATGTTAAAATATATTTTGTTATAAATGCTACTGTAGCTCAGTTGGTAGAGCAACAGATTCGTAACCTGTAGGTCGCGAGTTCGATTCTCGCCAGTAGCTCCAACGACGTATCTGTTCGAACTTTATAGAACAGATAGATAAAAAATCAACCAGTAAAATGGTTGATTTTTTTGTTTGCAGAGAACATATTGCCTTGCAGAATCCTGGATTGTGTTAATATAACAAAAACTGTAAGAGGTTAGGACTTCTGTCAAGATATGATAAAAGATTATAAACTAACTTGTTATGCCTGTTATTTAATAGCACAAAATGGAGATAGTAGAAAAAGGTTATTGCTCTTGCAAAAAATTCTTTTGCTGTGCAAACGAGAAAGCAAGAGATTAATGAAAAAGAATATAGCGAATTAACAGAGGATAAAAAAAGATTTTATCAAAGAGATTTAATTAGAAAAGGAAATTATTCGCTTAATCAAACTGCAAAAAATTCAGGAGTTAAGAATTTTGATAAATTTCATAATGCAGGATATAAAGAATTGTATAATGAGGAAACAGCTGATGATATTGCTAAAAGAAAAGGATTAAGATATAGAGAAGATATTTTAGATAATATGAGAAGTACAGAACTAATTGCAAATTTATTTAGAATATCTTAAACAGAAGAAAAGCAATTAAAGAAGCTGGTAGGAACTATGCCCGAAGAATTACATACACCTAAAAAGAGTTTAAAGCAACTAGAAAAAGAAAATAATAAAAGTTTGAAGAAATATTGTACTAATGTTGACTTTTGATAAAATTGTATGATACAATCCATAAAGATGAAAGTTAATAATATAGGAGTTTGCCAACACTTTATTAAGGAGGTATGCTACATGGATAAAGACAAATCAATTAGTCTATGGGAAGAGCCAGCAGAATCAATTAGTCTATGGGAAGAGCCAGAAGAATCTACGTATTATGATAGAAGAGTGGATTTGCAAGGAGAGGTTCCCGGTTGTTCATTGAAAGAAGCAAGGGATGCTTATGAACGTGAGTATGGAATATCATTGCCTGAATAATAAACTCCTATAATAGCAGTAGATGAATCGGTGATTTGTCTGCTGCTTCTTTATTTATAATACTATTACAAAAGTTTTTAGCAAAACTACTTGCTATTTATTAAATAATTTCATAGTCTGTAGATAACTATGACGTTCGTTCCAAATTATATAGATTTACTAAGAGAGTTCGTAAGAGTTATTGACGAATTCTCTTAATATTAGTATAGAATATTTTTTCTATTGAGCTATATTTTTATACAAAAAACGACAAAATAATTGACAATGGGGATATAGTGTTGTTAAAATGTATTATGATTAACAATAATATTCGTTATGGGGGGATGCTTGTGCAAAGAGAATTAAATAAAGAACATTTTGAAAAATACTTCTTTTATGGATTAGAGAATAAAGGCGAAATTATAAAATGGATTATCACAGCTACTGCAAAAAAGTTACAAGATACTCATATTAAATTAGATGACAATAATGGTAAGATGAGATATGAAATAGATCAAGAAGCAATGTTAGAATTAATTGTTCAGCTTGAAAGATTTACAACATTACATAATGATCCAGAGCATAGAGAATATTTTTATGGTAGGATAAATACAAATTCAACAAGTGTTCATCAATATTTTAATCAAATTGTTCCAGAAGTAAAAAATGCTAGAGGTATTTCTTTTGTTACATGGAGACCAGTATCAGGAATATATTTTAATACACATTCATATCCAGAAGAAGTATGTAGAAAATATAAAAAGTATTCAGGAGAACGATATATACAATATCTAAAAGAGGAACCTAATAGTGCTTGGGGAGAAGAAGTGCTTGATATATTATATTATTTAAAAGAATTAGAAGAAAAGAATAAATTTGAATATTATTCATTATTTTTAGATACGAAATATGCAAGAGCTATAGACAGAAATAGAAAACGGAATAACAGATGATAGAGAAATTCACGAAATTAGAAATGTTTATCGTAAATTTTTAAAACGGAAGACAAGTTTCAAGTGTTGATATTAAACTTGCTATTACCTCACAAATGCCTAAAGAAATGTTAGAATATATAGATGAACATTATCCAGAATATGATACAATTACCACTTTAAAAACTGATGCAATGAATGATAACTATAAAAATAGAGTAGAGCAAGAAATAAAAAAGATTTATGAAATGTTTTTAGAAAAAGAAAATTTAGAAGCAGAAATTTAAAAAAAGTATTGCATTTGTTTTCAAAATGTAGTAATATTTTTTAGGGTGTAAAAAATGAAAGAATTTGTAGAAAAAACAAAAGCTACTACAATTTTTGAAAGCAAAGTTTCTTTGCTAGTTTTTGTGTTTACTACAATTGTTTCTGTTATATATGTAATATGAATCACTAAAATATTGTATTTTAGTGATTTTTTGTAATGTATGCCCTAGAAAATATTAGGAGGAAATCTTATGGGAAAAAGTAAAATGGTTTTAGAGGTTAATGAAAAACCAACAATTGCAAAATGGATAATACTTGCTATTCAACATGTGTTTGCTATGTTTGGAGCCACCATTTTGGTACCTATTTTAGTTAATTCTCAAGCTGGAGAAGTTGTACTTACGATACCAGTAGCATTAGTAACATCAGGAATTGGAACACTAATTTATATTTTATGTACAAGAGGAAAATCACCAGTTTACTTAGGAAGTTCTTTTGCATTTATTGCACCACTTGCAGCAGCATACTTAAAAGGAGGACTTTCTGGAGCTATGACAGGTGTTATGGCTGTAGGTCTTATTTATGTAGTATTTGCTACAATTATAAGATTTATAGGAAAAGGATGGCTTGATAAAATATTACCACCAGTTGTTATAGGACCAATGATTATGATTATAGGATTAGGACTTGCACCATCAGCAATATCACAAGTTGGACTTGTTTCAGGTGCTGAAGTTGAATGGAGAGCTGTGCTTGTTGCGGCGGTATCATTCTTAGTAACAGCTATTGTTGCTGTTAGAGGAAAAGGATTCTTAAAAATTATACCTTTCTTAGTTGGAATAGTAACAGGATATATTGCAGCAGTATATGCAGGATTAGTAGACTTTACACCAGTATTAGAAGCAAGCTTCTTTAGTTTACCACAATTTGCACTTCCATTTGTAAGTTATACACCAAATTTCTCAGCAGTTCTTACAATTGCACCAATTGCACTTGTAACAATGGCAGAACATATTGGAGATCACACATCATTATCTAATATTATAGGAAAAGATTTATTAAGAGAACCAGGGCTTGATAAAACATTATTAGGAGATGGTGTTGCAACATTTGTAGCAGGATTACTTGGAGGACCAGCAAATACAACTTATGGTGAAAACACATCAGTTGTAGGAATGACGAAGATAGCATCAGTTTGGGTAATAGGACTTGCAGCAATTTTTGCTATATGCTTAGGATTTTTAGGAAAATTCACAGCATTAGTTTCGACAATACCAAATGCAGTATTGGGTGGAATAAGTTTACTTCTTTATGGATTTATAGCAGTAAATGGATTAAAAGTATTAATCCAAAACCAAGTAGATTTTGGAAAAACAAAAAATGTAATAGTAGCATCTAGTATGCTTGTACTTGGACTTGGAGGAGCTGCAATTTCAATTGTTAGTGGAGATGTAGCAGTTACAATTTCTGGAATGAGTTTAGCAGCTATAGTCGGAATTTTAATTAATTTGTTATTACCAGATGAAAAAGAAGATATGCCAAAGGTTGACAAAAAAGAGAAAAAAGAAGAAAAAGTAGAGGCAAATGTATAATATAGAAAGAAGGATTGAAAACATGAATGCAATAGAAGTTAAACATCCATTAATACAACATAAAGTTGCAATATTAAGAGATAAGAAAACAGGGACAAAGGAATTTAGAGAACTTGCAGAAGAAATTGCAATGCTTCTATGTTATGAAGCAATGAGAGATGCAGTTCAAGATGAAGTAGAAGTAGAAACACCAATGGGAAAAACAATGGCTAAAAAAATCAATGAAGATAGATACACCTTTGTTCCAATATTAAGAGCAGGACTTGGAATGAGTAATGGAATAACCAAAATTATTCCAAATGCTAAAATAGGAGTAATTGGATTATATAGAAATGAAGAAACTTTAGAGCCAGTAAGATATTATTATAAAGTGCCAAAAGATATTCAAGATAGAGAAGTAATTCTTGTTGATCCAATGCTTGCAACAGGAGGATCTGCAATTGATGCAATAAAAATGATGAAAGAAGATGGTGTGAAGAAAATTAAGTTCTTATGCTTAATTGCAGCACCAGAAGGAATAAAGAAAGTTGAAGAAGCATATCCAGATGTACAAATCTATTGTGCAAGTATAGATGATCACTTAAATGAAATCGGTTACATTGTACCAGGACTTGGAGACGCAGGAGATAGAATATTTGGAATAAAATAATAATTAGTTAAGTAATTTAAAGTCTTGGGAAATAGCAATATCTCAGGACTTTTTTCTTTTCACAAAAAATTCACAAAAAAATTAGCAATTGGGGTTGACAATTGCTAATTTTGGTTATAATATATTAAAAGAAATTAGCAGTCTTCTTTATAAAGTGCTAAAAAGAGGTGAAAAAATATGCTAGATAAAAGAAAAAAAGAAATATTACAAGCAGTAATAGATGAATATATAAATACTGCTGAACCAGTAAGCTCAGGAACTCTTGTAAAAAAGTACGGATTAGATTACAGTAGTGCAACTGTAAGAAATGAACTTGCAGAACTTGAAACTATAGGATATTTAGATAAGCCTCATACATCAGCTGGGCGTGTTCCATCAGAAAAAGGGTATAGGTTCTATGTTGATGAGCTACTAAATGATGAAGATATATCGATAGAAGAAATAAAATATATTCAATCTAAGTTATCTACTAAAGTAAATGAAATTGAAGATCTAACAAAAATTGCAACAACTACTCTATCAGAAATAACACATTATACAACAGTTGCAATTGGACCAAAAAACGATATGCAGATTATCCGGTGAAATTAAATTTGTATTACTTGGAACAAGAATGTTAATGGTGGTAATAATCACAGATTCAGGACTTGTTAAAGAAACGATTATTAAATATGATGAAAATATAACAGAGTCACAAGTAGAAACATTGAACAATTTGTTTAATTCTAAATTAAAAGGAAAACCATTAAGCAAAATAGATAAACCTATGGAGGAATATATATTTGCTGAAATAACTTATAGTGTTGATGTAATAAAACCTATAATAGAACAAATAAATAAAGTAATAGATGAAGAAAGTAATATATATTTAGAAGGAACCAATAAAGCATTTGATTTACCAGAATTTAAAAGCTTAGAAATTGCTAAAAATTTTGTTAATGTATTAGATACAAAAGACTTGGTAATAGATATGTTAAATTCAGGAATGGCTAAAGACATTAATGTTTATATTGGAGAAGAAAATGACAATGAACAATTGAAAGATTTTAGTATAGTAACTTTCAAACATTCAGTAGGAGATAAAGATTTAGGAACAATAGGAATAATAGGACCTAAGAGAATGGATTATTCAAAAGTAATTTCTGTAATGAAATATATTAGTAAGAAAATGAATGAAAAAGATATATAAATAGAAAGGATGAACGAAATGGAAGAAAATACAGTTCAAGAAAATAGCGAAGAAATTAACGAGGTGACAGAAGTTGCTGAAACAGAAAAACTAAAACTAGAATTAGAGGAAACAACTGATAGGTATAAAAGATTAATGGCAGAATTTGATAATTACAAAAAAAGAAGCGCAAAAGAAAGAGAAGGATTATACAATTCTTTACTTTCAGATATTGTATCATCAGTTTTACCTGTTGTAGATAACCTAGAAAAAGCAGTAGCAACTAAAACTGAAGATGAAAACTATAAACAAGGTGTAGAAATGGTACATAAACAACTATTAGATACTTTATCTAATTTAGGTGTAGAACAAATTAAAGCAGTAGGAGAAACATTTAATCCAGAGTATCATGAAGCTGTAAGTAGTGTACAAGATGATGAATTAGGCGAAAAAGTAATAAAAGAAGAATTTAGAAAGGGCTACAAAATAGGTGAAAAAGTAATTCGTCATTCTATGGTAGTTGTAGCAAACTAAATAAAGTTATTAAATTTTAAATTATATAAATTTTTACAAAAGAAAGAAAAAATAAAAATAAATTTTAGGAGGAATTTTAAAATGGGAAAAATTATAGGAATCGATTTAGGAACAACAAATTCATGTGTTGCAGTTATGGAAGGTGGAGAAGCAGTTGTTATACCAAACGCTGAAGGAAATAGAACAACACCATCTGTTGTAGCCTTTTCAAAAAATGGAGAAAGATTAGTTGGACAAATTGCAAAACGTCAAGCAGTTACAAATCCAGATAATACAGTTATCTCTATTAAAAGAAGTATGGGAACAGATAAGAAAGTGAAAATTGAAGGTGATGAATTTACACCACAAGAAATATCAGCAATGATATTACAAAAATTAAAACAAGATGCTGAAAACTATTTAGGAAGTGAAGTAACTCAAGCAGTTATAACAGTACCAGCATATTTTAGTGATTCACAAAGACAAGCAACAAAGGACGCAGGAAAAATAGCAGGCCTAGAAGTATTAAGAATTATAAATGAACCAACAGCTGCATCACTTGCCTATGGAATGGACAAAGAAGATCAAGACCAAAAAATTATGGTATATGACTTAGGAGGAGGAACATTCGACGTTTCAATACTAGATATTGGTGATGGTGTATTTGAAGTTTTAGCAACAAGTGGAAATAACAATTTAGGTGGAGATGACTTTGACCAAAAAATTATAGACTACCTAGTAGCAGAATTCAAAAAAGAACAAGGTGTAGATTTATCAGCTGATAAAATGGCAATGCAACGTTTAAAAGAAGCTGCTGAAAAAGCAAAAATAGAATTATCAGGTGTTCAACAAACAAATATCAACTTACCATTTATTACAGCAGATGCAACAGGACCAAAACATATGGATATTACATTAACAAGATCAAAATTTGAAGAATTAATTCGTGATCTAGTAGAATCAACAGCTACACCAGTTAATCAAGCATTAAAAGATGCAGGAGTAACAGCTAGTGATATTCATAAAGTACTACTTGTTGGTGGTTCTACAAGAGTACCTTGTGTACAAGAACTTGTAAAAAGAGTAACTGGAAAAGAACCAGACAAAGGAATAAACCCAGATGAATGCGTTGCAATAGGTGCAGCTATTCAAGGTGGTGTACTTTCAGGAGATGTTAAAGATTTAGTATTACTTGATGTAACACCATTATCACTTGGTATTGAAACATATGGTGGAGTATTTACAAAATTAATTGAAAGAAATACAACAATACCAACTAAAAAATCACAAATATTCTCAACAGCAGCAGATGGTCAAACAAGCGTTGAAGTACATGTACTTCAAGGTGAACGTGAAATGGCTGCATATAATAAAACCTTAGGAAGATTCCAATTAACAGGAATACCAGCAGCACCACGTGGAGTTCCACAAATCGAAGTAACCTTTGATATAGATGCAAACGGTATAGTTCATGTATCTGCAAAAGATATGGCAACAGGAAATAGCCAAGATGTTGCAATTACAGCAAGTACAAATCTTTCTGATGAAGATATTGAAAAAGCTGTTAAAGATGCAGAAGCACATGCTAGTGAAGATAAAAAGAAAAAAGAAGAAATTGAAGCTAGAAACAATGCTGAAAGTTTAGTATATAACAGTGAAAAAACATTAAAAGATTTAGGAGATAAAGTTTCAGGAGAAGAAAAAGCAAAAGTAGAAACTGAAATTAATAATGTTAAAAAAGCATTAGAAGGAACAGATGTAGATAAAATAAAAGAAGCTACAGAAAAGCTTACACAAGCTTTTTATGAAATATCTGAAAAATTATACAAACAAGCGAACCCAAATGCAGGTGCAGGTGACGTAGATCCAAATGCAAGTACAGAAGGTGCACAAGCTGACGGAAATGTATATGATGCAGATTACAAAGTAGAAGAAGACGGAGAAAATAAATAAAATTTGTGGCGGAAATGTAATTTTCCGCCTCTATATAAATTATGTAATGATAAGAGGGAAAATATGCTGAATATAGAAGATGAAGAATATTTGGATAAAACAAAATATTTTCTTGATTCTAATAAAAATAAAATATATGCTACAAAAGGACCAAGTGGTCATAAAGGATTGGCATATAGGATATTGCGAGATATAAACTTAGATTCTTTATATACTTATTTATATGAAGATAGAATATCTGCACCAGAATTTTTAACATATTTAGGATATGTATGGGTTGATGAGAAACAAGAAGACTATGAAATGACATATGAAGATTGTAAAATTATTAACTATGCTATGGTTGCTTATTGTTCTAAGACAATAGATAAAGAATATATAGAGTATTTAGAAACTACATATAATGGTGAAAGAGATGTGGTTGCAGATTTTTATAAAGTTGAAAAAAGAAAACCTATGATTGATGAGGTAGTAGAAAAAGTAAGGCAAATGAAAAATAATATAGAAACAGAAAATGATATTGATGATGCTAGATAAAGTATTGTTTTTAATAAATTAATAAAACTTTGGAGGACAAAAATGGCTGAACAAAAAAGAGATTATTATGAGGTTTTAGGTGTAGAAAAGAATGCAAGTGATGAAGAATTAAAAAAAGCATATAGAAGACTTGCTAAAAAATATCACCCAGATGCAAACCCAGATAATAAAAAAGAAGCAGAAGCTAAATTTAAAGAAGTAAATGAAGCATATGAAAATTTATCTGATCCACAAAAAAGAAGAATGTATGATCAATTTGGACATAATGGACCACAAGGTTTTGGTGGTGGAGGACCAGGTGGATATTATTCATATTCTACGTCTGGCTTCGATGGCTTTGATATGGGAGACTTAGGAGATATTTTCTCTTCATTCTTTGGAGGAGGATTTAATGGTAGGTCTTCATCAAGAACAAATAATGGACCAACTAAAGGCGCAGATTTAAGATACAATATGGAAATTACTTTTGAAGAAGCTTTTTTAGGTGTAGAAAAAGAAATTAATATTAACCGTGATGATACATGTGATACCTGCCATGGAAGTGGTGCAAAACCAGGAAGTAAAGTTGATACTTGTTCTATGTGTAATGGAACGGGAAGGATTCAACAAGTACAAACAACGATACTTGGTCAAATGCAAACAACAAGAACCTGTCCAACTTGCCATGGAGAAGGAAAAGTTATAAAAGAACCTTGTGAAACTTGCCGTGGAAAAGGAACAGTAAGAAAACAAGCAAGAATAAAAGTAAAAATACCAGCAGGAATAGATGAAAATCAAACTGTTGTATTACGTGGAGAAGGAGCACCAGGTGAAAAAGGTGGTCCAAAGGGAGACTTATATATAACAGTACATATTAAAAGACATAGTATCTTTACAAGACAAGACTATAATGTATTATGTGATATACCAATAACCTTTACACAAGCTACATTAGGTGCAGATTTAAAAATACCTATGGTAGATGGAACTACAGAAAACTTTAAAATACCAGAAGGAACAAGTACAGGAACACGATTTAGAATAAAAGGTAAAGGATTTAAAGCAATAAATAGAAATTATGAAGGAGATTTAATCTTTACAGTAGAAATTCAAACACCAAAACGTTTATCAAAAGAACAAAGAGATTTACTTGTACAACTTGCAAAAACAATGAATGAACAACCACCTGTGAAGAAAAGAGGAATATTTGGATAGAATAAAGGCAATGCATAACGCATTGCCTTTTTAATACACTAGCTTGTTACAAAAAAATTAAACTAAATCAGTTATAAAGTTGCTAAACTAAGCACGTTGAATAAAATATTTATTCAGTTTCTTGGAATTAGGAGATAAATTATAGCTAAGTTTATAAATATACATTTGCAATCCTCCATATAGGCAACAAGCTAGAAATTTATAGAAACAATAAAAAAACTGAAAAATAACACTTGCAAAGTATTCTTTTTTGATATAAAATTGAATTGCCCTAAATAAAGTGGGTATAATACAAAAGACAGAAAAAATAATTAAATTTAAGGAGGAAAAATTATGTCAGTAAGAGTAGCCATTAATGGTTTTGGACGTATAGGACGTCTAGCATTTAGACAAATGTTTGGTCAAGAAGGATATGAAATTGTTGCAATAAACGATTTAACAAGTCCAGAAATGCTTGCACACTTATTAAAATATGATTCAGCTCAAAAAAGATATGAAAAAGCTGATACAGTAGTAGCAGGAGAAGATTCAATTACAGTAGATGGAAAAACAATAAAAATATATGCAGAAAAAGATGCAAAAGATTTACCTTGGGGAGAAATTGGTGTAGACGTTGTATTAGAATGTACAGGTTTCTATACAACAAAGGAAAAAGCTGGGGCACATATTGATGCAGGAGCTAAAAAAGTAGTTATATCAGCACCAGCTGGAAAAGATTTACCAACAGTAGTATTTGGTGTAAATGAAAATGTTTTAACAAAAGAAGATAAAATAATTTCAGCAGCATCATGTACAACAAACTGTTTAGCACCAATGGCAAAAGCATTAAATGATTTAGCGCCAATCGAATCAGGAATAATGACAACAGTTCATGCTTATACTGGAGATCAAATGTTACTTGATGGACCTCACAGAAAAGCTGATTTAAGAAGAGCAAGAGCAGCTGCTGTAAATATTGTTCCAAACTCAACAGGAGCAGCAAAAGCAATAGGACTTGTTATTCCAGAATTAAATGGAAAATTAATTGGATCTGCACAAAGAGTACCAGTTCCAACAGGTTCAACAACAATACTTATAGCTGTTGTAAAAGGAGAAGATATTACAGTAGAAAAAATAAATGAAAAAATGAAATCTGTGGCAAACGAGTCTTATGGATATACAGAAGAATTATTAGTATCTTCTGATGTTATAGGAATAACATATGGTTCATTATTTGATGCAACACAAACAATGGTAACAAAAGTAGAAGATGGACTATATCAAGTTCAAGTGGTTGCGTGGTATGATAATGAAAACTCATATACAAGCCAAATGGTAAGAACAATAAAATATTTTGCTGAATTAGGCTAAATTTAAAGAAATTAACAATATTATAAACTTAAAAAAGAATACTTGAAAAGTATTCTTTTTTAGTATACAATGGTATCGTTAGATGAAAATAGGATATAATACATTATGGAGAAATTTACCTATTTTAAGCCAATACATAAATGAGATTGTGTTTGGCATTGGAAATATTAAAAAAGAGTATAAAGTATGCTCTAGATGGAGGTTTTTATGAATAAGAAAACAGTAAAAGACATTGATGTAAAAGGAAAAAAAGTATTAGTTCGTTGTGATTTTAATGTGCCACAAGATGACCAGGGAAATATTACAGATACAAGAAGAATTGTATCATCATTACCAACTATAAAATATTTATTAGAAAACGGAGCTAAGGTTATTCTTTGTTCACACCTTGGAAGACCAAAGGGAGAAGTAAAAAAAGAATTTAGCTTAGCACCTGTAGCAAAGGAACTTTCTAAAGAACTAGGCTGTGGCGTAAAACTTGCAGATGATATAGTAGGAGAAAGTGCAAAAAGTTTAACATCAAATATGAATGAGGGAGAAGTTGTTTTATTAGAAAATGTACGTTTTGATGCAAGAGAAGAAAAAAATGATCCAGAAATGGCACGTGAACTAGCAAACCTTGCTGAAATATATGTAAATGATGCATTTGGAACATCTCATAGAGCACATGCGTCAACTGCAGGAGTAGCAGATTACTTACCAGCAGTTTCAGGTTTCTTAATTGAAAAAGAAATTGATTTTATGGGTAATGCTTTAGAAACCCCTGAAAGACCATTTGTAGCTATTTTAGGAGGAAAAAAAGTTTCTGATAAGATAGGAGTTATAAATAGTTTACTTGAAAAAGTAGATACATTAATGATTGGTGGAGCTATGGCATATACTTTCTTTAAGGCACAAGGATATGAAGTAGGAAATTCTATTTGTGAATTAGATAAACTAGATTTAGCAAAGGAATTAATGGAAAAAGCAAAAGCTAAAGGTGTAAAATTTATGCTTCCAATTGATACAAAATTAGGAAAAGAATTTGATAAAGATACAGAAAGTAAAACTGTAAAATGCACAGAAATTCCAGTTGGTTGGGAAGGTTTCGATATAGGAGAAGAAACAATAAAACTATATAAAGAAGAATTAAAAAATGCAAAAACAATAGTATGGAATGGACCATTAGGATTATTTGAATTTGATCAATTTGCAATAGGAACAAATGAAATTGCAAAAACTTTAGCAGAGGTTGATGCAGTAACAATAATAGGAGGAGGAGATTCTGCAGCAGCTATAGAAAAAGCGGGATTAGCAGATAAAATGACACATATTTCTACTGGTGGTGGAGCAAGCTTAGAATTTTTAGAAGGTAAAAGACTACCAGGAATTGAATGCTTACAAGATAAATAATATGGAATAGAGGACGTAGAATCAATGGATAACAATATACAACAAAGCTTTATAAGATATGTACAAAAGAAAAAATGATGAAAAAGAAAAAATTGACTTATATGATAAAGATAGAAAATATATAAGAACAATTTACCGAGGAGAAGAGATAAAACGGAATGAATGGAAAAAATGTATATTGTGTTTTGTTGTAGATGAACAGGGGAATGTTATAGTAGAATATAAAAGAAATGGAGAAAAGGATGGGTGTTCTGGACATATAAAACAAAATGAAGTTGCTACACAAGCTGTATTAAGAGAATTATATGAAGAACTTAAAATTGAAATGGAAGAAGCTTTAAATGCAGTACATTTAGGAAATATAACAATTAACTTTGAAGAAACAGAACAAAAACTACAATGCTTTTTGGATGTTTATTGCTTGTTTAGAACGAAAACTACTCCACTAGAACCAGATGAGCAAGAAATTGAAAAAATAGAATGTGTGCCTATTAGAAAATTTCTTAAAGAATTTATAAGTAATGAAATTTTTCCGTGTGTTGCAGAATATATACCAATTATAAAAAAATTTGTAAAATTATATATAGAAGAAAAGTTTGAAAGAAGTATGGTTACAGAATTGGAAATATAATAAAGTAGTGGTTGATATCTATGTCAACTTAAAAAATTGGAGGTTAAAAATTATGAGAAGAAAAGTAATTGCAGGAAACTGGAAAATGAATAAAAATCCAGAAGAAGCAAAACAGTTTATGGAGGAATTTATTCCATTAGTTGAAAATACAGAAAATGAAGTTATAATTTGTGCACCATATATAGATTTAAAATGTTTAGCAAAACATTTTAAAGGAACAAAGGTAAAAATAGGCGCTCAAAATATGCATTGGGAAGAAGTAGGTGCATATACTGGTGAAGTATCTGGTTCTATGTTAAAGTCTATTGGCGTAGACTATGTAATTATTGGTCATTCAGAAAGAAGACAATACTTTGCTGAAACTGATGAAACAGTAAATAAAAAAATAAAAGCTGCTTTTAAAAATGAATTAAAACCAATTGTGTGTGTTGGAGAAAGCTTAGCACAAAGGGAAGAAGGAAAGACAAAAGAGATAATTACAGAACAAACAAGACTTGCACTAGATGGATTAACTCCTGAACAAGTAGAAAACACAATAATTGCATATGAACCAATTTGGGCAATTGGAACAGGAAAAACAGCAACCAGTGAAGATGCAAATAACAGTATTAAGGAAATTCGTGACGAAATTTGTAAAATATATGGACAAAATGTAGCTGCAAGAGTTATAATCCAATATGGCGGTAGCGTAAAAGCTGGAAATGCAAAAGAACTATTTAGTACAGAGAATATTGATGGAGCATTAGTTGGAGGAGCAAGCTTAAAGCCAGAAGACTTTGCAGGAATAGTAAATTACTAAAAATGTAAATATAATGGAAGTATACTAAAGGGGGCTAAATAAATGAAAGAAGAGGAGAAAAAGAATATGGAAAATTTAGCGTACAACATTAAAAAGTATACTTATCAAGATTTATTAGAAATTGAGGATAACAAAAGATATGAATTAATTGATGGAGTAATATATGAAATGAGTTATCCAACAACGATTCATCAAGAAATAGTGGGAGAATTGTATGTACAATTTTATAACTATTTAAAAGGCAAAAAATGTAAAGTTTTTGTTTCACCATTAGATGTATGTTTATCAGGAGTTAAAGATACTAATAAAGAATATAATGTTGTTGAACCAGATCTTATAGTTGTATGTGATGAAAAGAAAATTACTGATAAATGTATTATTGGAGCACCAGATATAGCAATAGAAGTAGTTTCTAAATACTCAAGAAAACATGATACTTTTATAAAATTTAATTTATATCAAAAATATGGAGTAAAAGAATATTGGATTATTGATACAGAAGCAGAAACAATTTCTCAATATATATTAAATGAAAAAAATATATATACATTACAAAAGATATATGAAGTTACAGAAGATGTAAAGGTAAATGTATTAGAAAATTGTACTATATCATTAAAAGAATTATTAAAAAAAGATTAAATGACAAACTTAAAGAGAATAAAAGGAAGGTAATAAATTTATGGAAAACAAATTAACAATGCTAATGATTCTAGATGGATTTGGAGAAAACACAAATGAAAAAGGAAATGCCGTAAAACAAGCTAGCACTCCTAATGTTGATAAATTAATGAAGATGTGTCCAACAACAGACATTTATACAAGTGGCCTAAATGTAGGACTTCCAGATGGACAAATGGGAAATTCAGAAGTTGGACATACAAATATTGGAGCTGGAAGAATAGTATATCAAGAACTAACAAGAATTACAAAATCAATTGAAGATGGGGATTTCTTTAGTATAGAAGAGTTTAATGAAGCAGCAGAAAACTGCAAAAAAAATAATTCTAGTTTACACATAATGGGATTATTATCAGATGGTGGAGTTCATAGCCATATACGCCATTTATATGCATTACTTGAACTTGCAAAAAGAAAAGGAATTGAACAAGTATATGTACATTGCTTCTTAGATGGAAGAGATACACCACCTGCATCAGCAGAAAGTTATATTACAAAACTAGAAGAAAAGATGAAAGAAAAAGAAATTGGTAAAATTGCAAGTATTACTGGTAGATTTTACGCAATGGATAGAGATAAGAGATGGGAAAGAGTTAAAAAAGCATATGATGCATTAGTAAATGGTGTTGGAGAAAAATATCAAACTGCAACAGCTGCAATTGAAGCATCTTATCAAAAAGAAGTATTTGATGAATTTGTAGAGCCAACTCTAATTTGTAATGGAGATACACCTGTTGCTACAATTAATGAAAATGATTCAGTAATCTTTTTTAACTTTAGACCAGATAGAGCAAGAGAAATTACAAGAGCATTAGTTGATGATAAATTTGATGGATTTGAAAATAAAAATCTAAATTTATATTTTGTATGTATGACACCATATGATGAAACAATGCCAAATGTACATATTGCATTTAAGAAAGAAGCATTAAGTAATACATTTGGAGAATATATAAGCAATTTAGGATTAACACAACTTCGTATTGCAGAAACAGAAAAATATGCACATGTTACTTTCTTTTTTAATGGTGGAGAAGAAAAACAATATAATGGAGAAGACAGGATTTTAATACCATCTCCAAAAGTAGAAACCTATGATTTAAAACCAGAAATGAGTGCATACGAAGTAACAGATAAAGTATTAGAAGCAATAAAAAGCGAAAAGTATAATGCAATAATATTAAACTATGCAAACCCAGATATGGTAGGACATACTGGAAACTTAGAAGCAGCAGTAAAAGCTATTGAAACAATAGATGAATGTGTAGGAAAAGTAGTGGAAGCTGTACAAGAAAAAAATGGAGTACTACTTATAACTGCAGACCATGGAAATGCAGAGCAAATGATAGACTATAAAACAGGAGAACCACATACAGCACATACAACAAACCCTGTTCCATTAATACTAGTTGGTATGGAGGATGCAAAATTAAAACCAGGAAAATTAGCAGATCTTGCACCAACAATGTTAGATATTATGAATTTAGAAAAACCACAAGAAATGACAGGAGAAAGTATAATTGTAAAAGAGTAGTGGAGGATATATGCTTGTAACATCTAATATAAGAAATATATATGAGAAAATACAGAAGCAATTATTTTATATGATTCCAGAAAAATGGGATAGAGTGTATTTGTATGCTTCTGTATTGGATCACTATAATAATGTGCAAACAGGAGAAATGTTTTTTTATTACTATCCTAAAAGCGTATTAAAAAAGAATCCTGTTAATGTATATGAAATACCAAATAAATTTAATATTGATGAGCAAGCATATCTAAAACTTGCTGAAAATTTATATGAGGAAATAAAAAAATTACGTGTAGGGTTAATAAAAATAGGAGAAAAACCCTGGACAAATATAACAATATCAATAAAAGACTTTAAATTTAATGTCGAATATGATTATGAAGATTTAGTAAATTCAAGTTATACAAGTTATGATAGACATCTTGTATGGAGATATAAATATTTAGAGGTTCCAATATCAAGCTATTCAAGAAAAGATAGAAAAATGTTAGAAAAATATTTAACCGAAGAGAAATATCATAATAAAAATATTAATACATATAATGAGGGAATTTATAAAAAGCCTGTAAGTAATATTCTTGCCTATGGTAAGAGTGAAGAACAAAATCACTATAACAATAGCGAAAAGTTGAGAACTAATAATGAAAAACAAGAAGAAAAGGTATTTTATCAAAAAAATAAAGTAAAGACTTTAGAAGAGGAATCTAATCAAGATAGGCAAATTAAAAGTCAAATATTAAAGATATAAAAGAGGACATTGTATGATGTCCTCTTTAGTGTGCGCCACACTAGTTTGTCTTTTTTAGTGTGAGAAAGTACATCTACCAATTACTAAAAAACAGATTTTAAACCGCATAGCGATTATCACTTGAGCATATATTTAATATATAACTACATTTAATTACAACATATTTATTTACAATGAGAAATATATAATTTGTAACAAAAGTAAAAGTAGAAATATTAATAAAAAAGTCATATTTTGTATTGAAACTTTTATATTTTAGTAATATAATAATAAAGCAATAAATAAAGAAACTGTAAATATGAATAAGACGATTATATGAAAGGAGAAATGAAAAAAATGATTTATTCAAAAGAAGTAGAAGAAATGTGTCCAGTAGCAAAAGGAGTAGACCATGGACCAGCACCAATTCCAGAAGAAGGAAAATGGGTGAAATCAAAAGAAATTAAAGATATATCAGGACTAACACACGGTATTGGTTGGTGTGCACCTCAACAAGGAGCATGTAAACTAACATTAAATGTAAAAGAAGGAGTTATTCAAGAGGCATTAGTTGAAACAATAGGATGTTCAGGAATGACACATTCAGCAGCTATGGCTGGAGAAATTTTAGTAGGAAAAACAATACTAGAAGCATTAAATACAGACCTTGTTTGTGATGCTATAAATACAGCTATGAGAGAATTATTCTTACAAATAGTATATGGTAGAACACAATCTGCCTTCTCTGAAGGAGGACTTCCAGTAGGAGCAGGACTTGAAGACTTAGGAAAAGGAACAAGATCTCAAGTGGGTACAATTTATTCAACACTTGCAAAAGGACCAAGATATCTAGAACTTGCAGAAGGATACATAGTAGAAATTGGTTTAGACAAAGATAACCAAATTATAGGATATAAATACGTAAACTTAGGAAAAATGATGGAAAACATCAAAAAAGGAATTGAACCAATGGAAGCAATTGAAAAAGCAAGCGGAAAATATGGAAGATTTGATGAAGCAGTTAAGAAAATAGATCCAAGAAAAGAATAATAGGAGGTAAGAATAATTATGGCAGTAACATTTGAAAGTTATGAAAGAAGAATAAACCAAATTAAACCTGTAATGGAAAAATACGGAATTAAAGATTTTGAAGATGCATTAAATATTTGTAAAGAAAAAGGATTTAATCCTTATGATATTGCAAAAGGTGTTCAACCAATATGTTTCGAAAATGCATGTTGGGCATATACATTAGGAGCAGCAATTGCAATTAAAAAAGGTTGTACAAAAGCAGCAGATGCAGCTAAAGCTATTGGAGAAGGATTACAAGCATTTTGTATTCCAGGTTCAGTTGCAGATGATAGAAAAGTAGGATTAGGACATGGAAACTTAGCATCTATGCTATTAAGCGAAGAAACAAAATGTTTTGCGTTCTTAGCAGGACATGAATCTTTTGCAGCAGCAGAAGGAGCAATTGGTATTGCAAGATCTGCAAATAAAGTAAGAAAAGAACCATTAAGAGTAATCTTAAATGGACTTGGAAAAGATGCAGCACAAGTAATTTCAAGAATAAATGGATTTACATATGTACAAACAGATTTTGATTTCTTTACAGGAAAAGTAAATGTAGTAAAAGAGATTGCATATTCTGATGGAGAAAGATCAAAAGTTAGATGTTATGGTGCAAATGATGTTAGAGAAGGTGTAGCAATAATGCATATGGAAGGGGTAGATGTATCAATTACAGGTAACTCTACAAACCCAACAAGATTCCAACACCCAGTTGCAGGTACATATAAAAAAGAATGTATTGAACAAGGTAAAAAATATTTCTCAGTTGCATCAGGTGGAGGAACAGGAAGAACACTTCACCCAGATAATATGGGAGCAGGACCTGCTTCATATGGTATGACAGATACAATGGGAAGAATGCATTCAGATGCACAATTTGCAGGATCATCATCAGTTCCAGCACACGTTGAAATGATGGGATTAATTGGTATGGGTAACAACCCAATGGTTGGTGCTACAGTATCAGTTGCTGTTGCTGTTGAAGAAGCTATGAAATAAGAAATAAGTCCAAAACCGCATGTAAAAATGCGGTTTTTTATGTTGTTTTACTCGTGAATTTGTGATATGATATAGAAGTAATAGTAATCAGGAGGTAATTAAAATGAACCGTGAATTATATGATGACTTAATGAATTGGACATTAGAAGCTGTTTTAAAACCAGATATACAACAATTACAAGATATTAAAAAAAGAGCAATACAAGCAAATGATGAACAATTAATAGAATTTTGTAGTCGATTTGAAGATGCAATAAGTAATAAACAGCCATTACAATCAATTTTTGAAGATTTGTTGACAGCAAATAATAAAATTGTACTACAAAAAGCAAATAATAGTAGGACACATCAACAACCACCAGAAGATTTAGAAATATAATTTAACTATATAATATCATAAAAGCTATATGACCCTTATGTTGTATAGCTTTTATTGTATTATTAATAAAACTATGATATTATATAAGATATAAAAATAAAATAGAAGGTGTATATATGAAAGTATTAATTGCAACAAAAAATGAAGGGAAAATAGAAGGTGCAAAAAGAGCATTATTAAAATATTTTGAAAATGTAGAAATTGAAGGAATAAAAGTAGAGTCAAATGTGAGCGAAGAGCCAGTAAATGATGAAATATACATAGGAGCAAAGAATAGAGTAAAGAACTTAAAAAAATATTGTAAACAAAACAATATAAAAGCAGATTTATATATTTCAAGTGAAAGTGGAATTTATAATACACTTGGAAGATGGTTAATTACAAATCTTGCAGTTATTGAAGATAATACTGATTTTGAAAGCTATGGTACAAGTGCTTCATTTCCAGTGCCAGAAAGGCTAGTAAAAGATATTATAGACACAGACTTAAGTCAAGTAATGGATACAGTATTTACAAAAGATAAAGAAAGACATAATAAGGGTGGAGCAATTAAAGATTTAACACATGGAGAGATATCGAGAATTGATTTAACAGAAAGTGCATTTATTATGGCTTTAACAAAATATGTAAATGGAGATAAGTGGAAATAAATATACATAAAACTTTGACTTATGTTAATATATATGTTATAATAAGACTGTAGGAATTCATACAAACAACAATATGGAGGGAAAAAACATGAAGAAATTGAGAGCAAAGTATGAAGAGATGCTGAAGCAGATGCAGGAGGATGTAGGTAGCAATGTTGCTGAGGCAAACGACATTCTGGCTGTGAAACGGCAGGAGCACACAGAGTGTGTGAACCATGTTGCTGAGCTGCGAACGACTGCTACCAGTGCCAACAGAAAGTTCATGGATGTTGGCAGGGCGCTGATCAAGATGTATTTTCAGAAAGCTACTCCGGAAGAGGTTGAGCAGGTGATCGAACCTTGTAACACCTATGTACAGGCGGCAGGCGCAATACCGATGGCACAGGAGAGTCTGAACAATGCCAAGGCGGAATTGGATCAGGCGCAGGCAGCTCTCATCAGAGAGACCTCTTTGCTGGGCGAAGTGACGAGACTCCAGGAGTATCTCGAAAGAGAGAAATAAGTTGTGAAAGGCAGGTGGCTAGTATAGCACCTGTTTTTTTATTTTGTATATAAAAGATAGAAATAAATAGTTTACTTGTTTCTATCTTTTTGTTATTATATAGAAAAGGAGATAAAAAATAATGAAAATAGATAAAGTAAAATTACATGAATTAATGAAAAAGCAAATATTAGGAGAACAAGTACAAAAAGAATTATATGAAAACTACAGTAATTTGGTTTATAAAATTGCATTTTCTATTCTAAAAAATAAAGAGAATGCAGAAGATGTAATGCAAAATGTTTTTACAAAAATTGTAGAAATACCAAAAGAAAAATTACCATCTAATAAGGAAACAACTTGGTTATATACTGTTACCAAAAACGAAGCAATATCATATGTTAGGAAAAATAAAAAAGAGGTTTGTTTAGAAGAAATTTATGAATTAGTTGATGAGGATACAAATATAGAAGAAATTATTGAAAAAGAAGATTACCAAAACCTTATAAGAGGGTTAAATAAAGAAGAACAGGAGATAATTTCCCTAAAAATATTATCTAAACTAAAATTTAGACAAATTGCAACTTTACTAAATATGCCAATAGGAACAGTTCAATGGAAGTATTATACAGCAGTAAAAGCATTAAAAATATCTTTAGGAAATCTTACAACAAGTTTATTGTTTGCTATTGCCTTTGTATTAAGTAGAAATACAAGAAAAAAGAGTAGTGTACAAGAAAACATGGAAATAAAAAATGAACAAGCAAATCAAGATAGTATACAAGAAAATGTAGAGGAAAGTAGCAGTAAAAGGGAGAACGAGATTTCAAAAGATATAGATGCAATTGATAACGAAAGAAAAAACATAGTAGAAAGTGAAAAAATTGAAAATACAGTTCAAATTCCAGAAGAAATACCTGAAATAGTACAAACAAACAACTATTATTTATTAGGTATTTCAGGAGCCTTTTTAGTAATTTCAATAATTTTCTTAATCATTTTTCAAAAACACCAACAAAAAAGGAAATTAAATTCGTCTAAATAGCAGAAAGGAAAAAGGTGAGAAAATGAAAAAGAAAATAGGAATTTGGATTATTTTAATTATTATAGGAATATTGTTATTAGGAATGCTATTTTTTGCAGTAGATAGTTATCGAATAAAAAATGATAAAGCACCAATATTTGCAGTACAATATAAGGTTTTAAAAGATGGTGGAACTACTATGTACATTGGGTTAGGTTATAAAATAATTGATTATAATATAATAGATGGAAATGATAAAACATATATTGGTAGCCTATTTATGAAATATGAAGATTATGCAAAAGAAAATTTGAAAATTAATAATAATGAAACAGATAAAGTAAAAAACACAAAATATGTACCATTAGAGCAATTACCAAAAGAATATACTTTTGAACAAGCTCTAAAAGATGGATGCCTAATTATTTCCTATAAGAATATATATAATAAAGGAATGTTAAATAAATTTATTGAAAATACTGGTATTAATAGTAAAAATAGAGTACCAGATATATTGAGAGTTGCACAATGGACAACGGAAGGAGATTTAATTCTTACAGATGTAGAATATACAATAGAGGGAAAATATAAAATAAGACACGATAGTACCAGAGATAAATTTTCAAGAGAAGAAGATAGAATTATAACAACAGATAATGATTTTCCAGGAGATTTTTATGGAATTACTGAAACAGAAGAGGGAGAATATATAAAATTAGAGCTTGCACTTTATGCTGAAATTTGTTATGCGGATCCAAATACAAAAATATATGAACCATATATTTTTGCTATGTATCCTAAAACAACCATATATCATGATTCTGGAGAAACGTTTATAGGAGAAGTGCTAGAGATAAAAGAAAATCTATTTTTTGTAAAACCACAAGATAACCCAAATATGCGGAGACAATGTTATGGTAGGATTTCCAAAAGGAGAAAAGATAGAACTAAAAATAGGGGATAAAGTAGAAATTACATATACAGGTATAGTAATGGAAACATATCCTGCCCAAATTGATGTTATGAAAATAGAAAAAATAGAAGAGTAAAATCTTCTATTTTTTTATTTAATATACCTTGACAGATAAGGTATATTAAATTATAATGTTATTGTAAAGGTAGGTGATAATATGTCAATTCGAGCAGATATTATTCGTGGTCATACAGAAACAATAATATTAGCACATTTAATGAAAGGAAATAGCTATGGCTATGAAATTAATAAATCTATTAAAGAAAAGACAAATGACAAATATGAATTAAATGATGCAACTCTTTATTGCGCTTTTAGAAGATTAGAAGAAGCAGGATATATTACATCTTTTTGGGGAGAAGGAAATAGTGGTGCAAGAAGACGATATTATTCAATTACAAATGAGGGAATTGAGTTTTATAAAAAGAGTATAGAAGAATGGAATCTAACAAAAGAACTAATTGATAAATTAATTTAAAGGGAGGAAAAATTATGCAAAAAAGATTATATAAAATTGAACAAGGAAAGAAATTAGATGGAGTATGTGGAGGAATTGCAGAATATTTTGATATTGATCCAACACTTGTACGTTTAGTATGGATTTTGTTTTCTTGTTGGGGCGGAAGTGGAATTGTTGCTTACATAATAGCAGCAATTGTTATGCCAAAAAAATCAGATATTGTTTGAATAGAAGGGGGAAATAGAACAATGAATGAAAAAATTAGGAAAGAAGTAAATACTTTATTTGAAAATGCTCCAAATACAAAAAGAGCAAATGATTTAAAAGATGAAATTATTTCAAATGCAGAGGATAAGTATGAAGATTTACTAAAACAAGGAAAAAAAGAGGAAGAAGCATTACAAACAGTAATAAAAGAGATTGGAAATGTAGACGAATTAATCGAAGAACTAAATAAAAACAATCCAATTCATAAGGGGTATACAGAAGCAGGAAGAAAAAAGACAGGATTAATAGTTTCGATTTGTGTTGGACTATATATTCTAGCTATAATTTCAACTGTTGTGCTAGAAGAAGTTGGAGTTCCAGATTTTGTAACAGCATCAGGATTTCTTGCAATTGCAGGTCTTTCTACATGTATTTTAATATATCATTTTATGACAAAGCCCAAATATACAAAATATGAAGATACAATGGTAGAAGAATTTAAAGAATGGAAAGGCAAAAATGATAAAAATAAAGAAATAAAAAAAGCAATAGATTCAATATTATGGACATTAACAGTAATCATATATTTAGTAGTTAGCTTTACATTTGGAATATGGTATATATCATGGATTATCTTTTTAATTGCATCATTAATAGAAAATATTATAAAGTTAATGTTTAAATTAGGGGAGGATTAAAATGAAGAAAATGGGAATTATTATATTAATCATTATACTAATTATTTTTGTAGTAACACTTTGTAATATTTTAATGTTTGCTATTCAAAATAAAGGATGGAATTGGTTTATGAGTTTTGGAGATTTAAGTGATTTAAGAAAAGAAGAACATATACAAAAGGAACAATTAATTTCGTTGTTTGACTTAGAAAAAGTAAGTTTAGAATTTAAATCCTCAGATGTAAATGTATTTTTTACAGAAGATAGCGAAATACGTGTTGTGCAATATTCTTATAAAGAATTAGATGAAGGATTACTATTTAACGTTAATAAAACAGGAAAGCATATAACAATTTCAGAAAGTAATAAGCCACGTTTTTTCCTATTTTGTATAGGATTTATGAATCAAACCGTATATGATGTTTATATTCCGAAAGAATATAAAGAAAGCTTATCAATTAGAGCAGTATCTGGGGATATAGAGGTAAATGATAACTTGAAATTTGAAGATTTAACTATTTCTTCAACTAGTGGAGATATTAAAATGGCAGATGTTGATGCAAAAAGTATTAAGATAGAAAGCATATCTGGAGATATTAAATTACAACACTTAACAGATGAAGATTTAAAATTAAAAACAGTTTCAGGAGATATTAGAGTAGAAAGCGTAAAAGGAAAAATAGAAGCAAAAACCACTTCAGGAAACATTGAAATTAAAGAACTTGAAGGAAATGGAGAGTTAACAAGTGTTTCAGGAGATATAAAAAGTGACGATTTTAAAGTAACAGGCGATTCAAGAGTAAAAACTACTTCAGGAAATGTAAGAATGTATTTAAATAAAGATTCAAATTGTGAAATCCAAACTAAAAGCGTTTCTGGAAATGTGACTCTTCCTAATAGAAGAAATGTTATGGGGATTGAACCATATGCAGAGTTAAATATAGAAACAGTTTCTGGAAATATAAGGTTAGAAAAGTAAGTGCATAGTTGAATTAAAAATATAAAAATGATATAATATAATTCAAATATATCTGTAAAGATATTGTATATAAATTTCCTTTTAAACCTTAACGAAAGTTAGTTAAGATAAGTAACTAGTAAACCAAACACATAAGTAAGGAGGAAATGAAATGAAAAGATGGTCAATTAACAAAGGTATCCTAAAAAGCATACGGCAGGTATTAGTAGCGCTCTTGATATATGGAGCAATAGCATTTGTCTTGTTTACTATGGTAATTGGTGCAAATATTGGCAAATACTATGCTGATAAGAAATTTCATCAAGAGCAAAGTGCGAGATGTGAAGAACTTGTGCAACTGCTTAAAGAAGGGATTGAAGATGTAAAATCTTATCCGGAAATTTCAGGTGTACAAGTTACAATATTAGAGACCAACAAAAACAATGAAAGTATTTATTTCACATTTACAGAGGAGGGAATAGAGTATTCATATGCAGATGAGGGAAAAGAAAAAATATATTCAGTTTGCGCTGCAATGATAATCTTTGTAATATGGATACTATTATATTATGCTGTTGGTGAAATAAGAAATAGGATATCAAAAAAAACTGATCAACAAAAGGACGTGTGATGCACGTCCTTTTGTAATATTAAGCATTGACAAGTACTTAAAATAGATATAAGATAGTAGAGTTGTTAATACAAGGAGGGAATATATGATAGTTCAAGTAGTTTTAATTATTTTAGGTTTTATACTATTAATAAAAGGAGCGGATTTTTTAGTTGATGGTTCATCTAAAATTGCTAAGAAATTTCATATACCAGAAATCATTATAGGACTTACTATTGTATCCATTGGAACATCTATGCCTGAACTATTTGTTAGTATTACTTCAGCAATAGAAGGATATCCTGATATGGCAGTTGGTAATGTGATTGGCAGTAATTTATGTAATTTACTACTAATTTTAGGGTTATCAGCTGTTATTCAAGCTATTGAATTTAAAAAGGAAACAAGATTAATTGAAATACCAATGACTCTATTTGTTACTATAATACTATTTGTACTATGTAACATAGGAACAGATATTACAACGGGAGAAGGAATACTTTTAATTGTTTTATTTGTATTGTTTATTATTTATACTATTTATATGGGTAAAAAAGGAGAAGAATTTGAAAATAAAGATGTTTTAGTAGAGGTACAAACTGATAAAAAATATTCTACTATAAAATCTATATTTTGGATTATACTTGGAATAATTGGACTAAAAATAGGGGGAGATTTAGTAGTAAATCATTCTGTTACAATAGCGAAAGCTTTAAATATAAGTGAAAAGATAATTAGTTTAACCATAATTGCAATTGGTACAAGTCTTCCAGAACTTGTAACATCTGTAACAGCAGCCTTTAAAGGTGATAGTGATATTGCAATAGGAAATATCTTAGGTTCAAACATATTTAATATATTACTAATTTTAGGTGTATCTTCAGTAATTACACCTATTAAATATAGTGTAAGCTATAATAATCAAATTTTGGTCTTAATAATTGGAACGATACTTCTTGCACTATTTCCATTTATTGGAGCAAAAAATAAGATGACCAGAACTAATGGATTTGCATATTTAGTTATATATGCTATTTATATGATAGGACTATTTATTGCATAAAGATAACAAAATGTAAAAATATTTCATATGATAGAGTAGAAAATTTCTACTCTATTTTTGATATTAGGAGGATAAATATGAAAAAAAGATTTTTTAGAATTATTTTTTTAGTATGGTTACTACTGTTATCTTCTTTTGCAATGTATTATAATGTGACATTGGCTTTAGAACCAGCAGGTGATATTATTTATAAAGGAATTGATGTAAGTGCATATCAAGGCTATATAAATTATGCTGAAGTAAGAAATGCAGGAATTGATGTTGTATACATAAAAGCAAGTGAAGGGGATTATTTAGAGGATCCAGAATTTAGAAATAATTATAATAATGCTAAAAGTAATGGATTAAATATTGGGTTCTATCATTTTATTAGGGCAAGAAGTGAAGAAGAAGCTATAAGGGAAGCAGAATTCTTTTCAAGAGTTATTTCTGGAACAGAGCCAAATTGTAGGCTTGCAATGGACTTTGAAGTGTTTGGAAATTTAGACACATATGAAATAAATAGTATATCTAGAGCATTTTTAGAAAAAACTCAAGAATTAACAGGTAAAGAAATGGTTATATATTCAAATACATATGATGCTAGAACTATTTTTTCTAATGAACTTGCAAGTAGCTATCCATTATGGGTTGCACAATATGGTGTAAGTACACCAAGTGATAATGGTAAATGGGAAAACTGGGTAGGTTTTCAATATTGGGATAGAGGAAGTATTCCAGGAATTAATGGAAATGTTGATTTAGATAGATTTACAGAAGGAATATTCTTGAGTAGTGGAGGAGAAGTTCCAAAACCAATAGATCCATCACCAGAAGAAATAAAAAATGTTGTATATTATACAGTAAAAAGAGGAGATACTTTATCGAAAATAGCAGGATTATATGGAGTAACAGTGGAACAAATTGTAAAACTAAATAATATCCAAAATCCAAACTTAATATATCCAGGGCAAGTATTACAAATAACAACTTCAGACAAACCAAACACAGAACCGACATCTAGCACTACAACATATTACACTGTAAAAAGAGGAGATAATTTATGGAGAATATCAAGAAGATTTGGAACAACAATTAGTAGTATTGTTATGCTAAATAATATCCAAAATCCAAATTTCCTCTATCCAGGGCAAGTATTATTAATTAGAAGAGATGTACGTCCAAATGATACACATGCTACTGGAGGAACCTTTTATAGAGTTGGAAGAGGAGATAATTTAACTTATATTGCGAATCGTTATCACACAACTGTTGCTAATATTGTAAGGCTAAACCAAATAAGAAATCCAAATCTAATTTTTCCAGGACAAATATTAAGGATTAGTAATAGCTAGGCTGTCAAGGGGACGGGAAATTTTGACAATCCAAATTTTGTATATAATAATTATTTAGGTGTTTTCAAAATAAAAATTGTAATAATTATCTCCCAGTATAACTGGGGGATTATTCTAAAGTTATTTACAGTGCAGGGGTAGGACTCGTACCTACCCTTCATCGAAGAATAATCTAAAATAAATTATACCAAAAAATATGTTTTGGGCAGGTACAAGACCTGCCCCTATATGTACTAATCTTAATATTTCATAAAAAAGCATAGAACATTAACAGCAATATAATACAAATTTAAGATAATCATTGAAATTTTACATAAAAAACAGTATAATATATAGGTATTAAGCAATAAGCTTTAATATAAACTCTTTATGCCTTAATAGGACTCATTTTTTGGGTAGTTGGGGGAGTAGCATTAACATTGTTGCTCACAAAACTTATAATAGGAGCAACAGAGGATGGAAAAATTGTGCAAAAAGCGGAGGATTTGGAAAAAAGCAAAAAAGATTCTCTGTGATAGTACGTATACGTCAATTAAATGTACTATCGATTGGGAAGACATACGAGGAGAAGGGCGGCGTATAGAAGCACTTGAAAGCATAGATTCCACACAACAAGACGTGCTTAAAAAATTCAACCTTGCATTAGCTGTAAAATTAAATGGAGATAAAATTTGCTATGCAATTGTTGATGAAAATGGCAGTGAAATAAGCAAGGTGGATATGTACGACACTGCAACTTTTTTTATGAATAACTTTGAAAAAATCTAATAAAGATTACTAGATGGGATAACCTCTCATCTAGTTTTTTTGTGGGTTGTCAAAATTCCCCGTCCCCATTGACAACTTAAATTCTTTGTTGTTCAAATAATTCAATATTCCAGCATCAGTTTTAAAGTTGAATTTGATTTTATAGCTACAAAGCTTTTGAGTTTTTGCATTAAAGCTTTTATTTATTTCATTTTTACCATATTTACCATCACCAATAATAGGTAGTCCAATATGAGCTAAATGTGCACGAATTTGATGTGTTCTACCAGTGTGTAAGTTAACATCTAAAATACAAGTATTATTATTAAATTTTTCTAAAATAGAATAAGTAGTAATAATATTTCTATATCCCTTTTTAGGTGTATCACTGATATATACCATAGACTTTTTTGCATCTTTAAAAAGATAACTAGATAAAGTTTTTTTGCTTTCTTTTGGAATTCCATATACATGTGCTGCATAATGTTTTTCTATTTCAGAGTTTTTAAATTTATCTAATAGAATTGCTAGAGCTTCTTTATTTTTGGCAAACAAAACAAGACCTTTAGTATTTCTATCTAAACGATGACAAGGATATACTTCGTTCTTATAATTACAAGATAAAATTCCGTGAAATAGAGTTGTTATCACCGGTAACCTCTATATTAGAGGGTTTATTTACTAAGATAATGTTTTCATCTTCATACACAATTTCTAGTTTTGGAAAAATAGATAAATAACAATCATCAATATATACTTCTACTTTATCATTTAAGCATAATGTAACATTTTCATTAACACGTTTTTCATTAACCTTAATATCTTTTTTTCGTAAGGTTTTAAAAAACATACCATTAGATAAACAAGGAAAAGTATCTTGTAAAAATTTATTCAATTTCTTTCCATTATATTTTTCATTCACAATTAAAGTTTTCATATGGATATTATATATTATTTTACAAAGAAAAACAACAAAAATATACTAAATATGAGTTGATTAAAAATAACCTCTATGATAAAATCATACTAGATTTACAAAAGAATTATTGGAGGAACAATGGAAGAAGAAATAAAACTTGCAAAAAGAAGAAAATTAAATATGAAATTATATCCAACCTACAGAATGCTTGCAGCAGATGCTCTATTTTTTGGAGCGATTAAAGTGCTATTTCTTACACAAGTAAAAGGATTTTCAAATGCCAATGTAGTATTAATGGAATCAATATATGCCTTTTTTAAAATGATAATACAAATACCAATGTCAGTAATAGTATCAAAATTAGGAATAAGAAAAAGTGTTATTATAGGAAATATATTTTGGATATTTGAATTAGTATTAATTTTGTTTGCTCAAAATTATTTTATGATAATATTATCACAACTTTCATCAGCAATAGGATGGGCATTTAAATCTATAGCTGAAGCACCATTACTTACAAAATCTATACCAGAAGCAAATACAAAAGGAAAAATATTTACAAAATTAGATAGCAAGGGATATTCTAGATATTGTTATATTTCAGCTATAGCTACGGTAATGGCTGGATTTTTATATGAAATAAATCCATATGTTCCAGTTATTCTTGCAATACTATTTGAAGTATTTGCATTTATAATCTCACTAAATTTTATAGAAGTAAAACAAGAAGACTCTAAAACAGTAAAAGAGAGTATGAATGATGTAAAAGAAGGAATGAAATTTATAGTTAAGTCACCAAGATTAAAGAGTTTACTATTAATGCTAGGTTTTATGTGGGGAATGTTTTGCTTGTTTGGAACATATCAAACAACATTATTAAAAGACATAAATGTTTCAGCAAAATATATAGGAATTATATTAGCTGTATTAGATATAGTACAGGGAATAGCAGCTACAAAAGTAAATGAATTTAATGAAAAACATAAAAATAAAACCTTAACATATATGGCACTTCAAATGACACTTGGAATAGCTATTGCAGGTGGTGTTGTTTTAATAGGCTTACAAAGAATACCTATGCTTGCAATTATAATATTTACATATGTAATAAGAATTAAAGATAGGGGAATATATAAAGTTATTAAAAGAAGATATATTGGTAATTTTATGACCCCAGAAATATTAACTAAAGTATATTCGGTTGATAGTGTTATTGCAAGTATACTTAGAATGAATATTTGTGCACTTGGATCATATTTATTGACTTTTATGCCAATAGAAAAGGCTATGGTAGTAGTAGGAATAATATTTACTTTTGTAACACTATTATTATCGAGATATATGAAAACAAGAATTGGGCTAAAGCCTGAAGAGTATACTGAAAAAGATGTAGTACAAGTATAAAATTAGTAAGGAGAAAAGATAATGAAAGTAACATACGAAAATAAAGAATTTGAGGTAGAAGAAGGAACAAAAGTACAGGAATTATTAAAAAATGAAATAGAAAATGCTAAAATAGAAGTAATTGCCTGTATGTGTAATAATGAAGTAAGAAGCCTTAATTTAGAACTTAAAGAAGATTCTAAATTGGAATTAATTGATTTAAATTCAAAAGATGGTATGATGATATATATAAGAGGAATAATGTATATTATGGCTAAGGCTTTAAATGAATTATATCCAGAAGCATTACTAACAGTAAATTATCAATTATCAAATGCTATGTTTTGTGAACTAGATAATATGAAAATAACAGATGAAATGATAGCTAAAATACATTCTAGAATGCAAGAAATTATTGACAAAGATATAGAAATAAGAAAAGTAAAGATGACAAAAGAAGAGGCAGAAACTTTTTATAAAGAAGAAAACACTTTAAAGGGAAGAGTTCAAGTAGATACAGAGCATGAGTATGGGGCATCATTATATTATTGTGAAGATTATTATAATTACTTTTTTGGAGTTATGCCAATTTCTACAGGGTATACAAAATTATATGATATAGTTAGATATAAAGACGGATTTATAGTAAGATACCCAAATTGGAAAAAACCAACAGAACTTTCACCATTTGTTGAAAATAAGAAATTATTAGCAACTCTTGATGAATATGAAGATATATATAAATTAATTGGAATTAATACAATATACAAATTAAATAGAGAAACAAAAAGAGATGGAGCAACTGATGCTATTTTATTATCAGAAGCGTTACATGAGAAAAAAATTGCTGAGCTTGCTGATAATATAGCTAAGAATAAATCTGTAAAAGTAGTGCTTATTGCTGGACCATCTTCTTCTGGAAAAACTACATTTGCAAAAAGGCTTGGAATGCAACTTAGGTTAAATGGTATTAAACCAGTTACTATTTCAGTAGATAATTATTTTGTTGAAAGAGAACAAAACCCAAAAGATGAATTTGGAAATTATGATTTTGAATGTATAGAGGCATTAGATACAAAATTATTTAATGAGCACTTAGTAAAACTGTTAAATGGAGAGGAAATAGAAGTTCCTACATTTGATTTTACTGTTGGTACTAAAAGATATAATGGAGAAACAATGAAATTAGAGCCTGACGAAATATTAGTAATAGAAGGAATTCATTGTTTAAATGATAAATTAACTAGTTCTATTCCAAAAGAACAGAAATATAAGATATACATTAGTGCCTTAACAGTTTTAAATATAGATTATTATAATAGAATATCAACTACAGATACACGTTTAATAAGAAGAATAGTAAGAGATAATCAATATAGAGGATATAGTGCAAAACATACTATTAAAATGTGGTATTCAGTAAATAGAGGAGAAGAGAAATATATTTATCCATACCAAGAGGAAGCGGATAGTATGTTTAATTCATCTTTAATATATGAACTTGGAGTTTTAAAAGATTATGCTTTACCACTTTTAAAAGAGATAAAAAATACTGAGCCAGAATATGCAGAAGCCTGTAGATTAATTAGATTATTAACATATTTTGAATCAATACCACAAGAGAATATATCTAAAACCTCTTTAATAAGAGAGTTTATTGGTGGAAGTTTGCTAGCTGATTAGATGTATATAAAACTTCCAGTAAGCTAAGAATGACAATGGTTTTTAAGACATAAATAAAAGGAGAGAAATAAATGTTAAGCAGATTTACTGAAATTGATGAAGAATTTATATGCGATAATTGTGGAAAGAAAGTTCCAAAACTTGTTTATTCTTGTAGAAATCATTGTCCATATTGCTTGCATTCTAAACATGTAGATATAAATCCAGGAGATAGAGCTGAAGAGTGTAAAGGGGATTTAGAGCCAGTGAGTCTTGAAATAGATTCTAAAAAGGGATATGTAATAATACATAAATGTAAAAAATGTGGAGCTATTAGGAAAAATAAAGCAGCTGAAGACGATAATATAGAACTTATAATTGAATTAAGTAGTAAGCAAGTATAATATATTATAAACATAGGGAGTAGAAAGTGGAAGAAAGTAAAAAAATAGGAAAAGGTGCAAGATATTTAATAGCAAATGATTTGATTCACAGTATAACAGGAATATTTTTATCGACTTTTTTAGTAGCATATTTTTTAAAAATTACAAATGAAAATATAATACAAATTGCTTTATATTATATTATTGTAAATATAACAAGTGGAATTGGAACTTTATTAATTGGTCATCTTATTAAAAATAAACCTAAAATAAAAATTAGAATTTTTTTATTAAGTATTGTATTAAGAGCTATATTTATATTGTTTATTGTTATTTTAGGAGAAAAATTAGCAAGTAATTTTATAATCGTAGCGATGTTTTATGGTTTATCAGAATTATTGTTTTGGTCAACACATGAAACTATATTTATTGGAGTAACTACAAATAGTAACAGACAAGATTATGTATCTATAAAACATATAATATCTAAAATATCGAAAATAGTTGTACCAATAATTTTAGGTTCTTCAATCGAACTATATTCTTTTAGCAAAATTGCAATATATGTTTTAATACTATCTATAATTCAAATTTTTATATCTTTACAAATTAATACAAATGAGGATAATAGCGAAGAAAAGATAGAAAAATATGATATAAAACAATATATTAAAAAATTAAAAAATAGTAAAAGGACAAAATTAAATCAATATTATAAATCTAATTTAATTTATGGAATTATAGAAGATCCTATGAGTACAATTGTTACAATTCTTACTGTTATGACATTTAAAACATCATTGAACTTAGGAATATTAACTACTATATTTTCTGCTTGTGCAATGGGAACAATTTATATATATAAAAAATACTACAATAAAAAGAATTGTGGAATAATATTGTGGATATGTGCAGCGTTTATCATATTGGGAGCTTTAGGTATAATATTTAATACAAACAGATTAACTTTAGTTATTTATAACTTTGCTTGTACTGTGAGTTTGTGCGTATTTGATGCAATATATAATACACAAAAAGGAAATTTGGTACAAGAATGTAATATTGAAAAAAGAAAAATTGAACATATAATGCTTAATTCGTTTTGTACTCGTATGTCAAGAATGACAGGATTTATATTAATTTTGATTGCTGGAATAATAGGGAATATGACAGCTTTTAAAATAGTATTATTACTTATTACTATATGCGTTCCAATATATATTAACCTTATAATAAAATTAGAAAGAAATGAGGAGAAATGAAAAATACAAGGGAAGTTTACACTTCTCTTGTAAAGTTTCCATTAGTATAATCTTTACCGTCTAATCTTTTTCCAGCTTTAATAGTAGTAATAATATTATTTATTTCCAAAATGTTTTCATCTAAAATATCTATTCTAATACTGTCAACATTTAAATCTTTATTTTCAATTGATGTTATTTTGCTATTAAAAATAGTAGTTACAGTTTGAACTGGGTCTGGTAAAACTCTAAATTGTAATCCAAGTCTATCTTTTAAATAATAAGTAGAGTTATTTTTACAAAAGGACTTACAACGTGGATAACATTTATTTGAACTACCAAGTAAACAGTAACCAGTAGTCATTACAGGAGTTTTACCATATACTATAAGTTCTGTAGGTGTGTTTATTGTGCTTGTAATTTCTTGGATGTCAAGCTTATTTAATTCAGGAGATAGGGTTATAGTATTTAATCCTAAGTTTTTGTATTCGTTAATAGAGGCGTTGTTAAATACATTTAGAGTATAATTTCCTATAAACTCATATGTATCCTTATATTTATTTAGCATATCAATATGTCCTATATTTGATAATACAAAACCTTTAATATTATAATTTTCTAAGGCATTATCAATGTTATTTGTAAATAAATTTCTATAATTTGCTTTTATAATACTTGGCATATAAATATATGTATTAAAAGAATTTGAGATGTTTCTTATAATATTTGCATATTCAGGAAGTGCAAAATATTTAATAGGAATGTATATATTATCTACATTTTCTAATTCTCCATAATTTGTATTAATATCTAATATGTTTAAAAGTAAAGAGATGCCTTTGTTTTTTTGATTATTCAGATTTTCTATTAATTTTAAATTTGGTATATCCTTTGTGATTTTTCTTTTATTAGATACAATAATTAAAGAAGATATTTCTTGTATTGCTTTACGTCTAAGTTCATTTAAATCACTAATATTAACGTATAATCCATCTTCTAGATCAATATCAATTTTAGAAAATTCAAAAGGTGTATTTCCAGTTTTAGAAAGTTGAATAGAAATTCTTTCTTTTGTAATAGGATTATTAATTGCATCAGTTGGATATACATCTAAATTTGTTTTAGTAAATAGAGAATTTTCAGTAGTAATCTCCATAGAGATAGGGCAATTTTTCTTTATTATAATATGTGCGCTTAAAAGAGTTTTCTTATTTTCACTAGAATAACTTTCTTTGGCGATATGAGACAAGTTTTTGCTTTCTAACTTAAAAATTTTATCTCCTGGTTTTATATTTCCTTTCATTCTACCAATTTTAACTAGCTGACCAGAAACAGCATATTCGATATTTTTATTATTAAGCATAAGTTCAGATACTCTATATTTGGTAGTTTCATTTTCTAGATAAACAGTATCATTAATTGCAATTCTATCATTTAGGTTAATAGTAATATGACCTTTGTTTGCATTAAATCCAGCAACATTACCAATATAAATACCCATATTATTAGGCTTTTCTTTACAGATTAAGTTTGTATTTGGTTTAATATTTAAATGACCATCTGAAAAACCACCACGATTAAATGCTTGCATTAAATCTTTTTTATCTTTTTCATCCACTACATATTCGTTATTGGATAATGCTAAATCAATATATTTTCTATATATTCTTGTAACAGTAGCAACATATTCAGGAGACTTTAATCTTCCTTCAATTTTTAAAGAAGAAACTCCGATATTTATTAAATCTGGTATGTAATTAAGACCACATAAATCTTTTGGACTTAATAAGTAACCTTTATCAATAGATTTGTTTTTACTAGTATCAATTAGTTCATAAGGTAGTCTACAGATTTGAGCACATTTTCCACGGTTTCCGCTTCTTCCACCAATCATACTAGACATTAAGCATTGTCCAGAATATGAAATACAAAGGGCCCCATGAATAAAGGTTTCAAGTTCAATGCTAGTATTATTCTTTATAAATTCAATTTCATTAATAGATAGCTCCCTTGCAAGAACTGCGCGTTTAAAACCAAGACTTTCAACTTCTTTTGCACCCTCTAAATTATGAAGGCTCATTTGTGTACTTGCATGAATTGGTAAATCTGGAAGATACCTTAAAAGATATGAACATAAACCATAATCTTGTACAATAATTGCAGAAATTCCAAGTTCATATGCTTTTTTTGCAAGTTCTAAAGCGTCATTAAATTCACTATTTTTTATTAAAGTATTTAAAGCTAAGTGAACATCTACATTTCTAAGTTTTGCATAATTTATAGCTTCTTCTAAATCGTTTAAATCGAAGTTTTTAGCTGAAGCTCTTGCACTAAAAGAAGAAGCACCTAAGTAAACTGCATCAGCACCATTTTGAACAGCAGCTTTTAAACATTCAAAGTCTCCGTACAGGAGCAAGTAATTCTATATTTTTCAAATTTAATACCTCATTTTAAAATAAAATTTCATATATATTGTAACACAAATTTAAGAAAATTCATACTATATCATATAAAGAAAAACAAGGAGGTAATTATAATGGACGAATCAAGAAATTGCGGATGTGGATGCGGATGCAACAATAACGGATGTGGACTAGGAAACTTCTTAGGATGTGGAGATAGCGAAATATTATTCTTTATAATAATATTCTTACTTCTATTTACAAACTGCGGATGTGGATGCGGAAGAGGATGTTGTTAATTCCTAAATTGAAATAATACTTAAAACAGCTACTTGCGAAGTGGCTGTTTTTATATACTAAAAGAGCCGAAAACAACATAATTATTTTCGGCTTTAAAAATTATAATATTAAAAATTAAAACAAAGCACTTGTTGGAATAAAAGTTTCATCTGGTGGATATACAAATTCATCAGCAGGTTTATTACAAGCTTTCATTTCAGTTATTTCAATTACAGGGATATCTCCGTGATAATCTCCTTTAGTTATCTTTCCAGTTATATTAACCCAAGTATTATCAGTAAAATTATTTGCATCTTTGTAGTTACACAAAAATCCAACTACAACACTTTGGTTGTCAGTACTAACAATCATATTTCTTGCTAATACAAATTGAGTTTCACTAAAATCATATACTCTATATACATATCCTGTAAAACTAATTTTTTGACCAATATATTCATCTATATTATCGTGTACAGATTTTAAAATATTTGTGTAATTATCACTAGAGATGTTGGCTATTTTAGGTGAAGGAATACTATCATTAACACTTTTATAATTGAAAACTTTATATATGGATATACCAGCAACAAATAGTACACAAATAAAAATGAATACAAAAAATATTTTAAAAATTAATTTATGGGTAAGTTTAAGATTACAAACGAACATATAAAATCCTCTTTTCTAATTAATGTATGATATTAAATGTATGTGAGGAAACAAATTTTATGATTAAAAATTAGTGATTTTGTAAATTATAATGACCTTTACATTGTATGATTTCTATCTGGTTATTGCTAATTCTATAAACCAAACGATTAACTTCATCAATTCTTCTACTCCAAAAACCAGTTAAATTGTTTTTTAAAGGCTCGGGTTTTCCTATACCAGCAAATTCATTTCTTTTTATATCTTCAAGCAATATATTTATTCTCTTTAAAGTTTTCTTATCTTGTTTTTGCCAGTAACAGTAATCTTCCCAAGCCTCATTTGTAAACGCTATTTTATTCATTTTCCATCTCCTTTAATTCTTCGAGTGTTTTTTCGATTATTTTTCCTTCTTCTAATTGTTTAATTGATTTATTAAGCGTATTTATATTACTTTCAGAATAAAATGGATCAATGGACACATCAAAAGGAATTCGCTTTTCTCTAGTCATTTTTCTGGCAAAAATATTAAAAGCAGCACTCATTGTAATACCTAATTCTTTACATATTTCTTCCATACTTTTTTTGACATCTTCATCAATACGAACATTTATCAATGTTTGAGACATAAATCTCACCTCTTTCTTTAAATATTATAGTACAAAATAAATACAATGTCAATACATTATCTTTATATTATGCTCAAAAAATAAATTTTAATACAAATCTATTTATATATTTTTTAATATAGAATTATGCTTCATTTTTTTATTAAAAATCCTTATTCTTGACCAAATAAAACTTTAGAGAAATATGATAAAGCCAGTAATTACATATTTTTATAGAATAGTTAAAAATTTCTTGCTAAAATATATGATTAGTGGTATAGTATAACAAGATTTGAAATTTAGGAGGAGTCTTAATGGGACTATTTAAAACATATAGTGAAAAAGAAGTAAAAAGGGTTATGCCTATTGTTAAAAAAATAAATGAATTAGAGGGTGAAATCTCTAAATTAACTGATGAAGAATTAAGAGCAAAAACAGCTGAATTTAAGAAAGAATTAGAAAAGGGTAAAACTTTAAATGATATATTACCAGAGGCTTTTGCGGTTGTTAGAGAAGCATCAAAAAGAGTTTTAGGAATGAGACATTTTGATGTTCAATTAATAGGTGGTATTATTTTGCATCAGGGTAGAATTGCCGAAATGAAAACCGGTGAAGGTAAAACTTTAGTTGCAACCCTACCAGTATACTTAAATGCACTAACAGGAAAAGGTGTACATGTTATTACAGTTAACGATTACCTAGCTAAACGTGATAGCGAATGGATGGGAAAATTATATAAATTTTTAGGATTAACTGTTGGACTTGCAATTTCTGGAATGGATCCAGATGCAAAAAGAAAAGCATATGCAAGTGATGTTACCTATGGTACAAACAATGAATTTGGATTTGACTATTTAAGAGACAATATGGTTATTTACAAAGAACAAGCAGTTCAAAGAGAGCTAAATTATGCGATTGTGGACGAAATCGATAGTATATTAATAGACGAGGCACGTACACCACTTATTATTTCAGGACACGCTAACCAATCTTCAGACCTTTATAAAAAAGCAAATGATTTTGTAAAAAGATTAACTCCAAAAGTTATTGTAGAAGAAGATATAAAAGACGAAGAACAATTAGAAGATAATGAAAAATATGATTATATAGTAGACCTTAAAGCAAAATCTGCATCACTTACAGGAAAAGGAATAAAAAAAGCAGAAGAATTCTTTAGAATAGATAATTTTAACGATTTAGATAACTCTGAAATTGTACATCACGTAAACCAAGCATTACGTGCTCATGGTGTTATGAAAAAAGATATAGATTATATGGTAAAAGATGGAGAAGTTTTAATTGTCGATGAATTTACAGGAAGAATTATGTATGGAAGAAGATATAACAATGGATTACATCAAGCAATAGAAGCAAAAGAGGGTGTTAAAATTGCAGATGAATCAAAAACACTTGCAACAATAACCTTCCAAAACTATTTTAGAATGTATGAAAAATTGTCTGGTATGACAGGTACTGCTATGACAGAAGAAGCAGAATTTAGAGAGATATACAATTTAGATGTTATTTCTATACCAACAAATAAACCAATGGTTAGAAATGACCAAAATGATGTTATATATAAAAATGAGAATGCAAAATATAGAGCAATAGTAAGAAGTGTAAAAGAAGCAAATGAAAAAGGCCAACCAGTATTAGTTGGTACTGTATCAATCGAAAAATCTGAGAAATTAAGCAAAATATTAAAACAAGAAGGAATAAAACATAGTGTATTAAATGCAAAATATCACGAACAAGAAGCTGAAATTATAGCACAAGCAGGTAAATTTGGAGCAGTTACAATTGCAACAAATATGGCAGGACGTGGTACAGATATTATGCTTGGTGGTAATAGTGAATACTTAGCTAGAACTGAAATGAGAAAACTAAAATACACAGAAGAACAAATAGAAGAAGCAATGGCATTTAATGAAACTGACGATAAAGCTATACTTGATGCAAGAACTAAATTTAGAGAATTAGTTAAAAAATATGATGAAGAAATAAAAGATGAAAAAGAAAAAGTTATTGCTGCTGGTGGTTTAAAGATTATTGGTACAGAAAGACATGAATCAAGAAGAATTGATAACCAGTTACGTGGACGTAGTGGACGTCAAGGAGATGTTGGTGAATCTAAATTCTACATAGGACTTGATGATGACCTTATGAAAATATTTGGTGGAGATATGATTACAGGAGTATTTAATACTCTAGGTGCAGATGAAGATATGCCAATTGAATCTAAAATAATTTCAAGTGCAGTAGAAAAAGCTCAAAAGAGAGTTGAAGGTAAAAACTTCAGTATTCGTAAGCATGTATTACAATATGATGATGTTATGAATACACAAAGAGAAATAATTTACAAACAAAGAAAACAAGTTCTAAACGGTGAAGATTTAAAAAATAGTATTATCAATATGATAACTAGTGTAGTAGAAGATGTTGTTAACCAATATTCTGTAGAAGAAGTAGTAAATTATGAATCACTAAAAGAAGAAATAAAAAATACATTTGGATTAGATAATATAGAAGCATTAAAAGATAAGAAATTTGATGAAAGCAAATTACAAGAAGAACTACTTTCAAAAGTACTTGCAAAATATGAAGAAAAAGAAGCTGAGATTGGTGAACAAGAGCTAAGAGAACTTGAAAGAGTTGTTATGCTTAAAGTAGTAGACCAAAAATGGATGGATCATATAGATGCAATGGATGAACTAAAAGATGGTATAGGACTTCGTGCATATGGACAAAAAGACCCAGTTGTTCAATATAGAATAGAAGGAACAGATATGTTTGCTGAAATGATATATTCTATTAAACATGATGTTGTAAAAATACTATTAAACATAAGCAAACAACAAGAAGTAAGAAGAACAGAAGCAGCAAGAATTACAAATATGTCTTTAGACAATATAAATGATGTAGATGGCGAGAAAAGAGCACCAGTAACAGTAGTAAAACAAGGACCAGATGTAGGAAGAAATGATCCTTGTCCTTGCGGAAGTGGGAAGAAATACAAGAACTGTTGTGGAAAGTAGAATAAAAAGAATTATAGTAAAAAGGTTGAATTAGTTATTCAACCTTTTTGCTATAACTAATGGTTATAGCAAAAGTACAAAAATGTATTTTTAGAAAACAAATATATATAGTATAATTGAAACGTAGAAACTTATATAAATTGTGCTTTTATAAAAAAGGAGGAAAACTTTATGCGGGAATATTATGGAGAACTAAGTAACTGCCTTAAGTACATTGAGGACAAAAATCACAAAGCTATCCCATGGAAAGACTATGCATTCTCTTTTGAATTTAAGAATAGTACTAATTACACATTGGTGCTTAAAAGAGGATATTATGGTTTTGCAACAGTTGGACCAAAAGAAAAAATTCAAATTCAGGTTGATAAATGGGGAAGTGGAGAGATTTTTGTATCGGCGAAAGAGGATTCTAGTCTGGAATGTAACTTCGATATTGAACGTGGTTGTATGATTAGAAGAAACTTAGTAAAACATATGGAAGGTAAAGTTTATATTGCACCGATTTTTAAAAATGGCGTAATCACAATAGTAACATGTGAAAATTGTGGACCTAATTTGGGGGTAAAACCACAATATAAAATTAGTCCATTAGAAAAACCAACTAAAACAGTTAAGGTTTGCAATTTTACACCTTACGACCTTATCATTTCAACAGAAAATACAGTAGTTCAAAGAATAGAAGCTAATAAGAAAAGGAATGAAAAATATCCTTCAAAATTTATTGGTATTCCATTAAACGGTATTATATATATTGATACTGTATTTGAGGAGATAGCTTGGAAGGATAGGTATAAGGTTTATGAAGGTGCAATACTTAGAGTTAATGGTTGTTGCATAAAAATTGATAATGGAAGTTGTTTTGAATATGTTAGTGTTATAGGACCAGCACTTTCAGAACCATACATTCGCCATTTATATGTAAATTTTAGAAAAAATTTTGAATATGAAGGCGATATTAATATCTATTGTAACACGATTGACTATAGGCTTGAGTAAGCCTAAATCACCAAAAGATAGGTTGTTTTTTAACCTACGCAAAAGCATGAGATATCTTGAGAATTTCATGCTTTTGTGATATAAAAATATGTGAAATTATAAATTTGGGAGTGAGATAAATGATAGATTTTGAGCTATATAGAATTTTTGTTGCTGTTGCTGAAGAAGAAAATATAACAAAGGCAAGTGACAAATTAAACATTTCTCAACCTGCAATTACAAAACAAATAAAAAATTTGGAAAATCAATTGTCAGTTAAGTTATTTGAAAGAAAAAATAAAGGAGTAGCTTTAACTCAATATGGAAAAGATTTATATGAAAAATTAAGGAATCCAATTGAAGAACTTAATATAATAGATGGACAAATTGGTAAAGAAAGATGTATAAATATTGGTACACATAATCATATGGGAAGCTGCATTTTTGGAGATGTCATAAACCATTATTGTTTAAAATATCCAAATGTTAACCTGAATTTAATATGTGAAGAAACACCAGAAATGATGAGAAAACTAAAAAATAAAGAATTAGACATAGTATTTTCAAAAAAAGATAATACAGATATAGATGATAGCATTCAATATATTAAGTTAGGATATTTGCATGATGTAATTATTGCAAGCAATGAATCAATATTTGCTGTACAAAAATTAACACTTGAAAATATAGAAGATCAAATTATATATGTGCCAAGAAAGTATGCTCAATCTGTATACAGAATAAAAGAATTAACGGCTGGAAAAAAATTAAAATTAAAAAACAGTAGTTATAAAACAATTTTAGAACTTGCGAGTTCAGGTAAGGCTTTAGGATTAATAACAAGAGAATATATAGAGAAAAATGATTATGAAAAATTTAATTTAGTAGAAGTAAAAACATCAATTGAACTTGGAAAAGTAGAATTTGGTATTTATATGAATTCCACAAAATTCAAAGAATTGAATAATTTAATTAAATTAATAGAAGAATATTTTAGTAAATGATAATATTTTTGTTTAATTGTTGTTGTTATAAATTTTTTGTATTATAATAAAAAAGTAAATAAAAAGGAGTAATAAAATGAAAATTGAGAATATAAAACCAGAAGGATATGTAATGAAAGGTGTTTATACACCAGCCAAAAAAATTGATTTAGGCGATTCTTATCTAATTTTTGTTTCTGGAGTTCAAGCTCCAGCAGGAGAAGTTAACGAAGTTATAACTGAAGATATAGCAGAACAAACAAAACTAGTATTTGAAGAGATTAATGATATCTTAAAACAAGCAGGAGCAACTTTAGATAATGTTGTTAAAGCTGTTATATACTTAAAAGATATTAATGATTTTAAAGTAGTATCTCCTATTAGAGCGGAATATTTTAAAAATTCAATGCCTGTTTCTACTATGGTAGAAGTTAATGGGTTTGTAAGAAGTGGTTCTAAAATTGAAATAGAGGTAACTGCAATATTAAAAAAATAAAATTTATTTACAGTAAAATATAGGAGAAAAAATGAAGGAAAGATATAAGTTTATATGTGCTGTTTACTTATTACTAATGAAAGAAAATAAAATACTATTATTAAAACGAGCAAATACTGGTTATGAAGATGGAAACTATAGTTTAGTGGCGGGGCATATGGATGGAAATGAAACAATTAAGCAATCGATGATTAGAGAAGCTAAAGAAGAAGCGGGAATAACAATAGAAGAAGAAAATATAGAAATAGCAACATTTTTACATAGAAAAACAGATCCAGAAAGATTAGATTTTTTCTTAAAGTGTGATAAATGGAGTGGGGAAGTTATTAATAAAGAACCAAATAAATGTAGTGAATTAAATTGGTATGATATTAGTAATTTACCTAGCAATATAATTCCATATGTTAAAAAAGCTATAGAGAATTACCAAAACAACATTATGTTTGACAATTTTGGTTGGTAACCAAAATAGATGCTGATATAAGGCAGATGCTAAATGTCAGCATTTTTTATTAAATCTTAAGCATATTATAATAATATAGTTTGATGGAGGTAAATGTTATGAGAGCTACGGTTATGGAAGTTGATTTAAACGCATTTAGATATAATATAAATAGTATAAAACAAAAGATTGGAAATGGTATTGAGATAATGCCAATTATAAAAGCAAATGCTTATGGAACATATATAAATACTAGATTAGATATATTAGAAGAATTTAATATTGTAGCGGTAGCAACTGTAGATGAAGGGGTTTTTATAAGAAAATTAGGTTATACAAAAGATATCTTTATATTAAACCAACCATATATAACAGAGATAGACGACATAATGGAGAACAATTTAATTGTTGGGATAAGTTCAAATAACTTCTTAAAAGCATTAGGAAATGATGAAAGAGAGGTAAAAGTTCATATTGAAATAGGTACTGGAATGGGAAGAACAGGAATACGACCAAGTAGGATAGAAGAGTATGTAAAAGAAGTAGGACAATACAACAATATAATAATAGATGGTATATATACTCATTTATCTTCACCAGATATAGATGAAGAGTATACAAATAAACAGCTGGATTCATTTGAAAAAGCAGTAAATTATTGCAAAGAAAATTTAAGCCAAATAAGATATATTCATGCTTCAGCATCAAATGCAATTTTAAATTTCGATGAAGCAAAATACAATTTAGTTAGACCAGGAATTATTATTTATGGATATGAATCTTCAAAAGGGGTATTAGAAAAGATACATTTAAAACCAGTATGTAAACTAAAATCAAAGATAATACTACTTAAAACTGTAAAAGAAGGTACAAGTATTGGATATGGCAGAAGTTATATAACTAAAAGAGAAACAAAAGTAGCAACAATACCAATAGGATATGCAGATGGTTTTAAAAGATGTTTATCAAATGATTGGTATGTGTATATAAATGGAAATAAATGTCCTATAATAGGTAATATTTGTATGGATAGTTTTATGGCAGATGTAACTGAAATAGAAAATGTTAATGAAGGCGATGAAGTAATTATATGGGATAATGAGAATATAAAACTAGAAGAAATTGCACAAAAATGTGATACTATAAATTACGAAATAATGAGTACAATATCTAGCAGAGTTCCAAGATACTTTGTAGGTGATTAAATAGAGACAATAAACAATTAATTAGGTATTAAATTAATTTTAATACCTAATTTTATTATATAATAAAATTAAACATAAAAAGATATAAAGATATAAAGTAAAGACAATATTTAACTCTTGTGTTATAATGATGTAAATTTATAAAGAATAAAAAGGATAGGGGGACATTATGAAATATATTAATTCGAAGAAAATTGATAATATAAAATTAACAAAAGATAATTTTTATATTTTGATTGATTTTGATAGAACATTAACAAAAGGAAATAGTATAAGTGGATGGAGAGTATTGTATTATTCGGGTTTATTGGGTGATGATTTTACTAAGGAATATGATAAAATACATGATAAGCATTATGAAACATACGAATATAGGTTTAAAGCATATTTAGATTTATTACATGAAAAAAATTTAGATAACGAAATTATAAAAGCAGCAGTAAGAAAAACAAATTTGCAACTTCGTGGTGGAGCAAAAGAATTTTTTAGACAAAATGAAAAAATATAATATACCAGTGATAATAATTTCTTGTAGTCTAAAAAATGTAATTAAAGAGTATCTACAATATAATAATTGTTACTATGATAACATTTCTATATATTCTAATAATTGTGCTATAGATGGAAATGTAGAAAATGATATTTATAATGTTACACCTTATAATAAAAACCAAATTACATTTTCAAAAGAATTAAATGATATAATTACAACAAAAGATTTTGCTTTGTTATTTGGAGATATACTAGATGATGTAAATATGGTAACAAAAGATAAACTAGAAAAAACTATAACAGTAGGATTTTTAGATCAAAAAATAGAAGAGAATTTAGACCTGTATAAGTCTACGTTTGATATTGTATTGACTGACAATGCTAGTTTTAAAGAAATAGAAGATATAATAGAGTAAAATAATAAAAAGAAAGAGAGATTTAATATAATATAAAGTGTGAAGTAACAAAAAATATATGAAAGGATTACTTATAAATGATAGATATAATGCTTGCCAATAAAGAAGACTTTGATACTATATTGCAAATCAAACAGAACATTTGGGAAAATATGATAAATAAGGAATGGTATGAAATAGAAGAAACAGATAAAGAATATCTAAATTCACTTATCGAAAATGGAGGAATAATTTTAAAAGCAGTATCAAATGGTAAGATAGTTGGATTTTTAACTGTTTCTAGATATCTTATGCCAGATGAAGAATTAGTAAAAATATTAAGAATTTCAAGAGGATTAAATGAATGTATAGAGATGGACAATGTTGGTGTTGTTGAAGAATATAGAGGACAACATATACAGCAAAGAATGATTTTAGAAGCTGAAAAAATATTGTTAAGTAAAGATAAAATAAAATATTCTTATACTACAGTTCATCCTGATAATTTAGCTAGTTTAAAAAGCTTTACAAATTTAGGATATAAAATAATTTTAAAAACTAAAATGTATAATGGAAAAGACAGAATGATATTATGCAAAGAATTTATTACTAATGCTAATATGTAAATATATAGTTGTAAAATGTCAAATAAAGTGGTATACTGTAAACATAAAGTGTATTAAAAACATAAAGGGTATATTTTGCGTAATTGATATCTACAGAAATTTAGAAAAATGGAGGTATTAAGATGCATTTATTAAAACAATGTGTAAGAAGTATTCCAAACTTTCCAAAAGAGGGCATTAACTTTAGGGATATTACAACTATTCTCCAAGAGCCTAAGGCTTTTCGTATGGCTATAAATAGCATACAGGAATGTTTGATGGGTGTGGAGTTCGATGTTGTTGTAGCCCCTGAAGCGAGAGGCTTTATTTTGGGAACACCTATTGCATACAATATGAGCAAATCTTTCGTGCCTGTACGCAAGAAAGGAAAACTTCCTGCAGAAACAATTCAGGAAGAATATGCTCTTGAGTATGGAACGGCAATACTTGAAGTCCATAAGGATGCAATCAGTAAAGGACAAAAGGTTGTTATTGTTGATGACCTTCTTGCTACTGGCGGGACTTTACAGGCGATTATCAACCTTGTGGAAAAACTTGGAGGCGAAGTGGTAAAAATTTGCTGTTTAATTGAATTACCGGAATTAAACGGCAGAAACAATTTGAAAGGTTATGATGTAAGTTCTGTCATAACTTTTGACGGCGAGTAACATTGCCAAAAGTTGCACAAAGTATACTCTTTGAAAGAGGATCTAATCGTAATGATTAGGTCCTCTTTTCATATGTAAAGAGTATTTACAAAAAAACATTTTTATATAAAAAAGTGAGAAAAATAAAGATAGAATGATTAGAATGAAATTAAAGAACAAAAAACAGAAGAATATATATTTGAAAGAAATAGATAAAATGTGTTAATATAAAAATGTAATAAAAATAGTTTAATAAATTCCCTGCGTAGTACGACAAGCAAGATATTTTAGAACCTACAAGTTTCGGAATTGGGAGCTGATCTCTAGATATGGCGTGTATGCTTACTCTCTAATATAGAATGTAAGAAACCCAGGAGTATTTAGGTAGGCACCCACCTGTGTTAGTACAGGTCCGTAAAATCTCTTGATAATGACGGCTAGAGCGGGGCATTTTGTTTTATATAGAAAAATCAATTAAAAATTAGAAATAATCCTTGAATTAACTCCTTGTAAATATTATAATCTATATATAATATTTATAAGGAGTTAATTAATGAATAAAGAAGCATTAAAGAAAATAAAACAAAAAGCGTTAGAAGAACATATACCTATTATAATGGATGACACATTAGAAACATTAGATAAAATATTAAAAAGTATGAATTTAAATAAAGTTTTGGAAATAGGAACTGCTGTGGGATATTCTGCTATATGTTTTACAGAGTTTTTAAGCGAAGATGGAAGGATAGATACGATAGAACGTGATGAAGAAAGAGTAATTGAGGCGAGAAAAAACATAAAAAAGGCAGAGGTGGAAGAGAAGATTAATATACACTTGGGAGATGCGGTAGATATACTTCCTACATTTAAAGATAAATATGATATGATATTTATTGATGCTGCTAAAGGTAAGTATCCATTTTTCTTGGAACATGCATTAAGATTAATTAATGATGGAGGAATAATTGTAGCAGATAATGTGTTATATAAAGGATATGTTATGAGTGATTATAATAAACACAAACAAAGAACTGCTGTAAGAAACTTACGCGAATTTATAAAGGAAATTAATGAAAATCCACTTCTTGAAACCGAAATTTTAGAAGTGGGAGATGGACTTAGTATAAGTAAAATAAATAAGAGTAACAGAAGGACTTAAAATTAAATTTCAAGTCCTTCTTTAGTATCTTCTATACCACTATGTATTTCGTGATATTGTTTATAAAAATCTTCAAGACTAATACCAAAACTTTTTTGTACAGAATAATCTATATCATGAATCTCATATGAATAATTTGGCTTACCTCTTAATATCTTTCTAGAATATGTAATAAAAGTTGGAAGCTTACTTAAAGAATTTTCATCCATTCTATTAGATTTATATACATCATGCCCAAAAGTTGAGCTGTATTCAGCAATATTATGCATATGAATAGTTCGTATTTGGTTTTCAAAAAATATATTATAAGGTCTATAATAATAACTTTGATGTAATGATTGGTAACAAGGTAAAAAAGGACCTCTTGCTATGTTAATACTATCTTTATCATCTATTCTGTGATACTTCAATCTTTTTATTAGAATGTCTGGAGATGCATTAGCTAAAGTATCCTTTAAACCAGATATAGAATATTTAAGTTTTTTGGGATGTTTTACATAGTCCTTGTCTCTATTTTCAAGATGTTCAAAATCACTATTTTCTTCATAAAATTGTGACAATTCATTTTGGATATCATAAAGAAGATTATCTAATGTAGATCTATCACTTTTTACTATTTTTGCACCATTTATAGGAAGGTAGCTGCCACTTTCAGTTATAACATATATCCTATTGTTCATATCAACAATGTTATCACTAGTAACTGAAATACTGTCACCATTAGAAAATTGTATTATATCGCCTTCATTTAATTTGTAAGTTTTTCTATCATCATCTTGAGAACCTGTTACAAATTGATATTCTTTTCTATTTTTCTTTTCGTTAGTTATGGAAAATGAATCATTAACATCATATGATACAGAATTCAAAATAATTCTAAATGCAAATGTATCATATACTAAACTGCGTGAATGAGTGCTAGAATCAAGAAATTTACCATCAATATGTTCTTTTATTATTTTATTAAAATAAGAATATTCACTCTTTAATCTTCCTTCAAAAGTAAAATCTAAATTAGGAAATTTAGTACATAAAAAAATAAAATCTTTAAGTTTTAATTTTGCCATAAGTGGAAGTAAAATTTTAGAAGCTTTGTTATAATCTTCAATATATTTACCATAATCTATATTTATTGAAGGATCAAATTCATGTATTTGTTTAGCAGATTTTATAAATCTTTTTACACAACTATCTTCTATATATTTAATTGAATCCATAAAAATCTCCTCATATTTCAGTATTTACAGAAAGTATAACATAAATACACATAAAAGTCTAGAAAATATCTAGACTTTTATATAAGTATTGAATTTTAAAATTAAAGGAGCATTTGTTTAAATTAAATATTTTATGCTTGATAAAACAGTATCTATAAATACTATACCTATAGCAAATCTAATAGAATAAACTTGAAGCCAATTTGGTATTTTATTTAATATTTTTTTAACTTTTTTCTCAATAAAAGGATGTATATGATTAATAAATATAATAGCAATAATTCCCCAAGCAAAAGCGAAAAATAGACTTATTCTCCCATTTAAATTCATAAAATCATTTGTGTAATCCCACCATTTAGCACAAAATAAAGCATCTAAAGCATATCCAACAATATATTCAAAAATTGAAAATACTATACTAGAGTAAAAGAATAATTTAAGTGAATTTGATTTATATTTCTTTAAACTACTAATTAAAATAATTGCACCCCAGCCATAGATAGGGCAAAGTGGACCAAATAAAAAACCTCTTTTAACAAAATGTCCTAGAGTAGATACAGCATAAAATGTTTCTAACAACCAACCAATAAAGGCATATATTAGAAAATATAGTAATATGTAATTTATAGATGTTTGTTTTGTTATTGGTGCTTTTTCTTTTTTATTCATTTTCGTATCCCCTCCAATAATAGTAATAATATCAAAACAGAAACAAATTGTAAATAATAATAATAAAATAAGTAATACACTTTTTCTTAGTGAATCTATATAAATTATATAAAGTAGTTTAAACATTAATAATATTTTTAAGAAATTATTAAAAAAGTAGTGCAAAAATCTATTTATATATGATAGAATATGGAATGTAAAAAATAAACCAAGGAGAGTGTATTAAAAGTGGAAGACATTAAATATAAAAGAGTCTTATTGAAACTAAGTGGAGAAGCATTAGCGGGAGATAGAAAAACTGGTATTGATGCAGAAACAGTAGGAAATATTTGCGATCAAGTAAAAGTGTTAGCAGATTTAGGAGTAGAAGTTGGAATAGTTGTTGGAGGTGGAAACTTCTGGAGAGGAAAATATGGACATCAAATGGAAAGAACAACATCAGATTATATGGGGATGCTTGCAACTACAATGAATGGATTAGCTCTTCAAGATGCACTTGAAGCAAGAGGATTAAAAACAAGAGTTCAAACAGCAATTGAGATGAGACAAATTGCTGAACCATATATTCGTAGAAAAGCAGTAAAACATTTAGAAAGAGGAAGAGTTGTTATTTTTGCATGTGGAACAGGTAATCCTTATTTTTCTACTGATACAGGAGCAGCACTTCGTGCAGCAGAAATAAATGCTGAAGTTATTTTACTTGCAAAGACAATTGATGGTGTATATTCAGCAGATCCAAAAGTGGATCCAAATGCTGTGAAATATGATGAAATTTCATATACAGATATTCTAACAAAAGATTTAAAAGTAATGGATTCAACAGCAACAGCCTTATGTAGAGATAATCAAATTCCATTAATGGTATTAGGAATAGATAAACCGGAAAATATGGTTAAGATAGTAAAGGGCGAAAATATAGGTACAATTGTAAAATAAGAAAGGAAGATATATTATGGATTATAAAAGTATTGAAGAAAAAATGGAAAAAACAATTAGCGTTTTTAGTGAAAATTTAGCAGAAGTTAGAGCAGGACGTGCAAATCCTGCAATTTTAAATAAAGTTAAAATTGATTATTATGGAACACCAACACCTATTAATCAAGTAGCAGGAATATCAGTTCCAGAAGCAAGACTTATAGTAATTCAACCATGGGATGCAAGCATATTAAAAGAAATAGAAAGAGCAATCTTAACATCAGATATTGGAATTAACCCAAATAATGATGGTAAAGTAATACGTTTGGCTTTTCCAGAATTAAATGAAGAAAGAAGAAAAGAATTAGTAAAAGATATTAGAAAAACAGCAGAAGAAGCTAAAGTTGCTGTAAGAAGTATTCGTAGAGATGGAATTGACGAATTCAAGAAAAAACAAAAAGATGCTGAAATTACAGAAGATGATTTACATACAGCAGAAGAACAAATACAAAAAATAACAGATAAAAAAATAGAAGAAATAGATTCTATTTTAGCAAACAAAGAAAAAGAAATTATGAGTATTTAAGGAGAATAAATGACTTTACAAGATATTGATATAAATAGATTACCTGAGCATATTGCTATAATTATGGATGGAAATAGAACTTGGGCAAAAGAAAAAGGACTAGATGCAAAACTTGGACATAAAGAAGGGGCAAAAACATTAGAAAAAATTGTTAGATATTCAAATAAAATAGGAATAAAGCATCTTACAGTATATGCTTTTTCTACTGAAAATTGGAATAGAACGAAAGAAGAGGTAGGAGCATTAATGCTCCTTCTTGGAAATTACTTAGACGATTTTTCAAAAAGAGCAGATACAGAAAATGTAAAAATACAAATTCTTGGTGATGTTTCTGCATTATCTTCAAACTTACAAAATAGTATAAATAAGGCGATTGAAAGAACAAAAAATAATACAGGAGTAGTATTCAATGTGGCTTTTAATTATGGAGGAAGAGCAGAGCTTGTTATGGCAACAAAAAAAATAGCAAAATTAATACAAAATAAAGAAATATCTATAGAAGATATTACAGAAGAAACAATAACAAATAATTTGTATACAAGTGGTCAACCTGATCCAGAATTGTTAATAAGAACAAGTGGGCAAATAAGAACAAGTGGATTTTTACCATGGCAAACAATATATTCTGAATTTGTTTTTGTAAAAAAGAATTGGCCTGATTTTACAGAAGAAGATTTATTAGAAACAATAAAAGAATATCAAACCAGAACAATTAAAAAGGGAAAATAAAGTTTCAAACAAAATATTATTTTATAAGAAGCGAAAGGTAGGAACTATGGATATAAAAAGAATAACCTCAGCACTACTTGGATTTCCATTAGTAGTAATAATATTAGTTTTTGGAAATAAATATGTTGTAGATGTTGCATGTGCTATAGTTGCAGCAATGAGCCTTCATGAATATTTTAATGCCTTTAAAGAAAAGGCAAATCCAGTAATATGGATGGGGTATGTTGCATCAGCATTAATCGCATTTATACATATAATTCCATTAGAACATGCAATAACAATAGTTAGTGTTTTAATACCATCTGCTATTGCAATATTATTTTTACAAGTAGTATTAACAAATATGAAAACTAATATAAAAGATATAGCCATAACATTTTTTGGAATTTGCTATATATCTTTATTTCTAATGTTTATTCCACTTATTAATGGGTTTACAAATGGAAAAATGCTAGTATGGTATATATTTGCGTGTGCTTGGGGAACAGATATATTTGCTTATATAGTAGGAAAAAGGGTTGGAAAACATAAATTTAGTAAAATTAGTCCAAATAAAAGTATAGAAGGGTGTATTGGTGGAATAATAGGAGCAATTCTTACAGCATTATTATTTACATATATGTTTAATACATTTTTTGAAATGCAATTTTCATATGGATATACAGTTTTAATTTCAATAATATTAAGCATTGTAGGTCAAATTGGAGATTTTGCAGCATCTAGTATAAAAAGATATGTAGGAATAAAAGATTTTAGTAATTTAATACCAGGACATGGTGGGATGTTAGATAGAATAGACAGCGTTATATTTATAGCACCATTTGCATATATGCTTTTAAGATTATTGTAGGGGGAAGCGGTTTGATAAGTTTTTTAATAACAGCTTTAAAAGTAATATTTTTATTAGGTTTTTTGATTTTTATACATGAAGGTGGTCACTTTATAGTTGCAAAACTTTGCAAAGTAAAGGTTAATGAGTTTGCAATAGGGTTTGGACCAACTATATGGAAAAGTAAAAATACGGAAACCAAATATGCACTTAGATTAATTCCGCTAGGTGGATTTGTAAGTATGGAGGGAGAAGAAGAACGTTCAGATGAAGAGGGTTCTTTTAGTAAAACAAGTATTCCAAAAAGAATTGCAATTGTAATTGCAGGACGGAATGGTTAATATTATTTTTGGACTTTTAGTGTATTTTATTCTTGTTGCAAGTATAGGAAATTATGTATCACAAGAAGTTGAAGTAGTAGATAATAGATATGGGGCATATACAGCTGGAATAGAAGCAGGAGACGAAATTATAAAACTTAATAATAAAAGAATAAGAAACAAAAGTGACCTTGATGAAATTTTACAAGGTTCTAAGGGGAAAGAGATAAAGGTTACATTAAAACGAAATAATGAAATAATTGAGACCAATGTTATGCCTACTGCAATAAAAGGAAAAGATACAGGAATTTACTTGGGAGCGTCAGGAGAAGAGATTACAACAAAAATTGTAGCAATTTATCCAGGAAGCCCAGCAGAAATTGAAGGTATACAGGTAAATGATGTTATACTAAAGATAAATGGAAAAGATGTAGAGAATGATCCATATAAAGTAGTAGAATATATAAAAGAAAATGAAGAAGAAACTTGTGTGTTCACGATTAAAAGAAAAGATGAAGTAAAAGAAATAAGTGTAACTCCAAATATCACATATACTTATTTATTGGGTGTACAATTTAAAAAAGCAGAAAATAATTTTATAAATAATGTTTACTATGGTTTTTGGGATACAGTAGATTTTTCGGTATCAATTATAGATAACTTAAAAATGATGTTTACAGGAAAAGTAAATGCAAATCAACTTATGGGACCGATTGGAATCTCAGGTATTGTTGCAGATACGAAAGGAATTAGTGATTTTATTTATATACTTGCACTGATTTCATTATCGCTTGGCGTAACTAACCTTTTACCATTTCCACCACTTGATGGAGGAAAAGTAGTAATATATATAATAGAAGCAATAAGAAGAAAACCAATGAAAGAAAAGACTGAAGTTACAATTCAAATGTTAGGATTTGCAATTCTAATTGGATTATCTATATTTGTTACTTATAATGATATATTAAGAATATTTTAAATTAAATTCCAGTTTTACAAAAAACTGGAATTTAATTATAAAAAATATTGTATAAAAAGACAAAATATGTTACATTATAAAAGAAAGGTTGGTGAAGAAATATGATAAATACAAAGACATTAAAGTTGAGTAAAAAAGAAAGGAGAGGAACAATTAAATTAACTGATGTTTTAAAAATCAGCAAAAGGCTAGAACGTTTTGAGCCTATTAGTGAAGAGAAAAAAGAAATATATAGAAAAGAGATAGAAGAATATAAAGAAAAAATAAGAAATTTAAATATCACAGACGTGATGAGAAGTAAGAGAATATCAGAATTGACAGAAGAGGAAAAAGATAAATTATATGATGAATATGTATATAAAAGTTTAATTGATTCATCTAGAAGCATTATAAAATATGGAACCTGTGATATAAAATATCTTTTTGAAGAAATAGAAGAAAAATATGGGGTGACAAGATATTGATAGCTACAATAATGACAACTGATAAATTTAAAAACGAATTAAAAAGTATTATAAACAATTTTAATTTCTTGTCCTCCTATATAAAAAACAATTTTTATATAGAATTATTAAACAAATTACAATATCTAGAGATATTTCCTAAAATGTATCCAATATTAATACAAAATCCAAAGTATAGAAAATTTATAGTAAAGAAATATATAGTGTTATATGAAATAAGTGAAAATAAAATTATACTTACACATATAATCCATGAAAAATCCAAATTTTTTAATAATCAAGATTAATTTATAAATCTTTTAAAAATCCAAATAAAATTTAGAAAAATTAAATATTTATTGTTTTAAAATTAGACATATTATGATAAAATAACCTTTGTAAAAAGGGAGGCTTATTTTGATGCAAGAAGAATTAAAAACAGTAAAAGAAATATTTAGCGATTACAAAGAAGAAGCAACTATTAATAATTGTAAAATACAAAAAATAAGTTTATTTAAGAAAATAAATAAGTTAGAGCTCTATTTAAAATGCGAGGAATATATAAAAATAAAAGAATTGTTGGACTTTGAAAATTATTTAAAGTCTAGATTTAGCATAGAAAATATTGAAATAGATACACTTTATGAAGAAAATGTAGAACTTCCAAGTATTGAAAGCATGTGGAAAAATATTGTAGAATATATGTCTTTAAAATATCCATTAACAAAAGTATTACTAGAAAAAAGTAAAGTACAAGTGCAAGATAACCTAGTAACAGTGACCGTTTTTGTAAATGGTGTAGATTTTTTGTGTGCAAGAGGATTTGATAAAACATTAGAAGGTATATTAAAAAGCTTATATGGAAAAACATATAAGGTTAAATATGTAGAAGACATTAATGAAGAAGAAATACAAAAAATAGAGCAAAAGTCTAAGATGACAGAAAAGTATGAAATAGAAAAAGCAATTAGTGAAGCCCAAAGCATAATGGAAGAAAAAGAAGAAATTACAGAAAACACGAAAGAAAATGTGAATGAAGGGACTATGCCTATTCCTGAAGAAACACAGATTCCACAAGAAGAACTACAAGAGGAAAAAACACCAGTAATTTTAGGTAGAAATGGAAATATTAAAGACACATTAGTAAGTGTTAGTGATATATCAATTGATAGTGGAAAAGTAGCATTAGAAGGAGAAATTTTGAATACTGATTCAAGAGAATTAAAAAGTGGAAAATTTCTTGTAATGTTTGATTTATATGATGGTACAAGCACTATAACTTGTAAAGCTTTTGTTGAAGCAGAAAAAGCAAAAAATGTTATAGCAAGGCTTGGTGAAGCAAAAGCTGTAAAGATTTCAGGAACAGCACAATTTGACCCATTTGCTAAAGAGATTGGAGTTATTTCAAATGTAATTGTAGAAGTTCCAGCCAAGAAAAAACAAGAAAGAATGGATCATACTGAAACCAAAAGAGTAGAATTGCATATGCACACGCAAATGAGCCAGATGGATGGAATGACATCTGCTACAGACTTAATAAAAAGGGCAATGAAGTGGGGATGGAAGTCTATTGCAATTACAGACCATGGAGTTGTACAAGCTTTTCCCGAAGCACATAAATTATTAGGTAGAAATAATCCAGATATGAAAGTAATATATGGAGTAGAAGCATATCTTGTTCCAGATAAAACACCAAGTGTAAGTTTTCCTAAAAAACAAGATATAGATACTGAATATTGTGTATTAGATATAGAAACAACAGGATTATCTTTTAGAACAGAGAAAATAACAGAGCTTGGAGCAGTTATTTATAAAAATGGAGAAATAATAGATGAGTTCGAAGGTTTTGTGAACCCTGAAAAGCCAATACCAGCTGAAGTTGTAGAAGTTACACATATTACAGATGATATGGTAAAAGATGCCGAGACCATAGAAACAATACTTCCAAAATTCTTAGAATTTATTGGGGATAGAGTTATAGTTGCACATAATGCAGATTTTGATGTTGGATTTATAAAATATAATGCAGAAAAACTTGGTATAAAATTAGAAAATACATATATAGATACGTTAAGACTTGCAAAAGATTTGTTTCTGGATTATAAGAAATATAAATTGGGAATTATTGCAGAAAAACTCGGAATTAAAGTAGAGGTTGCACATCGTGCTTTAGATGACGTTATTACATTAGTTAAAGTGTTTAAAGTAATGCTTGATATGTTAAAAGAAAAAGGTGCAAAGACAGTAAATGATATAGATAAACTAGAAGAGGGAAAAGCTGATTTTAAAAAGTTACCTAGCTACCATGCAATTATCTTAGCAAAAAACTATGTAGGTTTAAAAAATTTATATAAATTAGTATCTTTCTCACATATAGATTACTTCTATAAAAAACCAAGAATTCTAAAATCCTTATACAAAAAATATTCAGAAGGACTAATACTAGGAAGTGCTTGTGAAGCTGGAGAATTATATAGAGCAATTGTTGCAGGAAAATCAGAGGAAGAAGTAGAACAAATTGCTAAAGATTATGATTACTTAGAAATTCAACCAAATGGAAACAATATGTTTATGGTACGTAATGGTACTGTGCCAGATGAAGAGGCTTTACAAGATATTAATAAAAAGATTGTAAAATTAGGTGAAAAACTAGGAAAACTTGTTGTAGCAACTTGTGATGTTCATTTTATGGATCCACAAGATGAAATATATAGAAGAATTTTAATGGCTGGACAAGGTTATGATGATGCAGATGAACAAGCGCCACTTTATTTAAGAACTACTAATGAAATGATAGAAGAGTTTAAATATTTAGGACTAGATAAAGCATATGAAGTAGTAGTAACAAATACAAATAAAATTGCTGATATGTGTGAACAAATCAGTCCAATATCAGATGAAAAGTGTCCGCCTCATATTGATGGGTGTGAACAAGAAATTGAAGATATTGCTATGTCAAGAGCGAAAGAATTATATGGTGATCCATTACCACAAATTGTAAAAGAAAGACTAGATAAAGAATTACAATCAATTATAAAAAATGGCTTCTCCGTAATGTATATTATAGCTCAAAAACTAGTATGGAAATCCAATGCAGATGGATATATAGTAGGCTCTCGTGGATCTGTACGGTTCATCATTTGTAGCAAATATGACAGGTATAACAGAGGTAAATTCACTTCCTGCTCATTACAGATGTCCAAATTGTAAGTACTCAGATTTTACAGATTATGGCTATAAAAATGGATTTGATTTACCAGATAAAGAATGTCCAAAATGTGGACACAAATTAGATAAAGATGGAATGGATATACCTTTTGAAACTTTCCTTGGATTTAATGGAGATAAAGAACCTGATATAGACTTAAACTTTTCTGGAGAATATCAAGCAAAAGCACATAAATATACTGAGGTAATATTTGGAAAAGGAACTACTTTTAAAGCAGGTACAATAGGTACTGTTGCAGATAAAACTGCATTTGGATATGTAAAGAAGTATTATGAAGAAAGAGGAATACCAATTAATAATGCAGAAGCAATAAGACTTGCGAAAGGTTGTACAGGTATAAAAAGAACAACAGGACAACACCCAGGACGGAATTATAGTAGTGCCAAAGGGAAGAGAAATTTATGAATTTTGCCCAATACAACATCCAGCAGACGATTCTACATCAGATATTGTTACAACACATTTTGATTACCACTCAATAGACCAAAACCTATTAAAGCTTGATATACTAGGGCACGATGATCCGACAGTAATAAGAATGTTACAAGATATTACTGGAATAGATCCAACAAAAATTCCTCTTGACGATAAAGAGACAATGTCTATATTTTCGGGAACAGAAGCACTAGGTGTAACGCCTGAACAAATACATTCAGAAGTTGGAAGTTTTGGGGTTCCTGAATTTGGAACAAAATTTGTAAGACGGAATGCTGCTTGATACAAAGCCAAAAACCTTTGACGAATTAATACGTATTTCAGGATTATCACATGGTACAGATGTATGGCTTGGTAATGCTCAAAGTTTAATTGAAGCAGGAACAGTAACTCTAGACCAAGCAATATGTTGTAGAGACGATATAATGATATATTTAATAAAAAAAGGATTAGAGCCAAACCCAGCATTTAAAATAATGGAAACAGTTCGTAAAGGTAAAGCTTTAAAAGATCCAGTTAAATGGGAAGAATATGTTAAAATGATGAAAGAACATGAGGTTCCAGATTGGTATATAAAATCTTGTGAAAAAATTAAATATATGTTTCCTAAAGCGCACGCAGCAGCATATGTAACCAATGCTTTTAGAATAGCTTGGTTTAAAGTACATAAACCACTTGCTTATTATGCAGCATATTTTTCAATTCGTGCAAAAGCTTTTGACAGTGATGTTATGATTTGTGGAAAAGAAAAAGTAAAAAATAAGATGAAAGAGATTGAACTTATGGGAAATACTGCAACTGCTAAGGATAAAGATATGTATGACGACTTAGAGATAGTACTTGAAATGTATGAAAGAGGCTTTAAATTTTTACCAATTGATTTATATGAATCTGATTCTAAAAAGTTTTTAGTACAAGATGATGCAATACGTCCACCATTAAATAGTATACCAGGACTTGGTGGAGTTGCAGCAGAAAGTATTATAGATGCAAGAAGAGATGGTAAGTTTATGTCTATAGACGATTTGAAAATTCGTTCAAGAGCAGGTAAGTCAGTAATAGAGATGCTTACAAATGCGGGATGTTTACAAGGAATGAGTCAAAGTAATCAAATGAGTTTATTTGGATAGGAGATTAAAAATGAAATTACAAGATATTTTTTCAATACAAAATATTATAGTATATTTAATAGTTATTAATTTAATAGCATTTTTATCTATGTTTATAGATAAGAAAAAGGCAAAATGGGGTAAATGGAGAATTCCAGAAAATACTTTATTTTTGTACGCAATTTTGGGTGGCACAATTGGAAGTATTATAGGAATGTATACTTTTAGACATAAAACTAAAAAACCTAAATTTTATGTAGGTATGCCAGTTTTACTTATTTTACAGATATTAACTGTTGTAGCATTTATGATATAAGTTTTTAGTATGAAAAATGAATAATATATGGGGGCTTTCTTTTAAAGATGGCCCCTTGTTTTATTATATTAGGAGAAAATATTTTAAAAAACTATGTACACATAATCTTTAGAAAAAAATGTAAATGATTTTATAAGAAAATTCATTCTTAGATAATGTGAATAAATTGTGTTCGAAAAGTGGCTTAAAATAGTTATTCACAGAGTTATCCACATTATCCACATTATTATTTTTAGACAAAAAAATAATAATGTAAACAAAATTGTAAACATAATATAATGATTTTGACATAAAACAGAACAATAAATGTAATAAATATGAAACAATCAACAAAATATGTAACAATATTGTAAAAAAGTAATTTAATTGCAAAAAATGCTAAGAATAAATTAACAAAAACGGTGTTAGGTTAATAAAATATATAAATATATATTTTATTATTATAAAAGGAAGGATAATTATGGAATTAAACACATTAAAAAGAGGATTAAAAAATGTTTTGAAAATAAATTTCTTTAGAGGAGATAACTTAATCACATATATCCAAGCAAAAGATTTGCTAAAAGATACTCCTAATGGAGTTTTACTTGATGTAAGAAGTTTTCAAGAGTATAATGAGTATCATTTAAGTGGAGCTATTTGTATACCATATTATGAACTAGAAAATAAAATTTCTGGAATAATTGAAGATAAAGGACAACTTATTATCGTTTATTGTCAAAGTGGAGGAAGAAGTAAAAAAGCTTTAAGTATTTTAAAGAAAAAAGGCTATATTAATTTATATGGGTTAGATGGAGGAATAGATAATATATAGAAAAAAATTAAAAAATCTCTTGTAAAACTTTCAATTATTGATATAATAAGAATATCGGTTGAAAAAGTTATAAAAAAGGAGATGTAAAACATATGGTAAAGAAAGTAGCAATTTTAACAAATGGTGGAGATGCGCCTGGATTAAATGCAGTTATTCGTGCTATTGTAAAAACAGCAGAAACAAATGGAATTGAGTGCTATGGTTATATTGAAGGATACAAAGGATTATTAAATAATAATTATGTAAGATTGGAATCAAAAGGAAATGCATCAGGACTTCTTCATCGTGGAGGAACAGTGATAGGAACTTCTAACAATACAAACGTATTTAATTTAAAAGTAGAAGAAAATGGACAAACAGTTTATAAAGATATGTCTGAGAAATGTATTGAAAACATTAAAGAAGCAGGATTTGATTGTATTTTTACATTAGGAGGAGATGGAACTCAAAAATCAGCAAGAGACTTTTCGACAAGAGGAGTAAATGTTATAGGTGTTCCTAAAACAATAGATAATGATGTTGCAGATACAGATATAACATTTGGCTATAATACTGCTGTATCAGTAGCAACAGAAGCACTTGATCGTTTACACACTACCGCTGAATCTCATCACAGAATTATGGTATTAGAAGTAATGGGAAGATATGCTGGATGGATTGCTCTAGAGTCTGCTATTGCAGGTGGAGCAGATGTTGCACTTATTCCAGAAATTCCATATGATATTAATAAGGTTGCTGAAAAAATTAATAAAAGAAGAGCAGATGGAAAAGACTTTAGTATTGTAGTAGTTTCAGAAGGTGCAAAACCAATGGATGGTGAAATTGTTGTAAAGAAAAAACTAGATGATGGTAAAGGACTTGACAATATCCGTTTAGGAGGTATAGGAGAAAAAGTAGCAGCAGATTTAGAAGAAATAACAGGCTTGACAGCAAGAAATACAGTTTTAGGATATGTACAAAGAGGTGGAACTCCAACTTCATATGATCGTGTATTATCAAGCAAATATGGTGTAGCAGCAATGAGACTTGCTATGGAGGGAACATATAATGTTTTAGTAAATTACCGTGATGGTAAAATGGGACATGTATCTTTAGAAGAAGTAGTTGGAAATAATAAAGAAATAGGAGCTGCTTCTGGAAATACAAAGGAAAGTAATATAAGAAAAATTAAAATGGACGATGATTTAATAAAAACTGCAAGAAGTCTTGGAATATCTTTAGGAGATTAATAATATTTGCTCAATTATGAACATATAATAAAATATAAAAATAAAAGGAGAAGGAATTATGGAAGAAAATCAAGAACAAACAGTTAAAGGAGAAGAATTAAAAAAAGAGACAGCTGAGGCAGTTAACCAAGTAAAAGATACTATTAAAAATGTTGATATTAAAAATGATGCCAAAGAAGCGACAGGTTTTGTTAAATCAATGTTTAAAGATCCATTTGCGACAATTAAAAGTATTGCAGCTGATAATACAAACAAAACATTAAAAATGGCTATAATATTTATTGCAATATGGATGATAGCAGAATTCCTAGACGTAATAATACCAGTTATAACAAGTAGATATTGGACTGGAAGTTTAGCAGTAGAAAGAATATTTAGAATAATAAAATACACAATTGCACCAGTAATAAGTGTATTAGTATTATCAGGAATTGTATATTTTATGAACAAAGAAAACAAAAAATCTATGCTTACTACTATTACTTCTATAGTAGTTGCGAAAATACCAGTTATACTTGCATCTGTTGTAAGTTTGATTACATTAATAAGTTCTAATGCTTCACCTGTAACAAGTAGATTTTTTAGTTTTTGCTCAGTTGTAAGTATAATACTTGTATATTTTTCAGCTAAAGCATTATGTGGTGAAGAACAAAATTCTAAATTTATTAAGAAATTTGTTGTAATGTATGCTATTTATTATGTTGTGTCATTAGTTGCATATTATTTAGGGTTATATATTTAGTATTATTCTTAAACATGTAAACAAATAATTTGTAAAAAGAGTACAAAAACACTTTAGTTTTTGTGCTTTTTTTGATATAATGTAAAACGTAGTTTATGAAATTAGATAAAGGGTGAAATGAATGAAAGATTTTAAGAAAGAAATAGCAAGTATTATAAGCAATGTAATAGGAATTAATGACGAAGAATTGGTTACATATATAGAAGTTCCAAAAGATGTTAATATGGGAGATTATGCATTTCCATGTTTTAGGCTTGCAAAAGAATTAAAAAAGGCTCCAAATATCATTGCCGAAGAAATAAAAGAAAAACTAGATATTACAGGAACAGATATAGAAAAGGTTGAAATTGCGGGAGGATATCTAAACTTTACTATTTCAAAATTAGAACTTGCAAAAGTGACTTTAGAAGAAATAGATAATAAAAAAGAAGAATATGGAAAATCAAATTTAGGAAATGGAAAAAAGATAGTAATAGATTATTCGGCACCTAATATTGCAAAACCATTCCATATAGGACATTTGCGTTCTACTGTCATAGGAGGAGCTTTATATAATATATATAAATATTTAGGATATGAAGTAACAGGAATAAACCATCTTGGAGATTATGGCACACAATTTGGGAAATTAATTGAAGGATATAAACTATGGGGAGAAGAATACGACATAGAAAAAGCTCCAATAGAAGAGTTAACTAAAATATATATAAGAATAAATGAAGCTTGCAAAGAAGACGAACAAATCTTAGAAAATTGCAGAAATAACTTTAAAAAACTTGAGGATGGTGATAAATACTGTACTGAAATATGGGAAAAATTTAGAAGCTTAAGTTTAAAAGAATTCAAAAAAGTATATGATTTATTAGAAAGTAAATTTGATTCATGGAATGGAGAAGCGTTTTATTCAGATAAAATGCCAGAAGTAATAGATATTTTATATAAAACAGGAAAACTTATAGAATCACAAGGAGCAAAAATAATTGATTTAGAAGAAAAAGGTATAAATACTCCTTGTATAATAGAAAAATCTAATGGGTCTACAACATATGCAACAAGAGATTTGGCTGCTATATTATATAGAGCAAGAACATATGATTTTGATAAGGCATTATATGTAACATCATACGAACAAGTATTACATTTTAAACAAGTATTTGAAGTAGCAAAACTTCTTGGACTAGAAGAAAAATATACAAAAGGTTTAGAGCATGTTGCCTTTGGAATGGTATTATTACCAACAGGAAAAATGTCTACAAGAGAAGGAAATGTTATTAGATTAGAGGAACTTCTAAATGAAGCAATATCTAAAGTTAAAGAGATAATAGAAGAGAAAAATCCTGATTTTGCTGAAGAAGAAAAACAAGATATAGCAAAAAAAGTAGGAATTGGAGCTGTAATTTTTAATGATTTGTCTGGAGCAAGAATAAAAGATGAAATATTTGACTGGGATACAATGTTAAATTTTAATGGCGAGACAGGACCATACATTCAATATACATATGTACGTACAAATAGTGTACTTAAAAAAGTACAAGAAATACCTAGTATAGAGAAAGTAGATTTTAATAAACTTTTAGGAAAAGAAGAACAAAATGTACTAAAACTAATATATTCATTTACAAACATAATAGAGCAATCAACAGTTAAAAATGAACCATCAATACTTGCAAGATACTTAATAGATTTATCAAAAGCATTTAGTAGTTTTTATAATGAAAATAAGATAATTGTAGAAGATAAAGTAACTAAAGATGCACGTATTTATTTAACCTATGCTACAAATATGGTATTAAAAAATGGAGCTAGATTACTAGGAATAAATATGCCTGAAAAAATGTAAGGAGGAATTCCTATGGAGATATTATTTTTTGAACCTGTATATAAAGATTATATATGGGGTGGAACAAGGCTAAAAGAATATTTTTATAAAAATGTAGAAACACCTACTGCTGCTGAAAGTTGGGAAATATCTACAAATGAAGCAGGACTTAGTAAAATTTCAAATGGTTCTATGAATGGAAGAACATTAAAAGAATTGTTTGACAATAGAGATTTAAGAGAAAAAGTTTTTGGAACTAAAACAAAAGAAATGGAAAAATTTCCTTTACTAATAAAATATATTGATGCAAATTCTAATCTTTCTGTACAAGTGCATCCTAATGATGAATATGCAAAAATTAACGAAAATGACACAGGAAAGACAGAAATGTGGTATATTATTGATTGTGCACAAAATGCTAAAATTATATGTGGTATGAAAGAAAGTGTAACACAAAAAGAGGTTAGTGAGATTATAAGAAACGGTAAAATAAAAGAAAATCTTAACTATGTAAATATACAAAAAGGAGATGCAATCTATATACCATCAGGAACAATTCATGCTATATTAGGAGATACTCTAATTTGTGAAATACAACAAAATAGTAACTTGACATATCGTGTATATGATTGGGATAGAGTAGGTAGTGATGGAAAACCAAGAGAACTACATATAGAAAAAGCAATTGATGTTATAGATGTAGAGACAAAACCAAGCGTTGTTCATACTATTGATGAAGAAAATAAGAAAATAGTAGAGAATGAGTTTTTTAAGGTAGAAAAAGTTACTGTTGATGGAGAATATAGAGATAATTCTAGTAAAGAAACATTTTATGCTATGAATATATTAGAAGGAAGCGGAAAAATAGAAGCGGACAATAAAGAATATAACTTAAATAAAGGTGATAGTATTCTAATTCCAGCATCTATTGGAGAATATGTAATAAGAGGAAAAATACAACTACTAAAATCATATGTTGGCTAAAATGTACCAAGTAAACAATTATGGAAGAGATAGTAAAGGAGCGAAAGAAAATGAAAACCTTTGGAAAAATAATTTTAATTATATTATTAATACTAATAATCATACTAGGAATAGGAACAGGAATTGGAATTTGGTATGTAAATGATAAATTAGGTAAATTAAATTATGTAGAAATATCATCTGATGATATAAAAGTAACAGAAGGAATTGAAGAAAAGATGAATGGCTATAGAACGATAGCTGTATTTGGAGTAGATAGTAGAAATAACGAATTAGTAAAGGGAACGAGAAGTGATTGTATAATACTTGCAATTATTAATGAAAAAAGTAAAGAAGTGAAATTAACATCAGTATATAGGGATACATATTTAGAATTAACAGGAAGAAGTTTAGATAAAATAACACACGCATATGCTTATGGCGGAGCAGCTCTTGCAATTAGTTCATTAAACACAAATTTAGACTTGAATATAAAGGAATTTGTTACAGTAAATTTTGAATCTGTTGTAGATATAGTAAATGCTGTTGGTGGTGTAAGTATAAATATAACAAGCGAAGAATTGAAATATATAAATGGGTATATAGATGAAATAAATAAGGTAACAGGTAATATCGCAAGCTATGTTACTAAAACTGGAAAACAAACTTTAAACGGTGTTCAAGCATTAGCATATGGTAGAATTCGTTATACTGCAGGAGGAGATTATAAACGTACAGAAAGAATGAGAGATATAATGATGGCGGTTGTAGATAAAGCTAAAAAAATGAGTATAACTCAACTAAACAAACTTGCAGATACATTACTTCCAAAAGTATATACTAATATAAATTCGGGAGAAATTATTTCCTTAATTCCGCAACTTGCAAGTTATAAGATAATAGATTCTACAGGTTGGCCATATAATACAAAAGGAGCAACAATTAGTGGAGTATGGTATGGAGCACCAGTAACATTAGAAACTAATGTAAGAGAACTACATGAAAAAGCATATGGACAGACAGATTATGAGCCAAGTGAAAAGGTAAAAGAAATTAGCCAAAAGATTATAAAAAAGACTGGGTATAGTAAATAATAAAAAAGGATAGTAGTTATAGAAATAATTACTATCCTTTTTGTTATATTAATTAGAAAATTTTGGAAAAATATGAGTAAACAATTGAAAAAATGATCGATTTGTAGTATATTATGTGTGTTTTATATAAGGAGGATATTATGAGTAATAATGATGATAAAAATATAAACCCAAAGAAAGCTAAATTATTAGTTGCTGTTTCAGGAATAGCTTTATTGATAATAATTATACTATTAATTGCATTTTCTTTTGTAAAATCAAAATATTCTTTTGAAATAACTACTCCAATAATTATTTTACTAACATTCCTTTTGGTTATATTCTTGAGTGATTCTTTTGATAATTTCCAAATTGGAAAATTAATATCACTTAAAAGAAATGTTTCAGAGTACAAAGAAAAGAATGAAAAACTGGAAAATGAAAAGAAGGATCTTATAAAGCAAATCATTAATTTGAATGTACAATCTCAGCATACACAAAATACAACTTCTAATACCATAGCACTTGATTTTGGACAAAAAGGTATGACTGTTGAACAAGCTGATGAGGAAGAAACTAAAAAATATAGGCTACAAGAGGAAAATGAAACCTTAAAAGACACAACAAATGTATGCAAACGAATAGACAGAGTGAAATTTGAGAATTTTGTAATTAAGAAGTATTTTGGAGAAATTAATTATAATTCTATACTTCAAGATGTAAAAGTAAACAATAAATTTGGAGATACAGACCCTATATCAAATAGAAATGTTATCTTTGATGCATATTATAATGATAATGAAAAAGAAAGATTTATTGAAGTAAAACAATATGCTTCAATTATGTTTTACGATAGATTATATGTTATGTTAAATAAAATATATAACTATAATAATATAAAAAACGCTAAAGCTAATCTTATTCTAATAATTCCAAAACTAGATGAAGATACTGATTTAAGAAGAACACCACTTAATGATATTAACAGACTAAAAGAAAACTTTTCTCCAGCAATTGCATCTCGGATTACTTACTATAGCTGAAATAGAAATAACAGATAAAGAAATGGAACAACTATATATAAAACAATAGAAAATGAATATTCTTAGAAATAAAATTGTGGAAAAGTTTTAAGAAATATACTTATTATAATAATTATATTAAATTTCCCATTCTCATATGACTTAAATTATATAGGAAAATATAAAACTGCTATAAAAGAATTTAAGGTGTTTGCTAAAAATATTAGAGAAGATATTATCATTATAAATAGAACAATGAAATTTAATGTATATTTTATAGAGTTATTTGTAAAAGCACAAGATTTAGTTAAATTTTGTGTTTTTTGTGTTAAAACAAATAAATAATGATAAAGAAAATGTTTATGTGACACAATAATATCTAATTATTACATAAGGATTACAATTTGGTAAAAAAACTTGTATTATGGAAGATGTTGTAATATAATGAAAAAGACTTAAAAATACTTGAAAAAATATAGTGGATTATGTATAATAATGTTTAGGAGATTTTTGAAAATGAATATAAGAAAAGTACTATCTACAGCGTTAGTAATCATATGGATGATTACAATATTTTACTTTTCACACCAACAAGGAACTGGATCAAGTAGTACAAGCAAAAATGTATCAATGATAATAGTAAATATATTAGATATAAAAAATGAAATGACAGAAGAACAAAAAGAAGAAATAGTTGAAACAATAGAACCGGTTATAAGAAAGTTAGCACATTATACTTTATATATGTTAGGCGGAATATTAATAATAAATAGTGTGAATGCATATATAAAGGAAGATATAAAGACGATAAGGTATAGTTCTTTAATAGGAGTAATATATGCAATAAGTGATGAATTACATCAACTATTTATTAATGGGAGAAGTGGTAAAATAATTGATGTTGTAATAGATTCGATAGGAATATTTACGGGAATTGCTATGTACTTGCTTATGAAGAAAATTATAATGAATATAGTTAAGGAAAAATAGATGGGGGGAAACGAATTTTATGAGTACAAGTCAATCTGAAATATCAGTGTTAAATAATACTGCTATGAGTACAGATATAAATATAGATAAAAGTTTATATACAAAAAATGATAAGAAAATAGTTTATGGTATAACTAAAAGAATATTAGATGTTATACTATCTTTTGCTGCACTTATTATTTTGTCACCACTATTCCTGATAATTGGAATAGTGATTAAGATTGATTCAAGAGGACCAGTATTTTTTACACATAATAGAATAGGGAAAAATGGTAAAACAATACATATGTATAAATTTAGAACAATGATGCCAAATGCAGAAGCGATGATTGGACAGTTTAACGAAAAACAGCTGAAAGAGTTTAAAGAGAATTATAAATTAAAAGAAGATCCTAGAATAACAAGAATTGGAAAAATTTTAAGAAAGACAAGTTTGGATGAGTTACCACAAATTTGGAATATATTTGTGGGAGATTTGTCAATAATTGGGCCACGACCAGTGATTCAAGAAGAAGTTGAAAAATATGGAGAAAATAAAGAAAAATTTTTAAGTGTAATACCAGGACTTACAGGATATTGGCAGGCAAATGGGAGAAGCGATACTACATATGAAGAAAGAATGGAAATGGAATTATATTACATAGATAATTGCTCATTTGTGTTAGATATAAAGATATTCTTTAAAACTATAGTTTCTGTATTTAAAAGAGAAGGAGCGATTTAGAAATGAATATTGACATTATATGTCCGTTATATAATGCTGAAAAATATATTAAAAAATTAGATGATTCTATTAAAAAACAAAAAAAAGTGGATATAAACAAAATAAGATATATTTTAACAAGGGGAAAAGATAATACAGAACAAATATTAAAAGAGCAAAATGCAATTTATAAGGTAATTGAACCACAAGAATTTTCACATAGTTTAACTAGAGAAAAAGAAGCGTTTGAAAGTGATGCAGATATTCTAGTCTTTATTACACAAGATATAATTATTAAAGATGAAATGTGGCTATATCACCTGGTAAAAGATATAGAAAATGAAAAATGTGACGCTGCTTACAGTAGACAATTATGTGATAATAATTCGATAGAAAAGTATACCAGAGAATTGAATTATCCAAAAGAATCATTCTATAAAACTAAAAAAGATATAGACAAGTTGCAATTAAAAACTTTCTTTTTTTCAGATGCAGCATCTGCAATAAAACGAGATACTTTTATAAAATTAAATGGATATGATGGTAAGAAATTACCTATTAATGAAGATATGTATATAGCTTACAAACTTATAATGAATGGATATACTATAAAATATTGTGCAGATTCTAAAGTTATTCACTCACATGAATTTACATTTAAACAGCAATATGATAGATATTATATAACAGGGAAGTTTTTTAAACAAAATGATTATTTAAATGAATATAAAGTTAATGATAGCGGATTTAGTATGGCAAAATATATCTTAAAAAGGGCTATACAGGAAAAAAATCTAAATGCTATAATACGATTTTTACCTAATATGAGTGCAAGGCTTATTGGAATGAAAGTTGGAAAAATCACTTATAAATAGCAATACAATAGTATAATGGGAAAATATAAAAATAAAGAGAGGTTTATTATGAAAATATTGGCTATAAATCTACCAGCATTTCATAGAATAAAAGAAAACGATGAATGGTGGGGAGAAGGTTTTACTGAATGGGATAATGTGAAATCAGGAAAAAAATATTATGAAGGGCATATTCAACCTGTAAAACCGATTAATGAATATTATTATGATTTATCAAAAATGGAAGATATAAGTAGGCAAATCGAGCTTGCTAATGAATATGGAGTATCTGGCTTTGTATTTTATCACTATTGGTTTGGAAATAAAAAAATGTTATTTGAAAAACCAGTGGAAATGTTAAAAGATAAGAAAGATGAAAAAATTGAGTATTGTTTTTGCTGGGCAAATGAAACATGGAAAACAACATGGCATGGTAAAGAACCAAAAGAATTAATGCCACAGTTATATTTAGGGAAAGAAGATTGGAAAGAACATATTGAATATCTAATAGAGTTTTTTAAAGATGAAAGATATATAAAAATAGATGAACGACCAGTTATGTTTATATATAAACCAAATGAAATAATACATTATAATGAAATGATAGATTATTGGAATCAATATTTAGAAGATAATGGAATGAAAAAAGTATATATAATTGAATATGTGTGCTCTAAAAATAAAGGATTATATAGTATGAAATCAGATGCTGTTTTTGAATTTGAACCATTATATTCTACTTTTTTTGATATATCGAATATTAATAAAGCAAAAAGAGCTATATGTAAGAGTTTGAAAATAATAGATTATCAAAATTATGATAATCTATGGAAAAAAATATTAAAAAGAAAAAGAACATATAAAGGAAAAACCATTTATAAAGGATGCTTTTGTGCATGGGATAATTCACCGAGAAAAGAAAAAAATAGTATGATTATAAAAAATAGTACTCCTGAGAAATTTGAAACCTATTTAAGACAATTGGTTCACACAAAAAGAAAAGATGCAAGCGAAGATTATCTCATTATTAACGCGTGGAATGAATGGAGCGAAGGAGCAATGTTAGAACCAACAGAACATTTACAATATAGATATTTAGAAGCTGTTAGAAATGTTGTGAATGAAAAAACTGAATACTAATATTTTGACTTTTATTAGATTGTGTTTTAAATTAAAGTGAATAGTGCTAGCAGTAACAATGGTATAATTCGAACTACTATCATACACTACATACTTTGATATATAATTTTAATAAAACTAAAAGATTTATTAAAATTATATATCAAAGTATAATGAATTATTGAAGAAAACAATAAATAAAAGGAATATACAATTTACAAGACAATATTTAAGAATTGTTTTGTAAATTGGATAAATTTTCTAGAAAGGGAAAAGAAAGTATGCTTGTTAAAGGAGGAAGTTCTGAAAAATTTAGAAAAAATTTAAAAGAATTAATTAATATCGATAGAAAAGATACTATTAAAGAAATTTTAGTAATCAATGCGTGGAATGAATGGGGAAAAGGTGCTTTTTTAGAATTGAGTGAAGAAGATAAATTTGCATACTTAGAAGCCATAGGACAATGTACTATGGAGGGAAAAATATGATTATTTATATTATGTACTTTTTAATTATAATTAGTTTAGCAATTACATTTCATAAAAATAAAAAAGTTTTTTGCATTATAACAGGAATTATGTTATGGCTGTTATTGGCACTAAGAAGTATAAATATAGGAATAAATGATACTAAAAACATTTATATGCCAATGTTCAACAATATGGTTAACATAACGATAATTGACATATTTAAAGATAAGAATATGCAAGATTTTTTATTCTGGATTTCAATGAAAATTATATCAGTTATAACCAGTAACTTTCAAATATGTATCGCTATATTGGCCATACCATATATTTTTTTTGTAATGAAAACTATATATAAATATTCACAAGATTGCTTAATTAGTGTTATTTTATTTATGGCATTATACTATATGTATTCAACATTTTTGTTAAGACAAGTTATAGCAGTTGGTATTTTAATTATGTCTTATAAATATATAGTAGAGCAAGATATAAAAAAATTTATATTATGTCTTGTAGTAGCAACTTTATTTCATAGAACAGCACTTATTTTTTTGGTGGCATATCCATTTTGTAAATATAACAAGTTTGATTATAAGAATTATATATATATTTTTGGAATGCTGGTAATTTCAAAATTTTTTATAAATGATATTTTAGAATTGTTGATGAAATTTGATTTTACCAATAAAGTTGAAATGGCAATAACTCATAATATTTATACAGTTAATGGACAAATATCTTATTTTGGATTATTTATTACAGTAGCGATTCTATTTATTAGCAGAACATTTGGAAAAGGATTAAAGGAAAAAAAAGAATTTGATACATTGTGTAATTTGTCTACATTAGGAAGTGCCATTTTTACATTATCAAATGTAGTAGTTGAATTTTATAGAGTATCAGTATATTTTAGTATATTTAATATTTTATTGTTGCCAATGGCTTTAAATAATATGAAGGATCAAAGGACAAGAATAATTTTTAAAACATTAGTTATTATTTTTGCTATCATATATTTTTGTACGAGGACAGTAAATAATGTGAATAGTAATCCATATATGTTTTGGTGGGAGGTATAGATGGAAAGTATTTTAATAGTATGTCATGATTATTATATGTCTGGTGCTAATATGGCGTTGTTTGATTGGATAAGAAATATAAAGAGCAAAAAATATAATCTTATAATTTTACTACCAAGATATAACAAAGAAGTAAAAGAATTATTTGAAAAAAATGGTTGTGAAGTAATCATAGGAAATTTTGTTATTGCTTTAAAGAAATTATCTAAAGGAACAATGAAAAGCAATATAAAAGAAATTATAAAATTAATTTTATCTTATACATTAAACAAAATACAAAAATATAGATTAAAAGTAGCATTAAAAAATAAAAATGTTGTATTGATACATTCAAATTCATTTGCTGTTACATTAGGATGTGAATTAGCAATGCATATGAATATACCACATGTTTGGCATATTAGAGAATTTATGAAAGAAGATCATCAAATACAGCACTACAACATGAAAAAAATAGATAAACTTTGTGAATATTCACATGCTATTTTTATTTCTAATGTGGTAAAAGAATATTATAAAAAGGTAAACTTCAAGACTAAAAATATAATATATGATAATGTATTTTATAAAAATGATTACAAAAAAAACAGAAAATTTATGGAAGATGGTAAATGCAATATTTTACTAGCTGGTACATTAACAGAAAATAAAGGACAATTAGAAGCAATAAAGGCTTTAGAAAAAATTACTAAATTAAAAGAAATAAATTTAATGATATGTGGAAAAGGTCCTAGCCAAGAACAGTTAAAGAGATATGTAGATAAAAATAATTTAAAAAATATAAAATTTTTGGGTCACGTTGTAGAACTTGAAGATATTAGGAAGCAAGTAGATATAGCTTTGAATTGTTCAAATAAGGAAGCGTTTGGAAGAATTACAATAGAAGCGATGTATTATGAAAATTTAATAATTGCTTCAAATACAGGATGTAATGTTGAATTAGTAGGGAAAAACAATTATGGGTATTTATATGAAAAAGGAAATATTCAGGACCTAGCTAATAAGATTATTTATGCAATAGAAAATGTTATAGAGGTTGAGCAAATAGTACATAATGCAAAAGAATATGCAATAGCCAATTATAATGTTAATATAAGTAATAAAATATTTGAGTTATATTTAGATATTTTGAGAAAGGACGTACATCATGAAAGAAAATCATAAAATTACTTTAGATGAACAAAAAAAAATACAATTATCAATATTAATAGAAGTAAAAAAAGTATGTGATAAATGTAATATTAATTATTATCTTGGTGGAGGAACTCTATTGGGAGCTATAAGACATAGCGGTTATATTCCATGGGATGATGATATTGATATTATGATGTTAAGAACAGATTATGAAAAGCTATTAGAAAATTTTAATAAAAAAACTGAAAATAGTAATTATAAGCTAATCTCATATAAAAACACAAAAAATTACTATTATCCATTTGCTAAAATAGTAGATTTGCGAACCGAATTAATAGAATCTGCATATAAACCAATAGAAGAAATGGGAATATATATAGACATATTTCCGATTGATTTTTTACCAGATAATGATAAAAAAATACAAAAAATATATAAAAAATATAAAGTATTAGAAAGAATTTTAGGAATATATAGAATTGATAAAGTTGATAAAATTACAAAAAATAGATTTAAATTAATACTAAAAAAACCAATTAGATATATACTTGAAAAGTTAAGATTATACAAACTGATTTTGAAATCTATAGATGCTATTGGGAAGAAGTATAATGGAACTAACACGGTTGCTTGTATATCGGGTAGATATTTCGAAAAAGAAATTATGCCTAAAGCTTATATAGATTCATATGTTTTGGCAAACTTTGAAGGAAATAAATTTAAAATACCAGTAGGTTACGATGAATATTTAGCAAAACATTATGGAGAGTATATGAAATTACCACCAAAAGAAAAACAAATAGCGGATCATGAGAATGTAGCTTATTGGAAATAGCGAGATAGGAGGAAAAATGGAAAAGAATAGCATAATAAGAAATAGTAGAACAGAAAAGGTTGCTAAAAATATAATTATTTCTACAATATGTCAACTATTAACGTTTGCATTAACTTTTATTAATAGGACCGTATTTATAAAAGTTCTTGGAATAGAATATTTAGGAATAAACGGGCTATTTACAAATGTATTGACCTTACTTTCGTTTGCAGAATTAGGAATTGGCGGTGCTATTACATTTCATTTATATAAACCATTAGCAGAAGATAAAAAAGAAGAATTGAAAACATTACTAAAACTATATGCAAATATATATAAGATGATAGGAATATTTGTAATTACTATAGGGATAATTCTAATTCCTATACTACCTAATATAATAGGCGAAGCTCCAAATATAAAAGAGAATATAAATATAATATATTTGCTATTTTTGCTAAATTCAGCTATATCATACTTTTTTGTATATAAGTCAACAATTATATCAGCAGATCAAAAAGAGTACATTGTTGCATTAAATAGACAAATAATAACAATTATTTTTACAATTATACAACTAATAACATTATATTTTACACATAATTATATGGTATATTTAGTTTTTCAAATATTGTTGACAGTAGTTATTAATTTAAGTATATCTAGAAAAGCAAATAAAATGTATCCATATATAAAAGATATGAAGGATATAAAGCAAGATAAAAATAAACTTAAGGTAATCTTTAAAGATGCAAAAGCATTGTTTATGTATAAAGGAGCATCTGTTGTCCTAGATGGAACAGATAATATAATTATTTCTACTATGCTAGGGGTGCAATTTGTTGGATATGCAGCCAACTATACAATGATCGTTAATGCTGTAACTACAATATTTAAACAAATCATTAATTCATTTACCGCTAGTATAGGGAATTTGAATACTACAGAAGATGCTCAACATTCTAAAGAAGTGTTTTATAAATTATTTTTTATTTGTTTTTGGATATACTCACTTGGAAGTATAATGTTATTAACGTTAACAAATAACTTTATAGAAATTTGGCTTGGAAAACAATATATTTTAGAAGAATTAGTTATCGTTGGTTTAGTATTTAGTTTTTATATTCAAGGAATTCAGATAATTCCATATATGTATAGGACGACTTTAGGATTATTTGTTGAAGGAAGATATTCTCCAGCTATGGCAGCAATAGTGAATATAATATTATCAATTATCTTAGGAAAGTTGTATGGAATAGGAGGAATTTTCTTAGCTACAGGAATTGCAAGATTTTTTACAATAGGAATTGTGGATGTTATATTGATATATAAGAAAAAATTTAATGATAAAATAATGGAGTATTTTAAAAAATTTTCTTTGTATGCAATTGTATTTATCGTACTATACAGTATAATAAATATTATATGTAGTTATTTAATAATAAATAGTTTGTTTATGCTAATTATAAAAGCTATAGTCGTGTTTGTAATATATAATTTGCTATTTATAATAATATTTAGAAAAACAAGTTCATATATGGCTGTTAAAGAATTAATAAAAAATATATTTAACAAATTATTAATTAAAAGGAGTAAGTAATGAAAAAAATATTGTTGTGTGGAATGAAATATGACAAAAATTTTGGAGATCCAATAATAAATGAATGTTGTAAGAGTATTATAGAAGATATATTGGATTCAAATAATATTACAGAATATAAGATAGAAGAAATTGATTTATGTGGGAGAAGTGATTTTAACACTTTAGAATATCTAAATAGGAATATAATTTTTTATATCAAAAAGATTATATTTAAAGTAATATCAAAGATAAATAATACTTTATTGAAAGGCAAATGTAGTAAAATTTACAATTTTCTAGATATGGTTAAATGGTATTTTACAGAAGAATATACAATCTTACATAAAAATTATAAGAATAAAATTGAAGAGGCTGACGTTATAATTTTTGTTGGTGGAGGAATGATAAAATATAAATATCAAAATTGTTACCACTATATAAATTTTGTTAGTAAAATAGCAAATAATAAAAATATTCCAATTTGCTTAAATGCTGTTGGCGTTGAAGGATATGATGAAAAGAATATAAAATGTAGGATGTTAAAAAAAGCTTTAAATAGAAAATGTGTCAAAATGATTACCATAAGAGATGACATAGAAAAATTAAATAAATATATAGTATGTAAAGATATTATAACTAAGAAAGTATCAGATCCAGCTGTATATACTAATAGAACATATAATATCGAAAAAAATAAGAATAGTGAAATAATTGGATTAGGAGTTTGTAGGAGTAATTTATTTATAGATAATGATATAAATTATAACGAAGAAAATCTACTTAATTTATGGAAAAATATAATTGACACTTTAGATAGAAACAAAATAAAATGGAAGATATACACTAATGGGCTAGAAGATGACAATAAATTCGCAATTAAACTAATAAATAAGCTAAAATTGGATGAACATAATTTAGTAATACCTAATTCTCCAGAAGAATTAGTAAAAATAGTATCGAATTTCAAAGCGATTATCGCTACTAGATTACATTCTTGTATAGTAGCATATTCTTTAAATATTCCTGCGGTTGGTTTAGTTTGGAATAGAAAATTGAAAATGTTTGGAGAAAGTATAGGATATGAAGAAAGGTTTATAGAGGTAGAAAACTTTAATGATAAGTTTATTGTGGAAATTCTTAAAAAAGCATTACAGGAAGAGTACAATAAGATTTCACAAGAAGAATACATAAAGAGTGAGAGAGAGACTTTGGAAAACTTTTTGAATTTGTACTAAAAAAGGAGAATGTAGATATGAATATTGCAGTAATTTTTGCAGGTGGAGTAGGAAGTAGAATGGGACAAACTGAAAAGCCAAAGCAATTTATGGAAATATCAGGGAAACCAATAATAATACATACATTAGAAATTTTTGAGAAAAACAATAATATAGATGCTATAGTAATTGCTTCGCTAGAGGGGTGGAGGGATTATTTAAAAGAACTTTTAGAACAGTATAATATAACAAAAGTTGCAAAAATAGTTCCTGGTGGAAAGACTGGACAAATGTCTATATTTAATGGAATAAAAACTGCGAAAGAATTATATCCAGATGATTCTATTGTTTTAATTCATGATGGCGTAAGACCATTTATTGATGATGATTTAATTAATAGAAACATAGAAAATGTAAGAGAAAAAGGAAGTTGCATATCATGTGTTCCAACAACGGAGACTTTTTTGATAGTAGATCAAGAAAAAAATATAAATAGTATACCAGAAAGAGACAATTCTTTAATTGCCAAAGCACCTCAAAGTTTTTATTTAAAAGATATTTATGATGTTCATTTACAAGCACAAGGAGATAATATCTATAATTCGATTGATTCATGTACCTTAATGTATTATTATAAAAAGCCATTATCTATAGTTATGACGGATTATGACAATATAAAAATCACAACACCAAAAGATATTATATTAGCAGAGTCAATTTATGAAAGAAGAAATAAGAAAGAAGTGAAATAGAATGTATAAAAACATAATAGTTCAAGAAGATATAGAAAATATTAGAGAACAAAAAATTGATTTTGAAAAGTTTAGAAATAAAAATGTATTAATAACAGGTGCTAATGGAATGATAGCAAGTTATTATATGTTTGTGCTTATGTCATTAAATGACTTTAAAAATATGAATATAAAGATATATGCTTTGGTTAGAAATGTAGAAAAATTGGAAAGAAATACAAATTATTCAATGAGAACGGATATCGTAGCTATAAAGCAAGATGTATGTGAAAAGATAAATATAGATGAAAATATAGATTATATAATTCATATGGCTAGTTCAGCAGATCCTAAAACGATAACTTCTAATCCAGTTGGAATAATAAATGCAAATGTATTAGGAACTTTAAATGTACTGGAATTGGCAAGAGAAAAGTCAGCAGAAATTATATTTACATCTACAAGAGAGGTGTATGGAAAAGTAGAGGGGAAGGAAGAAATAAAAGAAAATGATATAGGTTTATTAGACAACGTGGAATTGAGATCATGTTACCCAGAAAGTAAAAGAATGGCCGAAAATCTTATTATCAGTTATTCGTATCAATATGGAATAAAATACAAAATTGCAAGAATAGCACATTGCTATGGACCAGGTATGAATATAAAAGAAGATGGTAGAATTATGTCTGATTTAATAGGAGATGTGGTTCAAAATAAAGATATAATCTTAAAAAGTAAAGGCGATATGAAAAGAGCTTTTTGTTATATATTGGACGGAATTACAGCTCTATTGATTATTACATTAGATGAAAATTATAATCAAATTTATAATATAGCAAATGAAACTGAAGAAATTACAGTGAGAGACTTAGCATATTTAATGAAAGATATGTATCCAAACAAAAAAATAGATGTAAAGTTTGAGATAGAAGAAAATACAAATAAGTATGTAAAATTTGAAAGAGTTAGGCTAAACACAAATAAGTTAGAAAAATTATCATGGAAGCCAATAATCAAATTAAAAGAAGGAATTCAAAATACAGTTTATTTTTATGAAATGAACTAATTATAATATATAAAAAGAATAGGAATGTGAAACAATGAAAATTTTAATTACAGGAGCAAATGGAATGCTCGCAAATGCTGTTAGAAAAGAATTAAAGAATGAGGAATTAATCTTAACAGATGTACAAGATTTAGATATTACTGATATAGAAGCTGTTAGAAAGTTTGTAAGTGAGGTACAACCACAATATATTATAAACTGTGCTGCATATACAGCGGTAGATAAAGCAGAAGAACAAGTTGAACTTGCAAGAAAGGTAAATGCTATAGGACCAAAGAATTTAGCGATTGTTGCTAATGAAGAAAATGCAACATTAATCCATATTAGTACAGACTATGTATTTGGTGGAGTAAAACCTGTTGAAGAAGATTATACAGAAATGGAAGAAAAACATCCAGAATCTGTTTATGGAATTACAAAATTAGAAGGTGAAAATGCAATTATTGATAGTTGCTTTAAATACTATATTTTCCGTACAGCATGGCTATATGGAGAAGGTAATAACTTTGTTAGAACTATGTTAAAATTAGGAAAAGAAAAAGAACAAATAAATGTAGTAAAGGATCAACATGGAAGTCCTACTTATGCTGTTGACCTTGCAAGTATTATTCACCAAGCAATTGAAAAACAAATTCCATATGGAATTTATCATGCAACAAATATAGGATATACAACATGGTATGAATTTACAAAGCAAATATTTGAAAAAGCAGATTATTCTTGCATAGTAAATCCTGTAACAAGTGAAGAATTTAATAGCGCTGCAAAGCGTCCTAAAAATTCTAAATTATCAAAAGAAAAACTATTAAAAGCAGGAGTAGTTGTTCCAACATATGAAGATGCTTTAGATAGATATTTAAAAGAAGAATTAAAATAGGGGATGTTTAAAAGATGAAAAATCGTAAAGGAATTATTTTAGCAGGAGGAAGTGCTACCAGACTATATCCATTAACACTAGCAATATCAAAGCAAATTATGCCTGTATATGATAAACCAATGATTTATTATCCATTATCTGTTTTAATGGAGGCAGATATAAAAGAAATATTAATAATTTCTACACCAAGAGATATAGTAGTGTTTAAAGAATTATTGGGTGATGGTTCAAAATGGGGAATGCACTTTGAGTATAAAGTTCAAGAAAAACCAGCAGGACTTGCAGAAGCATTTATTTTAGGTGCTGATTTTATAGGTGAAGATAACGTTGCTATGATTTTAGGTGATAATATGTTCTATGGAAACCATTTATCTAAAATATTAAAACATGCAAATGAAAGAGTTGATGAGGCAACTGTTTTTGGATACTATGTAAAAGATCCTAAGGCATATGGAGTTGTCGAAATAGATAAAGAAGGAAATGCTATTTCAATTGAGGAAAAACCAGAAAAACCAAAATCTCATTATGCTGTTCCAGGGTTATATTTCTATACAAATGATGTAGTAGAAATAGCAAAAAATGTTAAGCCATCAGTAAGAGGAGAATTAGAAATTACATCCATAAATGAAGAATACATGAGACGTGGAAAATTAAAAGTAGAAAAATTAGGACGAGCAATGACTTGGTTTGATACAGGTACACATGATTCACTTTTAGAAACAGCAAGTTTTGTTCAGACCATTGAAAAAAGACAAGGAATGCTAATTTGTTCACCAGATGCAATTGCATATGAAAAAGGATGGATTAGTAAAGAAGATTTATCTAAAATTGCAGAAAAATATATGAAAACAGATTATGGAAGATGTTTAAAAGATTTAGCTGAAAATATGATTGGAGAAGAATAAGATGGGAAAGTTTAAAAAAATAGAAACTTCTATTGAAGGGGTATATATAATTGAACCAACTGTATTTGGAGATAATAGAGGATATTTTATGGAGACATACTCAAAGCCTGATTTTGTAGAGTTAGGTCTAAATTATGATTTCGTACAAGATAACCAATCAAAATCAAAAAAAGGTGTTTTAAGAGGATTACATTTTCAAAAAGCAAATACTCAAGCAAAATTGGTAAGAGTATTAAAAGGAGAAGTATTTGATGTAGCAGTAGACTTAAGACCAGGAAGTAAAACATATGGAAAATGGGAAGGCGTAATTCTTTCAGATGAAAACAAAAAAATGTTTATGATTCCAAGAGGATTTGCACATGGATTTTTAGTTTTGTCTGATGAGGCAGAATTTACATATAAATGTGATGATGTATATAATCATGAAGCAGAAGGTGGTCTTATGTGGAATGATCCAGATGTAGCAATTAATTGGCCTTTAGGAGATATGAAACCAGAAGACTTGTTAACATCTGAAAAAGATGCAAAATGGCCATCATTAAAAGAACTTAGTAAAACAGATTTATTTAAAAATCTATAAAATATGTGGGGGGAAAAAATAAAAATGAGTAAAAATATTTTAGTAACAGGTGCAGCAGGATTTATTGGAGCAAACTTTGCAGAATTCTTTGTAAATAAACATCCAGAATATAATGTAATAGTTTTAGATAAACTTACATATGCTGGTAATATGGACAACTTAAAAAAAGTAATGGACAAGATAACTTTTGTACAAGGAGATATTTGTGATTATCAATTTGTAAAAGAGTTATTTGAAAAACATAAAATAGATGGAGTAATTCATTTTGCAGCAGAATCACATGTGGATAATAGTATTAAAAATCCGTTTGTATTTACACAAACAAATGTAATTGGAACACATACATTATTAGAAGTTGCAAAACAAATTTGGGGAGAAGGAAGTTCTAATAAATTTGTACATATTTCCACAGACGAAGTATATGGAACATTAGGTGAAGATGGATATTTTACAGAAACTACACCAATTAATCCAAACAGTCCATATTCTGCATCAAAAGCAAGTTCAGATTTAATTGCAAGAGCATATTTTGAAACCTTTAAAATGAATGTAACAATTACAAACTGTTCAAACAATTATGGACCATATCAACATAACGAAAAATTAATTCCACATATGATTAAACTTGCAATGAATAATGAAAAATTACCAGTATATGGTGATGGAAAAAATATTCGTGATTGGTTATATGTAGAAGACCATTGTGAAGCAATAGACTTAGTATTTCATAATGGTAGAGCAGGAGAGAGATATAATATTGGTGGACACAATGAAAAAAGAAATATAGAAATTGTTAAATTAATATTAAAACACTTGAATAAATCTGAAGATATGATACAATTTGTAGAAGATAGAAAAGGACATGATTATCGTTATGCAATAGACCCTACAAAAATAAAAAATGAATTAGGATGGGAACCTAAAACTAAATTTGAAGATGGTATAATAAAAACAATAGACTGGTATTTAGCAAATCCAGATTGGCTTAAATAAAACAAAAGAAAAGATATATAATACTAAAAGTATAAATATAAAGGAGATTAGAAAATGAATAATGAACAAGAATTAGATATAGTTCAAGCTATAAAAACAGTTCTAAAGAAGAAAAATGTATTATTAATTATAATGGCTATAAGTTTGGTAATGGGAGCAATATATACTTTTATTATAAATAGACCTAAATACCAATCTAGTACCAAAATATTAATAGATAAAAATGCACCTTCCATTGCAGAATATGTAGATAGTAATGATATTATGATAGAAGTTGCAAAAGGACTAAATAAGTCAAAAAGTCGTATTCAAGAGGTAACAAAAGTTACTTTTGATGCTAAAACTATGCTTGTAACAATTACAGCATCTTCTACCAATAATCAAGAGGCATATAATGTTGTGGTTAAATATAGTGAAGTATTAAAAACAAGATTAGAAACTACATATGGAGTTAAAACATATACCTCAATTGAGCAAGCGCAAGTTGCAACAAATGCATATAATATAACTCATCTAAAAGACCTTATGATGTTTGTAGTAGCAGGTGTTGCTGTATGTGGAGTATATGGCATATTTTTAGTTACATTTTCAGGTTCTAATATATTTTCTGCCATTGAAAATAGCAAAATTACTTTTTTGGGTAGGATAGATAAAGAAGAAAAAGCAAAATCTAAAGTTAAGTCATACATATCAAAAAATGAAAAGATAGTAGCTCAAATAAAAAGAATTATGACTAATATAGAGTTAAATAAAAGAGTAACAAGACCAAAATCAATATTAGTAACCTCTACAAGTTATGGGGCTGGTGGTACATATTTAGTATCTAATCTTGCTATGAGATATTCAAAAAGTGGAAAAAGAGTTTTAGTAATTGACTCTAACTTTGAAAAAGGAATAATACATAAAATATTTAATATAGATACAGAAAAAGGTTTAACAGATTTAATTGCATCAAAACATATAAATATTGATAAAATTGCAGAAGTAATTAAACAATCTCCAATAAGTAATATATATGTACTACCTTGTGGAGAAGAAGTGGTTGATGAAGAACTATTAATTACTGAAAAAATAAATCAAATTATAGAACTTGTAAAGAACCAATTTGATGTAATTCTTATAGATGGAGAACCAATATTAAAACAAATTACAGCATATGGTTGGGCAAGCAGTGCTAATGCTACTGTAATTGTTGCTGAATATTCTAAAACAAGAATAGAAGATATAATGAGAGTAAAGAAAACTATTGAAGACATCAATGGTAGAGTTTCTGGAGTTGTTGTAAATAAGGCTGAATAACAAGGAGTTGCATATGAATCAAGAAAAAGTTGTAAAACAAGGAAAACATTCAAAAAAGAGAATGAGTGTATGGCTAAAAGTAGTATTAATACTACTTTTAGTTATTGTTTTATCTACTATTATATTTGCAGGAAAATTTGTAGGAGACAAATTAGGAAAAATTAATTTTAAACATTTAAATGAAGAAGATTTGGAAATAAATGAAAATTTATATAGTGATGTAGAAGGCTTAACACAAAAAGAATATGACCAAGTAATAAATATAGTTTTACTAGGTTCTGATTCTAAGGATATGAACAACACATATGGCGGAAGCAGTGATGCAATTATGATTATATCTGTTAATCCAAAGTATAAGTCTATTAAGCTAATAAGTATACCACGTGATACTGCAGCATATATAGAAGGTGAAAAAAATAGATATAAACTTAATTATGCTTTTGCAAAAGGAAGAGAGCAATTAGCACTTAAAACTATAAATAAAACTTTTGACTTAAATTTAAAAGAATACGTAACTATAAATATTTCTTCTATGTATGATATTATAAATGAATTAGGTGGAGTGGAAGTTAATATAACAAAAGAAGAGATGAAATGGATAAATGAATATGTTGATATGTTCTATAAAATGTCAGGAAAGAAAGTTCAAAAAGTTACAAGTTATGGAAAAGTTACTTTAACAGGAGAACAAGCAGCAGCACACGTAAAAGAAAGAATGGCAGGATCATCAAGTGCAACTGAGAGCCATGGTGATTATGGAAGAACAGTAAGACAAAGGGAAGTACTTGTTTCTATGTTAAATAAAATAGCAAGTAAGGATATGGGAGAAATATCTAGAATAATAGACTTAATTTTAGAGCAAGTTACAACCAATATAGATGTAGCAAAATATACCACAATGCTTCCAGAGTTTATATCAAATAAAAATGCATATTTAAATAATATTACATCTGTAATGTTACCTTCATTAGATTACAGTAAAGAAATATATGAAAATGGAGCATATTTATATGTAACGGATTCTACAAAGGCAAAAAGAGATTTTATAAAATATATGTATGAAATGTAATAAGAAGACAAACTATCAATATGAATTTTTTTGATTTTCTAATAGAAAAAATATAACCTTATAGATAAGCTAAAATGTAATGTTTTAGCTTATTTTGAATTATAAAACTTTTTCTTCTAAGACTTCAATATGTACATCATGTCCATCAAGTTTTGAATTAATTTTGTTTAAAGTTTCTGTAATTTCATCATGTTGTTGTATAGCACCAGAAATATATTCTAAAGCAATATCTATCTTTTTTCCGTGTTCAGCTTCTATCATAGTCACAGTATTTTCTAATGAAGTTAAACGATAAAGTATTTCTTGTGACTGTTTATCAGAAACATCAAATCTAGAATTCACTGCATCAAACTTAGAATCTATAGCATCAAACTTAGAATCTATAGCTACAAATTTAGAATCTACTATTTCAAACCTGGAATTCATTTCTTGTCTCGTTAACTCAAGATTCTTATTGATTTGCTCAATAGCTGCTAGGATTTTTTGAGTATTTGTATCATCCATATATTTACCTCCTTTCGATAGTTTGTCTAATTATCTATAAAATAGTATAACATCTAATAAAACATAATTCAACAAAATCCTATAAAAACTTTTCGACAAAAAACTACATTAAAATATAATAAAATTTTCCTTGAAAATCATTGCAAATATGTTGTATTAAAGATATAATAATAACAGTTTGTTTTAACAAGAAAAGACTTTAGATGACTATGTATTAATTAGGATTTTATTGAATAAGAATATAAGGAATATAAATTTTATAGTTAATTAATGGCTAGAAAGGAAAGATGACTAAATGAGAAAATATTTTGGAACAGATGGAATTAGAAGAATTGCAAATACAGAACTTACACCAGAGCTTGTATATAAAGTAGCAAAAGCAGGAGCATATGTATTATCAAAACATACCGATCATGCACCTACTATACTAATAGGAAGAGATACACGTATATCAGGAACATTAATAGAAAGTGCAATGACAGCAGGTTTTTTAAGTTATGGTGCAAATGTAAAATTATTGGGAGTAATACCAACACCAGCAGTAGCATATTTAACAAGAAAATTAAATGCAGATGCGAGTGTTGTTATTTCTGCATCTCATAATACATTTGAATTTAACGGTGTTAAATACTTTAGTAACAAAGGAACTAAAATTGATGATTCTATTGAAGAGGAAATAGAAGAAATAATGGATTCTGGTAAAATTGCAGAATTAAATGCACCACATGAAAAAATAGGAGTGTCTGAAGTAAGAGAAGATTTAATTTCTGAATATGCTGACTTCTTTATAGATACATTTAAAGAAGATATAGAAAAAAATATGAATCCGAACTTTAAAGTAGCAATAGATACAGCAAATGGAGCAACTTATAAAATTGCAGAAGAAGTATTTAAAAAATTAGGAATAAACTATAGAATAATAAATAATACACCTGATGGAATAAATATAAATGCAAATTGTGGTTCTACTCATTTAGAAGTACTAAAAAAATACGTACTAGATAACAAGCTTGATTTAGGAATAGCGTATGATGGAGATGGAGACAGATGCCTTCTTATAGATGAATTGGGAAATGAAATAGACGGAGATATAACTTTAGCAGTAGTATCAAAATATATGAAAGAAAAAAACACATTAAAAAATGATACTGTTGTTGCAACAGTTATGAGTAATCTGGGTTTAAACAAATATTGTGAAGCAAATGAACTATCTTTAAAACAAACAAAGGTAGGAGACAGATATGTTTTAGAAGAAATGTTAAAAAATGGGTATAATTTAGGTGGAGAACAATCAGGACACATAATTTTCTTAGATTATAATCCAACAGGAGATGGGATTTTAACATCATTAATGATGATTAAAATATTATTAGAAAAAGGAGTTTCAGCATCTCAAATGTGTAGCATAATAAATATATATCCACAAATACTTGTAAATGCAAAAGTGGCATCAAACAAGAAATATGATTATGAGAAAAATGAAGAAATAAAAGCAAAGATAGCAGAACTTGAAAGCGAATTTTCAGGAAATGGTAGAGTTCTTATAAGACCTTCTGGAACAGAACCATTAGTAAGAGTTATGATTGAAGGCGAAGATAAAGATTATATAACTAAAAAAGCAAAAGAATTAGCGATGTTAATAGAAGAAAAGCTAAGATGAAAGGAAATGAGTAATATGGACAAATACTATATAACTACTCCAATATATTATCCGAGTGGTAAATTTCATATAGGAACTGCTTATACAACAGTAGTAGCAGATACTATAAAAAGATATAAAACCTTAAGAGGATATGATACTTATCTTCTTACTGGTGCAGATGAACATGGACAAAAAATACAAACAGTAGCAAGTAATAAAGGAATGGAACCACAAAAATATGTAGACCAAATGGCTGACCTTGCAAAAGAGCTATGGGCTAAAATGGATATAGGGTATGATGATTTCATAAGAACTACAGATGAAAGACATTGCAAAATTGTACAAGCAATATTTGAAAAATTCCTTGCTCAAGGTGATATATATAAAGGATCATATGAAGGAATGTATTGTGTACCTTGTGAAACATATTTTACAAAAACACAGTTAGTAGATGGAAAATGTCCAGACTGTGGACGTGAAGTTAAGCTTATGAAGGAAGAAGCATATTTCTTTAATATGAAAAAATATGCTGATAGATTATTGAAAGTATATGAAGAATCAGACTTTATTACACCTGAATTTAGAAAAACAGAAATGATTAATAATTTTATAAAACCAGGACTTGAAGATTTATGTATCACTCGTACAAGCTTTGATTGGGGAATAAAAGTAAATAGTGATCCAAGTCACGTTATATATGTATGGTTAGATGCTCTAACAAACTATATAACTGCGTTAGGATATATGACAGATGATGACACACTATTTAAAAAGTACTGGCCAGCAGACGTACAAATCATCGGAAAAGACATAGCAAGATTTCACTTAATATATTGGCCAATATTCTTAATGGCATTGAATTTACCACTTCCAAAAAAAATCCTTGTTCACAACTGGATAATGATGAAAGATGGAAAAATGAGTAAATCAAAAGGAAATGTAGTATATCCAGAATTACTAATAGATAGATATGGATTAGATGCAACTAGATATTTCTTGTTAAGAGAAGTACCAGTTGTACAAGATGGTGTATTCTCACCAGAAGGCTTTGTAGAAAGATTTAATTTTGATTTATGTAATGATTTAGGAAACTTATTAAACAGAACTGTTTCTATGGTCAATAAGTACTTTGACGGAATTGTACCAACATACAATGGTCATAAAAATGAAGTTGATAGCGAGCTAGAAGAAGTTACAAAAACACAATTAAAAAAAGTAGAAAATTTAATAGAAAAATTTGAATTTGCAAATGCTTTACAAGAACTTTGGACATTGATTGCAAGAACTAACAAATATATAGATGAAACAACACCTTGGACTTTAGAAAAAAATGGAGAGGAAGAAAAATTACAAGCGTGTATATATCATTTAATAGAAAATTTAAGAAAAGTTGGAGTGGTATTAATACCATTTATGCCAGAGACTGCAAATAACATATTAAGACAAATTGGAATAAATGCAGACGAATTAAGAAACTGGGAAAGTATATATGATTATAACTTAATAGCAGAAGGAACAAAAGTTATAGAAAAAGGTGAGCCTTTGTTTATGCGTTTAGAGGTAGAAAAAGAGGTAGAATATATTAAAGAAGGAATGAAACAATAAATATGGGGAAATTATTTGTAATAGATGGAACAGATGGAAGTGGAAAACAAACACAATTTAAAAAGTTACAAGAAAGATTTAATGAAGAAAATATAAAATATAGAGTAGTAAGCTTTCCAAACTATGATAGCCCATCATCTTCACTTGTAAAGATGTATTTATCAGGAGAGTTTGGTGAGCACGCAAAAGAGGTAAGCCCATATATTGCATCAACCTTTTATGCTGCTGATAGATATGCAACATTTAAAAAGTATTTTGAAGACTACTATAACGAAGGTGGAATAATACTTGCAGATAGGTATACGACTGCAAATATGGTACATCAAGCAGGAAAAATTGAAGATCCAGAAGAAAGAGAAAAATTCTTAGATTGGTTATGGGATTTCGAATTTAACCTATATGGATTACCAGTACCAACAAAAACTTTTTTCTTAAATATGCCACCAGATTATGCTATGCATTTAATGGAAAATAGAGAGAATAAATTTACACATCAAGCACAAAAAGATATACATGAAAGAGATAAAAGTCATATAGTAGATAGCTATAATGCAGCTTGTAGCGTAGTAGATAAATATGATTGGTGTGAAGTAAAATGCATAAAAGATGGTAAAATAAGAACAATAAAGGATATTCATGAAGAAATATTTGAGGAAATAAAAAAATATATATAAAGATAAATGTAGGGCGAGCATTGCTCGTCCATTTATTATAAGAATATAGAAATAAAGGAAAAAATAAAATGGAGAAATATGGTTTTTTTGGAGGAAGTTTTAATCCAGTAACAAAAGCACATGTAGAACTTGCAAAAGAAATAACAAATAAATATAAATTAGATAAAGTTATATTTGTTCCTGTTGGAGACAAGTACAATAAAATGGGACTAGTAAGTGAAAAACATAGATATAATATGTTGAAAATTGCTATATGTAAATATGACAATTTAGAAGTTTCTAACATAGAATTAAACCAAGAGAAGAATTTAACTACACTTGAAGCATTTAATATAATTGAAGAAAAATATCCTAATGTTCAAAAATTTTATATAATGGGTGCAGATAATGTGAATAAAATGATTTTATCAAGTGATTTTGAAACATTAGTTAAAAATTATAAGTATATTATAATTGAACGTGATACAGTGAATTCTAAAGAATTAATTAGGTCTAATAATGAACTTAGAAAAAATGAACAAAATTTTACTATTATGGAGAATATAAAACATACAGAAACTAGTTCAACTAAGGCAAGAGAAGAACTACAGAAAGATAATGGAGTAAGTGATGTTATTGACGAAAATGTGCTTGATTATATAAGAATAAATAAGTTGTATACTAAATAATTATACCTAAAAATCCCTTGCGACACTTGATTGATTGTGATAAAATATGTAGGAATAAATAGAAAAATGTAGGTGGAAAAGATTTTGAAAAATGAAATAGAAGAACAATATGAATTTATGGATAAAGTTAATGAATTAAATAAAGGTAAAGAGTTAAAATATAGCATTTTTACAATGGGATGTCAGTTAAACGAGAACGATTCTGAAAAAATATGTGGTATGTTAGAAAAAATGGGATATTTTAGAGTAGATGATACTACTAAGGCAGATATAGTTGTTTTCAATACTTGTTGTGTTAGAGAAAATGCTGAAGATAAGTTATTTGGAAAAATTGGTGAAATGAAAAGACAAAAAGAGAAAAAAGGTACAATTATAGCTATAGGTGGATGTATGATGCAAGAAAAACATATTGTAGAAAAATTGCATTCAAGTTATCCATATGTAGATATTATTTTTGGTACACATACACTTCATAAATTATCAGAAGATATATATAAGATATTAGAAGAAAGAAAAAGAATAGATGATGTTATAGATATTGATGGAGAAGTATATGAGGGATTACCAATTAAAAGAGTAGATAATATAAAAGCATCAGTAACAATAATGTATGGTTGCAACAATTTCTGTAGCTACTGTATCGTTCCATATGTAAGAGGAAGAGAAAGAAGTAGAAGACCTGTTGATATATTAAATGAAGTAAGAAATTTGGCAAAAAATGGATATAAAGAAATCACATTACTTGGGCAAAATGTTAATTCCTATAATGGAGGAGAAAATTACAAATTTTCAAACTTATTATATGATGTAAATAAAATTGATGGAATAGAAAGAATACGTTTTGTATCTCCACATCCAAAAGATTTTACAGAGGATGTAATAGAGGCTATCAAAAAATGTGATAAAGTATGTAAAATAATACACTTACCGCTTCAATCTGGCAGCAGTAAAGTACTAAAATCAATGAATAGAAAATACACAAAAGAACAGTTTATAACTTTAGCTGAAAAAATGAAAGAACGTATTCCAAATGTAGTATTTTCAACAGACATAATTGTAGGATTTCCAGGTGAAACTGAAGAAGATTTTGAAGATACTTTGGATGTAGTAAAAAGAGTAAATTTTGAACAAGTATATATGTTTATATATTCAAGAAGAGTTGGGACTCCTGGTGATAAAATGGAAAATCAAATACCAGAAGAGATAAAACATAAAAGATTTGATAGATTAAAAGCACTAGTAGAAAGTGGTATAAGTGTAAATAACCAAAAATATATAGGAACTGTACAAAAAGTACTAGTAGAAGGTGAAAGCAAGAATAACCCTAATATGTTGACAGGAAGAACGGATTCAAATAAAGTAGTGATTTTTGAAGGAACAAAAGATTTAATACATTCAGTAATAGAACTAAAAATAGTATCAGAACATATGTGGTACTTAAAAGGGGAAATTATGTAATATGGAAGATGAAAAATTTAAAGCATTTGTTGAAAGAATGAAAAATCATAACTTGAAAAATGTATCTAGTGAAACTCAAAATAAGTATAGGGATAATTTAGATAGAAAAGTAGAGTTAATTAAGAGAAAGTATCAAGAGGTAAGAGAGCTGATTGCAAGTGAAAAAGGTGCAAATATTAGTGGTGAAGAGTTTAATAAATTAGTTCATAAAGCACTTACTTCTAAGAAGAGTATAAGTGAACTACAAGAAGCTTTTAAAACGATAGATGAAGAAACTAAAATTGTAGAAGAATTAAAGAAAGAACAAAAATTAGAAGAGAGGTAAAAATTATGGCAGAATTTTCTCCAATGATGCAACATTATTTACAAACAAAGGAACAATATAAAGACTGTGTTTTGTTTTACAGGTTAGGAGACTTTTATGAAATGTTCTTTGATGATGCACTAACTGCTTCAAGAGAACTTGAGATTACTTTAACAGGTAAAGATTGTGGACAAGCAGAAAGAGCACCAATGTGCGGTGTTCCTTTTCATGCAGCAGAAATGTATATTGCAAGATTGATTTCTAAAGGTTATAAAGTAGCAATATGTGAACAATTAGAAGATCCTAAAACTGCTAAAGGAATTGTAAAAAGAGATGTTATAAGAGTGGTAACACCTGGTACAGTTATAGAATCTAACCTATTAGAAGAAAAGAAAAACAATTATATAATGAGTATATTTAAAAAGGGAATATATTTTGGAGTAGCTGTTTGCGATATATCAACTGGAGAATTTTATGCTACTAGTATTAATGAAACAAATAATTTTGAAAGATTATTAGATGAACTGTCACGCTTTGCTCCATCAGAAATAGTAGTAAATAGTTTATTATATTTATCAACTACAGAAATAGATAAAATAAAAGAAAGATTTAACTTATATATTTCACAAGTAGAAGATGAAGTATTTAGTGAAGACATAGAGAATATTAAGAATAATTATGAAGTAATAACAGATTATGGTGAAAAAATAGAAAAACTTGAAGATAACTTATTTTTTGTTTCTGCTGTAAATGGTCTTTTAACATATTTAAACCAAACACAAAAAATAAAACTAGAACATATAAACAAAATTCAAGTGTATAGTACAAATAGATATATGGCTCTTGATATAAGTGCAAGACGTAATCTTGAAATAACTGAAAAAATGAGAGATAAAGCAAAAAAAGGAACTCTTTTATGGGTATTAGATAAAACTTCAACTTCAATGGGTGGAAGAATGCTAAGAAGATGGCTAAATGACCCATTAATAGACAAATATGAAATTACAGGAAGGCTTGATGCAGTTGAAGAACTAAAAAACAGCTTAATGCTAAGAGGAGATATTATAGAAAATCTAAAAAAAGTTTATGATATAGAAAGACTAATTGGTAAGATTTCATATGGAAATGCAAATGCAAGAGATATGATATCTCTAAAATCTTCATTAAAAGAACTACCTGAGATTAAAAAGCTATTATCAACTACTAACTCTAATATGTTAAAGAAATTGTATAATGATTTAGATGAATTAAAAGATGTTTACAACTTAATAGAAAGTGCAATAGTAGAAGAACCCCCTATATCTGTTAAAGAAGGTGGAATGATAAAAAAAGGATACAATAACGAAGTAGATGAGCTAAAATCTGCAACAACAGACGGAAAAAAGTGGCTTATGGAGCTAGAAGTTAATGAAAAAGAAAAGACAGGTATAAAGAATCTAAAAGTAGGATTTAATAAGGTATTTGGCTATTTTATAGAAGTAACAAAATCAAACTTAAATCAAGTACCAGATAGATTTATAAGAAAACAAACCTTGACTAATGCAGAAAGATTTATTACAGAAGAATTAAAGGAACTAGAAGATAAAATACTAGGTTCACAAGAAAAACTTGTAGATTTAGAATATAATTTATTTTTAGAGATAAGATGTAAACTTGCCTGTGAAATAAGTAGAATTCAAAAAACAGCAAATGTTATATCTACTTTAGATGTATTAACATCTTTTGCAACGGTTGCAGAGGATTTAAACTATGTAAAACCAGAAATTACAGAAGATGGTGTAATAGATATTAAAGGTGGAAGACATCCTGTAATAGAAAAAATGTTACCAAGCGGAAGTTTTGTTGACAATGATACATATTTAGATAAAGAACATGATAGATTATCTATAATAACAGGACCAAATATGGCGGGTAAATCAACATATATGAGACAGGTTGCACTAATAACACTTATGGCTCAAGTAGGAAGTTTTGTACCTGCAACTAGTGCGAGTATTGGAATTGTAGACAAAATCTTTACAAGAGTAGGTGCATCAGATGACTTAAGTATGGGACAAAGTACATTTATGGTAGAAATGATGGAGGTTGCAAATATCTTAAAAGAAGCAACATCTAATAGCTTGGTTATATTAGACGAAATAGGAAGAGGAACCTCAACATATGATGGATTATCAATTGCGTGGGCCGTTGCATCATATATAGCAGATAAAGATAAATGTGGTGCTAAAACCTTGTTTGCAACACATTATCACGAATTAACTCGGGCTTGAAGATAAAGAAGAAGGTATAAAAAATTATTCTATAGCAGTTAAAGAAAAAGGTGAAGATATAATCTTTTTAAGGAAAATAGTAGAAGGTGGAACAGACGAATCTTATGGTATTCATGTTGCAAAATTAGCAGGTGTTCCAGCACTAGTTGTAAAGAAAGCAAATGAAATATTAAAGAGCTTAGAAAGAAAAAGTAGTATAATTCGGGAATGTAGAAAAATCTCCAAAATCTCAAAATTCTGGACAATTAGATATGTACAATTATAAACTTGCAGAACTTGCACACGAAATAGATAAAATTAATCTAAATGAATTAACTCCAATAGAGGCACTTAATACATTAGTTAAACTAAAAGAAAGCGTGTCATAATATATGAGGTGAACTATAAGGTCACAATTTGACCTTATAGTTTTTTTAAAATAGATAAGACTTGTGGTTGCAAAAATTTCACCTTAAAGATAGAAAAGTAAATCTAAAGGCGGTCACAAATTGTGACCGCCTCTTATAAGTTATAAAAAATCTTATAAATACCACTTGACGAAATAAAACATATGTTTTACAATGCTATTATATTATAACAAAGGACAGTGGTATTAATGGAAAATGAAAACAATAATATTGTACCAATAAATGAAGAATTAGATGTATCAACATATGAAATAGAAGATATAAAAAACTTAATTTATACAATAAGAGGAAAACAAGTAATGCTAGATAGTGATGTGGCTATGTTGTATCATTATAGTACTAAAAATGTTAATAAAGCTATGAAGAGAAATATTGACAGATTTCCAGAGGATTTTTGTTTTCAATTAACAGAAAGTGAGGTAGAAAACTTGAGGTTCCAAAATGGAACCTCAAGTTTGGAAACAGAAAACTATGGAGGGAGAAGATATCTACCATATGTTTATACAGAACAAGGAATTGCTATGTTAGCAGGAATTCTAAGAAATGAAATTGCAATACAAGTTAGCATAAACATAATGAGAGCTTTCATTGAAATGCGAAAATTTATAGCAAATAATGCTAATATATTTAATTTATCAACTAGAGTTGAAAATAAATTTTTAGAATATGACAGAAAGTTTGATATAGTATTTGATGAATTACAAAACAAAAAAGAAACAGAATTTAAACAAAAGATTTTCTTTAATGGACAGATTTATGATGCATATAGCTTAATAATAGACATTATAAAAAGAGCTAAAAGTAAAATTTTAATCATAGATAATTATGTAGATGATAGTATTTTAAAAATGTTATCAAAGAAAAATAAAGATGTAAAAGTAGTTATTTTAACATCACAAAATTGTAATCTTAATAAATTAGATATCTCAAAGTTTAATAAACAATATCCAAGTTTAAAAATTTCATATACAAATAAATTTCATGATAGATTTATAGTAATTGATAATAATGAGTTATATCACTCAGGAGCATCGTTAAAGGATTTAGGAAAGAAATGTTTTGCAATTTCTAAAATAGAAGATATAGAGTACATAGAGAAAATGAGCAAATTTGCTTGAAACTAGAATAAATTTATGCTAACATAATAGCATATTTAGTTGAAGCGTAGTTATATATGCAACAAAGTAACTATTAACAAAGCACAAATGGACAGGAGGAAAATATGCTACAATGTCATGATTTTATTAATGGAGAGTACTATGAGGACTCATTTACAGGCGAAAGGCTTTCTGCTGAAGAGTACTGGGAAAGAAAAGAAGAAGAGGAAAAGCGTCGGGAATGTAAGCATTATATATTGATAAAACAATGTGAATGCATAATACACCAGACAAATTTTTTCTGCGATCTTTTTCGCTGGAACTACAATATGGATGAGCTAAGTCCAGAGGGGGGTCATCATACTGTCTGCAAATGAATATCTCAAAAATGAAAATGGGACATTCTATTATAGGGCATATGATGGCGACTATTATCTTTCTTTAAAGCTGGAAACAAACAAAGAATTAAAGATTGATAATGTGGAAGAAGTGCTGGGATTTCTTTTATGCACTACAAAAGGACATGGAGTTTTGTACACCAAAGAGCAATTCATAAAAGAGTTTGCTTAAGTGAATTGTTAATAAGAAAATGCGGTTGATAGTAAGTTCTAAATTGAACTACTATTGACTGCATTTTTTATATATTACTTTTAAATAATACTTAAAAGTAATAATTTAGATTGAAAAATTTAAAAATTCAATAAAAATCTTCAAAAAAGCCTTGACAAAGCACAAAAAATAGTGTAAAGTATATTAGCATTACATTAAAAGAGGTAATTAGTATGGAAAAGAATGTTAAAGTAAGTATGTTATGCCAAATATATGGTAAACTTTTAACTGAAAAACAATATAGTTTCTTAGATGATTACTATAATAATGATTATTCTTTATCTGAGATTGCTGAGAATTATGGAATTACAAGGCAAGCAGCTAGAGATAATATTGTGAAGGGGGAAAATAAACTTTTCGAATACGAAGAAAAGCTAGAAATAATGAAAAAGACATTAAATCAAGAACAACAAATAGTAAAAATACTTTCTGAATTAACAAAAATACAAAATAAGTTTTCTGATGAACAAATAGCTAGTATTTTAGAAAATGTAAAAAAAGAATTAAACTGTTTAGTTTAAAATTAGGAGGAAGATATGGCTTTTGAGGGATTATCTTCAAGATTACAAAGCATAACAAGAAAATTTGGTGGAAAAGTAAGAGTTACAGAACAAGACTTAAAAGATATGTTAAGAGAAGTTAAACTTGCACTTCTAGAAGCGGATGTAAACTATAAAATTGTAAAAGATTTTATAGCTATCATACAAGAAAAGGCTTTAGGTCAAGATGTACTTAAATCTTTAACACCAGGTCAACAAATTGTAAAAATTGTTAAAGATGAACTTGTGGAATTACTTGGAGGAACAGAAAGTAAAATTAATTTTACTCCAAACCCACCAACAGTTATAATGCTTGTAGGTCTGCAAGGTTCAGGTAAAACAACAACTGCTGGAAAACTTGCAAATCTTTTAAGAAAACAAGGTAAAAATCCATTACTTGTAGCATGTGATGTATACAGACCAGCTGCTATAAAACAATTACAAGTAGTTGGAAAGCAACTGGGCATACCAGTATTTGCAAATGAAGCATCAAAGGATGTTTCTCATATTGCAAAACAAGCTATGAATATTGCGATATCAAAGCTAAATGATGTTGTTATTATAGATACAGCAGGTAGGCTTCATATTGATGAAGAATTAATGGAGGAATTAAAAAAATTAAAAGCCAATGTTAAACCTCATGAAATTCTATTAGTTGTAGATGCAATGACAGGTCAAGATGCAGTAAATGTTGCTACTTCATTTAATGAAGCAGTACGGAATTGATGGTGTTGTACTTACAAAACTTGATGGAGATACAAGAGGTGGTGCTGCATTATCAGTAAAAAAAGTTACAAATCGTCCAATAAAATTTGCAGCAACAGGCGAAAAACTAAGTGATATAGAAGTATTTCATCCAGAAAGAATGGCATCACGAATATTAGGAATGGGTGATGTACTATCAATTATAGAAAAAGCAGAAGAAGCATTTAGCGAAGAGGAAGCATTAAAGCTAGAACAGAAATTAAGAAAACAAGAATTCGATTTAGATGATTATTTGACACAATTAAGACAAGTAAAGAAAATGGGTTCGTTTTCGTCTATATTAAAAATGATACCAGGTATGAATAAACTAAAAGATATCAATGTAGATGACAAAGAATTTGTTAAAATAGAAGCTATTATTTGTTCTATGACCAAAAAAGAAAAAAGAAATACTAAACTATTAAATGGAAGTAGAAGAAAAAGAATAGCAGATGGTGCAGGTGTTACTGTACAAGATGTTAATAAATTTATGAATTCATTTGAAGTAACACAAAAAATGATGAAAAAAATGAAAAATGATAAAAGCATCAAAAATATGCTAAATGGAATTAATCCAGAAGATTTAAAGAATTTTAAAATGTAAATATGTCATTAAATTTTTAAATTTTATAGATAGTTTAATTTTTAGGAGGTGAATTTAAATGGTAAAAATAAGATTACAAAGATTTGGTGCTAAAAAAGCCCCATTCTATCACATAGTAGTAGCTGATTCTAAATCACCAAGAGATGGAAAGATAATTGAACAAATTGGAACATACAACCCAATGACAGAACCATCAACAATAGTTATAGATAAAGAAAAAGTTGCTGAATGGATAAAGAATGGTGCAAAACCAACAGACACAGTAAAAGCTTTAATAGAAAAAGCTAACTAGGAGGTTCATATATATGAAAGAAATGCTTGAAATTATAATTAAAAATTTAGTAGAAAATCCAAATGAAGTTCAAATTACTGAAACTACTAAAGAAAATGCTATTACTTATGAGGTAAAAGTAGCAGAAGCTGATATGGGGAAAGTAATTGGAAGACAAGGAAGAATTGCTAAATCTATAAGAACTGTTGCAAAAGCAATTGCTGCAAAAGAAGATAAAAAAGTAAATATTGAATTTGTAGGATAATAATATGGAACAGTTAATGGAAATTGGTCAAATAGTTAATACATATGGTATAAAGGGCTTTTTAAAAGTGGTTCCTTACACAGATGATATAACAAGGTTTGAAAATTTAAAATCAATATATGTAGAAACAAAGAATTCTTTAAAAACTTTTATTATCGAAGATGTTAAATATAGTAAAAATTTAGTACTATTAAAGTTAAAGGGAATTGACGATATAAATACTGCTGAAATTTATAAAAATTGTTATTTAAAAATAGATAGAAAAGATGCAGTAGAATTACCAGAAGATTCGTACTTTATAATAGATTTAATTGGAATTACTGTATTTAGTGATAATGATGAAGAATTAGGTAATATTGTAGATGTATATTCTACAGGTGCAAATGATATATATGTTGTTAAAAATCAATTGGGAAAACAAGTCTTATTACCTGCAATAGGTGAAGTTATTAAAGATGTGGATATTCAAAATAAAAAAATGATAGTACATTTAATAGAGGGACTTGTATAGGAGGAAATATGAAATTTGATATTTTAACTCTTTTTCCAGAAATGTTTGAACCATTATTTAAAAGTGTTATAGGAAAAGCTATAGAAAAAGAAATAATAAATATAAATGTTATAGATATTAGGGGTTTTTCTAAAGATAAACATAAAAAAGTAGATGATACACCATATGGTGGTGGAGCAGGAATGGTTATAAGGCCAGATGTTGTATATGAGGCTTTTTCATCTCTAAAAATAGATGATGCAAAAGTTATATATATGTCACCACAAGGAAAAACTTTAGATCAAACAAAAGTAGAAAATTTAAGCAAAGAAAATCATATTATTCTTCTTTGCGGACATTATGAAGGGATAGACCAAAGGGTATTAGAGGAGATTAAACCAGAAGAAATTTCTATTGGAGATTATGTATTAACAGGTGGAGAAATTCCAGCAATGGTACTGATTGATAGTGTGTCAAGATATGTTGAAGGTGTTTTAAATGAAGAATCTATAAATGAAGAATCATTTTCAAATGGACTTTTAGAATATCCACAATATACAAGGCCAGAAATTTTTAAAGGTATAAAAGTTCCAGAAGTACTTTTAAGTGGTCACCATGAAAATATTCGTAAATGGAGAAGAAGAGAATCAATAAAAAATACATATTTAAAAAGACCACATCTTTTAAAAAATGTAGATTTAACTAAAGAAGATATTAAATATATTGAAGAGTTGAAGAAAAATAGTAATTAGAAATTACGAAAAATCCATAAAAATAATAAAGATAGGAGGAAGGTTTTTAAATGGATATTATGAAATCTATTGGGCATGAACAAATGAAAAACAAAGTTCCAGTATTAGATGTTGGAAATACAGTAAGAGTTCATGTTAGAATTAAAGAAGGAAACAGAGAAAGAATACAAGTATTCGAAGGAATTATTATTAAAAAACAAGGTGGAGGAGTAAATGAAACATTTACAGTAAGAAGAATTTCTTATGGTGTAGGTGTTGAAAAAACATTCTTAGTTCACTCACCATTAGTTGAAAAAGTTGAAGTAGTAAGAGTTGGTAAAGCAAGACGTGCAAAACTATTCTACTTAAGAGACAGAGTAGGTAAAGCATCTAAGACAAAAGAAAAATTAGGTGCAAGAATTGAAAATAAAGAAGTTGTTGTAAAAGAAGAAATGGCTGAAGTTCCAGTTAGCGAAGAAGTTGTAGAAGAAGTTGCTATAGCTGAAGAAGCGCCAGTTGTAGAATCAGCTGAAGTAGTAACAGAAGAAGCTACAGCTGAAGCTGAAAAAACAGAAGAAACAGCTGAATAATAAATAATCAACAATTAATTTTAGAAATTAAAAAAATGTAAAATTTTCTATTGACAATGTAAGCCAAAATGTGCTAATATATACTTTGTCAATAGAAATATGCGGATGTGGCGGAACTGGCAGACGCGCTGGTCTTAGGAACCAGTGTCACCGACGTGGAGGTTCGAGTCCTCTCATCCGCACCAACGACGTATCTGTTCGAACTAAATTGAACAGAGAGATACAAATATCATTCTGAAAAGGATGGTATTTTTTTGTTGCGAAAATGCCATCCAAAAGGAAGGGATGGTGTTTGAAGTGAAGATAATTAAACAAGAACTAGAATTTGAGGAATGTCTAAAACAAAGACTCGAATTTATATGTGAGTTTTCTAAAGTTACTCCTATTTTTGTAAATGGTAGCATTAGAAAGCTAGAGAAAACTAATCTTACATACATTGAGCCACATAGAGTGATTATTAAAAATATTACTTTTTTAGTTTTTAATTATTCCAATGATGTTTATATTTCTAACTTAACCAAGAAGATTAAATTATCAGAGTTAGAAGAATATTTGAAAAACATATAATTGTAAATATTTGACATTTCTTAAAATCGTAGTATAATATAATCAATAAAAATTTATATTTACTCAGCAAGAGTTATATATATGAGTACTTTGAAAAAATTATATTATATTGCATTATTGTATTTTAGTTTATGATAAATGGATTTAAGAGATGTCAACGGTACTCGTATTGTACTTTGATGTCTCTTTTTGTTTTATAAGGAGGAGTGAGAATTGAACGAAGAAAAGAAAAAATGTGGATTGTATATGAGAGTTTCCACCGAAGACCAAGCTCGCGAGGGATTTAGTCTTTCAGAGCAAAGAGAAAGATTAGAAACTTTTTGTAAATTTAAAGGTTATGAGATAGTAGATTATTACGAAGATGCTGGAATAAGTGCTAAAACTGGTAATTATAGACCAGAGTTTGAAAGATTAAAAAGTGATATTAAATCTAAAAAGATAAATACTATTGTTGCCCTAAAACTAGATAGAATAACAAGAAGTATATGTGATTGGGAAAAACTAATAACTTTTTTAGATGACAATAATGCTTATCTTGACTGTGCTAATGACGAAATAAATACTACAACTGCAAATGGAAAAATGATTTCAAGACTTTTAATGAGTGTAAGTCAAAATGAAATTGAAAGAACTAGCGAAAGAACAAAAGTAGGACTAGCAGGAGCAATAAAGTCAGGACATATTCCTCACGTTGCCCCATTAGGTTATAAACACGAAGATAAAAGGCTAGTAATAGATTATTCTACTAAAGATATTGTAGTTAGAATATTTGACTTGTACTATAATGGTTACTCTTATCAGAAAATAAGCAACCTATTCAATGAAGAAAAAGTATTAGGAAAAGATAACTGGAGAGATTCAACTATACAAACTATTCTTGAAAATGAAATATATAAAGGCGACTTTGTTCACGGAAAAAGAACAAAGCACCCAACTTATTATGAAGATGTTGTTGAGCCTATTATCTCAAAAGAAATGTGGTCAGATTGTCAAGTACAGAAAAAGAAAAACTCAAGAAGTTATCAAAGAACATTGACATATTTATATTTGCAGAAATTGAAGTGCCCTAAATGTAATAGGATTTTAGGTGGAAAAGCAACTACAAAGAAAAATGGTAATACCTACTTCTACTATTATTGCAATGACTGCAAGATTGAATTTAAGGAAAAAGTTATCAATGACTACTTTAATCAATTTATTAGTGAATTAGTAGAGTATGACTCTGTTGTAAATCAATTCTTCTTGCCTATGATAAAGCAAAAATTTGATGAACCTAAAGAACAATTAGAAAAAGAAATAAAAGAACAAAATAATAAACTTGAAAGAATTAAAAAAGCATACATCAATGGAGTGTTTGAACTAAAAGAATATAATGAGGAAAAGAAAATAGTCGAAAATGCTATTGAAGAATTACAAAACAAACTAGAAAATACTGATTGCACCGAAGAATTAAAATTTACACCAAAAGACATTTTATTAAAGAGAGATATTGACTTTATCAATAAAGTAAAACTAGAAAAAGAATATAAAGCGAGAACTAAAACTTGGAAAGATTATACAAGGCAAGAACAAGCAGACTTAATAATGAAATATGTAGATGATATAGAACTTGATATGATAGGAAAAGAAATAGTAGTTAAACAAATAAATTTTAGAGAATCAATTTGCAAACCTTGTCAAGAATTGTATGATAACGGTTATATTGATACTACAAAGCCTATGATATTAGGCAATGTGCTTGGTAGTGTTAGATTTAGTAATTATCTGACAGAGGAAGAAGTTGGAGAAATAATTATGAGATTAAGACAATACTATGATGTCCATTACACAGAGGCAACATACTATGTAGATAAGCAAGTATTTTATTTCAATTTTGCTGAAGATAACTCTGCTATTGTTAGAGTATTTCCATTAAAAGATTATTATAAACTAGATCCAGAGGGAAAAATGGAAACGTATGAATTTGGAATACTTTATATTAATGAAGAAGATAAATTCCAAATGCAAGAAATTGATACTGCATTTAATTATATACCAGATGAAAGCAATAATAGTGTAATTTATACAAAAGAGCCTATTCCTATTTCAGTAGGTGTTAAGCCAGTAAAGTTCTGCGAAGAAATGCAAGAAGAAACAAATTAACATGGCACGTTTTGTTTTTGTGATAACAAAAATGAAATTGGCGATAGTTAATTTGATAAATTTTATCCCAATGGGAGAAAATTTATTGCCTCGCAGAGCCCCCGAGTTTTGAATGTAGGTCAAAACTCATAGGGGGTTAGGAATATTGACTAAAGTCAAATTCCTATGCTACAAAGCAATGTCAAAAGGAGGAAAAAGATGAGCGAAGAATTAGCATATTCTATTCACTTGGGTAGTGATAAAAACAAAACAGCAAAAGCCAAAGAAGTTGCAAAAAATAATCCATCAGGAGAAACATCATTTTCAAATAATGGAATACAAAATGCTACTCAATTATCAAAAGTGAATAAACACAATTTAAGAGATTACGATAATGATAAAGAAAATATACAAATAATTTATGGAACTGATAATTTATACGAAGATATGAAAAACCTATATGTTCAAGAATTTGAACAAGCAAGAATTGAATATAATAACAAGCAAACTTGTGAAGATAGAAAAATAAAAGATTATTTTAAGCATATATCACAAGATAAGCAAAAAGATTTAGCTTGTGAATTTATTATAGAACTCGGAGATATGGATTTTTGGAATCATAAAGATGACTATTACAAAAGGGGAATGTCACAGGTTTATAAAGAGCAAGTGCAAGATTTAATAAGAATTGTACCAGAATTTAAAGTAGCAAATGCAGTAATTCATTTTGATGAAACATCTCCACATATGCACATTGTAGGTGTTCCAATAAAAGAAGATTATAAAAGAAGATTATAAAAGAGGTATGATAAAACAACCTGCGAAGTCAAAAGTTTTTACGAAAGAATCTTTACAACAAATACAAGATGAAATGAGGGTTTGTTGTATAAAATCTTATAATAAAGTTTATTCAGAACATTCCCTATTAAAACAAAAGAAAAAAGGCAGAAATCGAGATATAGACATTAAAGAAATGGGAGATTATCGAGAAATCAAGAAACAACTAAAACAAAAAGAACAAAAACTAACTGAAGCTAATAAGCAAACAAAAACACTTGATAATAAAGTGCTAATATAACCGAAATATTGGATAATCTAAAATCATCTAAACTAAATAAAAATAATATGCTTATTTCAAACGAGGATGTCCAAAAAATCAAAAATTATACAGAAGATGTAAAAGATATCACTAAAACTGTTAGAAGTGTCAATGACTTGAATATGGCAATTAAAGATTTTGAACATTCTGCTTTTGAAATAGAAAAGGAAAATCGTTCACTTAAATATGAAATAGAACTAAAAGATAATGAAATCGGCAGTTTGAAAAAGGAACTTTCTACTAAAGACAAGATTATAGGCAGATTACAAGCTGAAAAAGAAAAACTAAAACAAGAATTACAGAAATTCAAAGGCTTTTGGCATAGTATTATGAGTCATTTTCACAAAAGAATTTGCTATGATAAAGACAATAACTATAAAATTGTTAGTGATGACTTATATAAAAATGGCATATTCGATAACAACGACAATGAAATTGCAAATAATATTGCTAGAAGAGTAACTATACCAGATGAAAACAAAGAAAGCAAAAATAAAAAGAAAAATAATGATACTAGATTTTAAAAGGAGGAAAAAACTATGAATAATGAATTACCAAAAACAAAAATTGATGAAAGAACAGGTATTGAATATTATTTAGAGGGAGATTATTATATACCAAACCTAGTAATGCCTAAACAAGAAAAAATTGTTTTAAATAAATATGGAAGAATGAGATTGAAATATTTAAAAGAACACAAAAAGGATAATTATACTATAATGCTTATGAACGGAACATTAAATACACACTTAAAAGAAATACAAGAAACAGCAGATAATAGAGTGCAACAGATTATTAGTGAGTTAAAAGTTAAAAGTGATTTAACCGAAGATATGAAAAATACTGATATGCTTTATTGGGTAGGTACTATGAACTCTATTAAGGCACAAGCTGAAGAAATTGTTTTTAGTGAATTGATTTATGTATAAAGATTGTTAAAAGCGAATGAACTCAAAAATCATTCGCTTTTATAAACGTTATAATCTTATGTGTTTTTCAATAACTTCTATATTTTTTCCGTCATAATTAACTATAAAATATACTCCATCTGGAATGCCATCACCATTTATATTTTCTGTCATTGAACCTAGTACATAATACGAAATTCCATCTTCTTATATATATTTTGTCCAATGCTGATGTCCAGAAAATACTGCTAAAATATTTTTATTATTCTTTATTATTTCTTTTAATTCTTTTCGATTTCCTAATAATGCATCTTCTGGGAAAGATTCAAACCACCAGTTACCTTTCATATCATCTTCTGCAACTCCAAAATGAGTACAGATAATAGTAGGTAAATTATTTTTATTTAAATCTTGTTTTAACCAATTCAAATCTTCTTTAGATATAAATTGAGTTTTAAAAATACCTCCTGCTTCTGTTCCCATATCATTATTTACATATGTTCCAAGAATTACTATATGAAGTTCGTCTATATCAAATGAAAAAGTTGAATGTTCATATCCCATTATTTGTTCAACTTCACTTCTAGAAGACATAGAACGCAAATCGTGATTTCCTATACAAGAATAAAATTTTCCCTCTATATTTTTAAATTTATTCCAAATATAATTTAAATTAATAATATCTTTATCGTGATCATTAAAATCTTCTACTAAATCTCCTAGATTTATAATTAAATCGGGTTTTATTTCATTATTTATTTTATCTGTTAGCTCTTGTAATAGTGGCTCTGCAAATTCCATTAGTTTTCTTTCTATTATAGAACCATTATTTACAGGTCTTTCTGGTGCATAATGCAAATCTGAAAAAATTACTATTTTCTTTTGGTTCATTGTTATACCTCCTAAAAAGTTACTAAACAAATACTATCACAAATCTACACTTTTATCAACAAACAAAGAGAATTTTATACATACTAATCACATTAAAAAAATTATGTTAATGTTGAAATTGTTGATTTATTGTGATAAAATAAGTATACAATAAACCCAAACAGGGTAAATATAGGAGGGCTTAATAATGAGCAAAAAGGTAAAAGAGGTACTAACAACGGCATTTTTTCTCACTGTACTATTGCTTCTGGCATTTGCAATGACTGTTTTTTATGAAAAAACGCATCCTAAATTTGATGAGAAAATTTCAGGAAAAGAAGCGATAGTAGTAAGTGAAACTGCAACCATTCATTATGACGAGCCTTTGGGACGGAATACAGATACCGTCACAAAGTCGCAAAAAGTTATATTAACTGGACAAATGGCACATTATTTACAAAATGATATGCCAATGATGGAAGTTCGTTTAGAAGACGGCACTTTGGCTTGGATATCTAAAAGAGATATTGCTATTCCAGAATAACTAAAACGGCAATTAGAAAGAGCGAATTGGAAAATTTTTTCGATTCGCTTTTTCTTTTAGATAATGAGAACTTTGAAAATTTTTAACAAGATTATATTTTAGCTAATTATACAAAAAAATTCTTCTTATATAAAAAATTTAATAAATGTATTGTATTTTATAAAAAATATGATATACTTTAATAAATTGATTGATATTTGTATCAATCGTCAAGAGAGCCGAAAAAAGTTGTAGATATCTACGTCAACGGCACCAGTATAAGTGTTCTTATGGGATTTATCGTTCTATAAGAACACTTTTTATTTATGTTGATAATTTTGCTTAAATATTATGTTATTATAGAACCTATAAAACAGACCCACACAAAAGAATGTTGTCGGTCTGTATCCTCTCCATATATTGACTATTTCTTGCCATTACAGTAATTAGCAATAAATCCATCAGTCGGTGGCTTTGGCAATTCATTAGTTTCCAAAGTAGGATATTCAATAGGAATGTCGCTACCGACAGTATCTTTATCTTGTATAAATGTCCTTTGTACAACAGGGTTGATAAGATTATCAAATTGTTCACCAAAACTTTTACTCATTTTGATATACCTCCTATTTATTATTTAAAGAATTAATTAAATAGTTTCAGGAGAGGATATTAATTAATTCGTGTTTATATGATATCACTTCTACGTTAATCTGTAAACCAATTTTTAATAACTTGATTGCTAGTTGTAGATAACTACATTAACAGTACTGGAGATAGTAAGTTCTTATTATTTCTTTTTGATTACTTATGACATTCTTGATTTGTTTTATATATAAAATAGTAAACTGATGTAGAATTTTAATTTAAAAGTATACATTTTATTAAAAAGATGTTAAAATGTACATATAGATAATTAATAATTTGACGATTTTGCAAATAACTAAACAGTATAATTAGGAGAAAATTATGTATAAGATGATAGTTATAGACCTTGATGGAACATTGCTAAATGATGAAAAAGAAGTAAGTAAAGAAAATGCAGATATGATTAATAGAGCATATAAAGAGAAAGGTGTAATATCTGTTATAGCAACAGGTCGTTCGTATATGTGTGCAGAACATATTGCAAATATAGTTGGAGAAAGTTTTTCGCAATATATAATTGCATCAACAGGTTCTATTATCAGAGATAATAAAAATGGTATAGACCTAAACAAACAATGTATAAAAAATGAAAATATAGTTAAAATTCTTGAAATTGCTGAAAAACATAACTTTAAATACATTATAGATATTAAATCGAAAGTAATAGCAAATGGTAGATTGGTAAACCAAGAAAAACTTGAGAAAATGGGACAGTCATATGAAGTAAGAGAAGATCTAATTTCTTATTTTAAAAATAATAATATTCATGGAATAACAATTACTATTATAGGTAAAGAACAAGAATTGCTAGAGTTAAAAGAAGAATTATCTGTAATGGAAGATTTAGAAATAACAGATTTATGCAAGTCAATTGATGTAAAAGAAGATAAAATAAAAGAGGTTGTCTCATATATAGATATAATAAGCAAAGGAGTTACTAAACAAAATGCTATAAAAACATTAGCTAATTATTTAAATATTAATAAAGACGAAATAATAGTAATTGGTGATGGAGGAAACGATATTCCAATGTTTGAAACAGCAGGACTGAAAGTTGCTATGGCAAATTCTATAGAAATAGTAAAACAAAAAGCAGACTATATAACATCAAATAATAATGAAAACGGTGTAGCTAAAGCAATAAAAAAATTTATATTTAATGAAAAAATATAATAATTAAGGAGGAACGAATATGATGAAAGACCTTTTAGTATTGTGGAATTACTTGTGTTTAAATACAAAACCTAAGAAAAGTGACTGTATAATTGGTTTAGGAAGCATTTTAACTTTAGTGCCTAAAAAGTGTGCTGAATTATATAAAGAAAATTTAGGGGATTATATTATATTTTCAGGAAATTGTGGTAAGGGGACAGAAGGAGTAATAACAAAAACAGAAGCTGAAAGATTTAGAGATGTTGCCATAGAAGAGAATGTTTCGAAAGACAAAATATTGTTAGAACCAGAAGCTACAACTACTTATGAAAATTATAAATATATTAAAAAATTGTTAACAGATAATAATTTAATGCCTAACAGCTTTTTGGTTGTTGGAAAACCTTATCAAGAAAGAAGAGCATTAGCAATTGCTGAAGTTGAATTTCCAAACAAAGAAATTACAGTAGCATCATACAATATGACTCTTGATGATTATTTGGAATACGTAAAAAGTGATAAACTTATGAATGTAGAAGATGTTGTTAATGAAATGATTGGCGAAATAAGTTTAATTAAAATAGCTCCATTATATGGATTACAAAGTAAACAAGAAATTCCAGATGAAGTAATGGAAAGTTGGCATAATTTAATAGATTTAGGTTATAATAAATATGCTTATAGCAACGAAACGGTTAGAGGTTTTAAAGATAAGATGATAGAAAAACGGATTAATTTAAAAAATAGAGGAGAGATAATAAACTCCTCTATTTTTTTACCCAACTATTACCATTTGAATAATCTATACTAATACCTGGCTGAACATTATAGACATATACATTAAAACATACACCTTTACCATTATCTTCAACAGAATAAGCCTCCATTTGAACACCGTTTGCAACAAGGTTGTTTCCTTCAAAAATTGGAGTGACTCTGTATAACACATGATTATTCACATTCTTTTTAATATAATCAGCAACAATATTTTCGAAAGGTAACATTCCAGTTACATTCATATATCTAGTTCCAGTAATTAAATTCTTTTTATTAGCATTTTCACCTGCTAACTGATATCCAATTAAATGGCAGCGATTATATAAATAATTACCATCAATTAATTCATTATATCTTACTGTTTGCCAACCAGATGGTTTTATGCTACCAATTGCTTCTCTTTCTTCGTCTTCACTTGGCATAATTTCTTTGCAAATATTTGCATATGCAACACCACATCTACCAAGACTATCTAATTCACTATAATTTTCAAATTGATTTGTAGTATAATCATTTTCAGTAAAATTAGGAACGTTATTATTAATAATTACATATGGAGATGAACTATATGTTGGGATATCTTCTATACTAAACGAATAAGCAACATTTGAATAAGAAAGATCATTTATATTTGTATTATATATAGCAGTAAAGCCTACAGTAATAGCAAAAAGAATTAAAGCAACTATTTCTGTTATAAGCTTTTTATTATTTTTTCTTGACATATTTATTACTCCTTTTATTTATTCATAAAATTAGTATAACATAAGTAAAAAATATATGAAAGCATACAATTAAAATCTCTCAAATAAGTATAAAAAAAGGCAAGTATCATTGCATAGAGAGTAACAATATGGTATTATATAAATAAATCTATAAGGCGATTGGAGTATATATATGAATAATATACCTGTTGAAAAAAATAAAGAATATATAGTAGATATAATTGATAATGGATATGAGGGAGAGGGAATTGCTAAAATTGATAATTATACAATATTTATTCCTAGAGCAATTAAAGGGGAAAAAGTCAAAATATTAATTGTAAAGGTTAATTCTTCTCATTCATTTGGAAAGATAATAGATATACTAGAAAAATCAAATTCAAGAGTTGAAAGCGACTGTAATACATATAAAAGATGTGGTGGATGTAATCTAAGACATATGAATTATAAAGATACATTGGAATTAAAAAGAAAGAACGTCCAAAATTTAATTAATAAAACCTTAAAACAAAAAGTAGAAGTTAAAAATGCAATTGGAATGGAAAAGCCATTTTTTTATCGTAACAAGGCCCAATACCCAGTAGGATATAATAGAAATGGAGAAATTATAACAGGAGTGTATGCTGAAAGATCACACGAAATTATTGAACTTAATTCATGTTCAATTCAAATGCCAATTTCTATACAAATTGCAAAATTCATAATTACATTTATGAAAGAGAATAATATTTCTGCTTATAATGAGAAAACAGGTAAAGGCGCTATCCGTCATATAGTTGTGAAAGTAGGTCTTAGTACTAATGAAGTTATGTGCGTACTTGTTACAAACGAAAGAAAAATTCCAAATGAAGATAAACTTGTAGAAAGTTTAATAAATAAATTTTCTAATATAAAAACAATTTTAAAAAATATAAATCAAAAAAATACAAATGTTATTATGGGAAACGAAAATGTAATTTTATATGGAAATGGATATATACAAGATAAGTTAGGAGATTTTATATTTAATATTTCACCATTATCTTTTTATCAAATAAATCCTATACAAACAGAAAAACTATATAATTTAGCTATAAATAAAGCAAATTTAACAAAAGAAGATACTGTACTTGATTTATATTGTGGAATAGGAACTATTGGAACATTTGCATCTCCATACGTAAAACAAGTTTATGGAATTGAAATAGTGGAACAAGCAATAGAAGATGCAAAGCAAAACGCTAAATTAAATAAGATAGAAAATATGAAATTCTATTGTGGAGATGTAGAACAAGTACTAGAAAATGTTTTAACTAAGGAAGAAACAATGCCAAATGTTGTTTTTGTTGATCCACCAAGAAAAGGACTAGATAAACATACAATTCAAAACATAATAGACTTAAAGCCAGAACGATTTATTTATATTAGTTGTAATCCCGCAACATTAGTACGCGATTTAAAAGAATTTGAAGAACTATATGAAATAAAGGAAATACAACCAGTAGATATGTTTCCGTTTACAAGCCATGTGGAATGCGTGGCAGTGCTACAAATAAAGTAAGACAGGTAATACTTGACTTTGATATGGTTTTAGAGATTATAACTTTTGAGGATAAAGGCAGATTTGGAAAAGAAAAACATCAAAATTTAGGTGTGAAAGTTAAAATAGTTGCTTAAGTGGTAAGTGTAAGATAATTATGGTTTGTACACCAGCTTGGTATAAAGAATAATGTAAATTATTAGAATTGTAGGAGGAATGCAATGTTAAAAGCATATAGTGTATTTAAAGATTTAGATAAAAAGGCATATGAAATATTAATAAATGCAGGAATACAATTAGATATATCTACTTCTGAAGAAAGACCAAACAAAGAAGAATTATCAAAGTTAATAGATGATTATGATATATTGATAATAGGTGTTAAAGAGAAAATGACTGAAGATATGATAACAAAAATAGATAAGAAGAAAGTGATAGCAACTTTATCAATTGGAGTAGATCATATAGATAAAAGTTTCTCTGAATCGAATTTAATTAAAGTCATTAATTGTCAAACATCAAATGTAATATCAGTAGCAGAGCATATATTTTCTTTAATATTAAGTTTGAAAAAAAGAATTATAGAAACAAATGAAATTAGTATTAAAGGTGGAACAAAAAAAGATTTATCAGCAAGAAGCAATGATATAAGCAATAGTTCAATAGGAATAATAGGAGCAGGAAAGATATCAAGAGAGGTAATAAAAATTGCAAAAGTATTCAATATGAAGATTTACTGTAATACATTGAATCCAGAAAAACATCAGGATTTATTAAAAGAAGAGGTGGAGTTTACAGATTTAAATAATTTACTTACTATTTCAGATATTATAACAGTAAATATTCCTCTAAATGAAGAAAATAAAAATTTAATATCAAAAGATAAAATTAGATTAATGAAGAAAACAGCTACATTTATAAATACATCAAGAGTCGAAATTAAAAAAGATATGAACAATATAAAGGAGAATATAAATTATGAAGTTAGTAAAATTGGAACAAGCACAAGAGTTTTCAAATAGTGATAGATGTAAAGGATTAGAATATCCCTTAAATGATACAGATATTAATTTTTCTACAGCAATTATAAATGGAAGATATCCAGATAAGGGGTATTGTGTAAATGAAGAATGTAAAGAGCTAATTTATGTTATAGAAGGAAAAGGAACATTAAACAAAAAAAGACAAAATAATTGAATTTAATAAGGGTGATGCAATTTTAATTGATAAAGGGGAAGTATATTATTGGGATGCACACTGCACAATAGCTATACCTTGTACACCAGCTTGGTATCCAGAACAACATAAATTGATAGAAGAATAATAGAACTGAGGGATAACTAATGAAAGAAATTGATAAAATAGCATTCATATATTTGAAAGATAATAAAATATTAAGCACATTATCAAGAGGAAAAGATACATATTATTTGCCAGGTGGAAAAAGAGAATTAAACGAAACAGATGAACAAACATTAATTAGAGAATGCAAAGAGGAACTAACTATTGATATTAAAGAAGATACGATAAAATATTATGGTACATTTGAAGCACAAGCACATGGAAAAGCAGAAGGAATATTAGTTAGAATGACATGTTATACAGCAGACTTTAAAGGTGAACTTAAAGCAAATTCGGAAATTCAAGAGATAAGATGGTTGAACTATAGCGATACAAATATAATTTCACCAGTAGATAAGCTTATATTTAAAGATTTATATGAAAAGGGGCTTTTGAAATAATTTTATATGGAGATTATATACCTTGAACATTTTACTAATTTTGTAGAAGAAAGGAAAAAGTAATAATGAAAGATTTAATGAGAAGTAATATATATGACGTAGAAGAAACAATTGTTATAGTAGGAAGTTGTTTAAAAAATATGCAACCTCAAGGATATCAAAAAATAGAAAAAATATCTAAAAACATATATGAACTATGCTTAGAAGAAACACATATTAATATGGCTATAACTAAAATAGGTGGAATGTTAAGAACAGGGAAAATTAACAATATAATATTTGCTACTGTTGATAAATCTCCACATTGTGTACAAGTTCATTATATAAGAAATGAACTTGAAAAAATGATGAAGTTAAACAATATAAACATCACAAATTATGTAATTGTTGATAATGAATTAATAGAGATAGATGATGATGTAATATCAATGTCAAAATCATTAGGAAAGCTTAAAGATACAATTAAAAAATAACAGGACAAAACAAATAAAAAAGGATTTTTAATAATTATGAAAATTACAAAATTCCCACAATCATGTTTATTAATAGAAACAAAAGGAAAGAAAATACTAGTAGATCCAGGAAACTTAAAATATAAGGATGAATATTTTGATATTTGGAATGGTGTAGATATAATTTTGATAACACATAAACATCCAGACCATTGTAATACTGAAGTATTAGAAAAACTACATACAACAATATATTCAACTAAAGAAGTTAGCGATGCAAATGAAAGTTTAAAAATAAATATTGTAAAAGAAAATGACATTATAGAATTAGATAATATAAAAGTTGAAGTAGTGTATGCAATACATGGATATCAACCACTATTAAAAGGCTCAAAAGAAATACATGAAAACGTAGGATATATTATAGACGATGGAGAAAATAGATTATATACAACAAGTGACACTATTTGTTTTAGGAATGAATATAAAGCAGATATTCTATGCATTCCAGTAACAGGACATGGATTAACTATGTCAGCATTTGAAGCTGCTTTATATGCAAAGGAAGTAGGAGCTGTATTAACAATTCCAATTCATATGGATAATCCAGCATTTCCACCAAATTTTGATTATATAAAAGAAATGTTTGAAAAATATGAAGTTGAATATGAAATATTAGAAAATGATGAAACAATTGAAATAGAATAGTTGGAGGTAAAATGAAAAGAAGATATATATGTATAGCATTATTTGATGAAAAAAGTTTAGAAGATATTCATAATATATTATCAAAATTAAAGACCTATAAATTGTGCAAAGTACCTTACTTAAAACAGCCCTACACTTTAAATGATAGACAAGAAGCAGATACATTACCATATCATTTTACTTTATCATATTGGGATGAAAATAACAAAGAAGAAGCAATAAAAATTTTTAATACAATTCGTATGAAAAGAATTGAAATATTAGTGGAAGGTGTAAAAATAAAACAAGGGAATGAAGATAGTTTTAATATGTATTTTTCTTTCACACCAAATAATGATTTAAAAGAAATTCAAAGTCAAATATATAGCAAAACAAAAAATGAGAAATTTAATCCTGCTACATATTTACCCCATATTAGTATTCATTCCGATAAGGACTATAATAAACTAATTGAGATGCGAGATGTAATAATGGAAAATTTCAAACCATTTAGAATTTCATTTGACAAACTAGGTCTATTTGAAATATATCCTGCGAAAAGGATATTATAAGTAGTAATTATATTACTTGAAAGGGAGTATCAAAATGTTGAAAAATTATGAAGAAATATATAATAAGCATAAGATATTAATAGAAAAGGCTATAGATATAATGAAGTTAGTTGAAGACCCAAAACATTCACTTTCTCATGTTTTGCAAGTAGTAGAATATACAAAAGAAATTTTAAAAGATATAGAAGCAGATAATGAAGTATGTATTATATCTGCTTATTGGCATGATGTAGGAAGATTAAAGCAAGATAAAGGGCATGCTCTAATTAGTGCTGAAATGTTAAAAAAAGAGATGCAACAATTAAACTATGAATCTAATATAATTGATAAATGTTACAAAGCAATCTGTAAGCATGGGTGGCATGAGGAACCTGAGACTATAGAAGGAATTATAATAAGGGATGCAGATAAGATAGATTTTGTAGGAATAGGCAGATGGGATGAATGTATAAAAACTAAATGTAAATTTAATAAAATATTAACATTATTGCCAACTATGAGAGAAGAATTATTAAGATTAGATGCGTCGAAAGCAATATATGACAGAGAAATTGGAAAATTAGTTGTTTTTCTACATAATCAAATTTTTAAATAATTGTCAAATACAATACAATTGACAGTTTAGAATATTTTTGTTATACTATTTATATAAAGAAAAGAGGTAAAAAATGAAATTACAAATATTTTTAAACCAATTACATCATCATCGTAGGAGCTTGTAACTATCGAATTCTGAAAGAATACGTAGGTACAAGCTAAAAATGTTGTACCTACGATAGTTTAAAAATATTTTATAGATAAGATATGTTAAAGACTATATGTAGGAAAAAATTCTATATATGGTCTTTTTACATATCTATTTTTTTACCATTTTTCTTTTTTAAATTAATATAGGGAGTGAAGAATATATGAATGGTCAAATTAAAGAACTTACAAATTTACAAGATTTTAAAAGAGTATATAAGGTGTTTTCAGGTCCACCTTATAACGAAAAGTATACAGAAGAAGAATTAGAAGAAATTTTTGAGGAATATCAAGAAAAAGGATATATTTATGGTGCATATAATAATGAAGAATGTATACGGATTAATAGCATTAGAAAGAGGAGTAAAAGCGGATCAACCAGTTGAATTTCAAGGAAAAGATGTTATGTATCTAGCAGATATTGCAGTGTTAGATGAATATAGAAGAAAAGGATTAGGAAATAAGCTTATGTTATATGGAGTTATGGAATCTAAGGTGTTAGGATATAAGAAATTATATATGAGAACTTTAGAAAGAGGCTCTATGTCTTATGGCATTGCTTTAAAAATAGGATTTAAACAAATTCCTAACTTATTTCAAAGTGTTGAAAGAGAAAGAACAAATGGTCAAACAGAAACTATGCAAAATATATTTTTAGAAATTGATTTAGATTCTTTAAATAGAGAAACTTTAGATCAGGGAATTAAGATGTTAAAGCCTTGTAACAAAGAAGATATGGAAATAGAGTAGGAGGGTAAGATATGTTAAATGTAGAAAATGTTTTAGAAGATTTAGTAAAATACAATACGATAAAAGATAGAGAAAATAAAGAAATATTAGATTATATAGAAAAAACATTAAATTTAATAGGTTTTAAAACAGAAAAAAGAGACAGATTTTTAATTATGTCTAATAAAGAGGAAACTTCCTTAGGCTTTTTAGGGCATACCGATACTGTTGAATTCGTTGATGGTTGGAAGTATGAAAAGTTTGGGTTAACTAAAATTAACGATAAAATATATGGTTTAGGTGTTTGTGATATGAAATCAGGAATTGCAGCAATGATTTCAGCAATATCTCAAACTGATTTTAACAATTTGAATAAAGGGATAAAACTATATTTTTCTTATGATGAGGAAATTGGATTCTCAGGAATTAAAGAGATAGTAAAATATGAAAAAAAATTCCCACAAACAATGATAATTGGTGAACCTACAAACAATGAAATAATAGTGGGAAGTAAAGGTTTAATGGAATATAAAATTTCATTTAAAGGTATAAAATGTCACTCAAGTACACCCCAAAAAGGAAAAAATGCTATTATGAGTGCAGTATCATTTATAAATGAATTAAACGAATTTTATCAAGATAAAATAAAAACAATTTTAGATAAAAACTTTGAAATACCTTATACAACTATGAACATTGGAAAAATAAATGGAGGAAGTGCAATTAATTCTGTTCCAGAAGAATGTGAAATTTTAGTTGATTTCAGAACTATTAATAAAGAGGTAGAAAAACTAATAATTAAAAAAATAGAAATGCTAAGAGAAAAGTATGAGGCAAGTGTTCAGGAACTTAATAAATTATCTTCATTTTTTAATCAATCAAAATTATCTACAAAAACATGTAACTTTATTACAGAAGCAAGTTTTATAAATGGTAATTGTATGATATTAGGAGCAGGTCCAATAACTGCGCACGAAACAAATGAATACGTTAATGCTAATAGCTTATATGAACTTGTTGAACAATACAAAAAGCTAATTGAAAGATTTTGCAAATTGTAATCCTAATATTTAAAAACTAACATACTTTGTAATAAAAATATTATGTGAAATATTATAAAATACTATGAAAAATTGTTAATTTGTGATATAAAATACATAGATTAACAATTTTTTTATAGTAGGAGGTTAGAAAATGATTGTTATATCAGGATGTTTAATAGTAAGAGATAATAAAGTATTAATGGTAAAAGAAGCACAAAAGAAGTGTTATGGCCAATGGAATATTCCAGCAGGACATGTAGATGAACCAGAAAAAATAACAGATGCAGCGATTAGAGAGATATATGAAGAAACGGGTTGTAAAGTAAAACTTACTGGAGTTTTACCAATGATTACTGTTATTAAAGAAAATGAACAAAAATTAATGGTAAGATTTACAGCAGATATTATTGAAGAAAATATAAAATTTGATACAGACGAGATATTAGATGTGAAGTGGATAGATATTGAGGAAATAAAAAATATGCCAGAAGAACAATTAAGAGCATACAATGTAAATATTCAATTTATAAAAGATTTTGAAGCTAATAAGATATATCCTTTAGAAATATTTAATAATGATTAAAATAATCTTATAAAAACAAGGAGTAATTAGATATGAATTGTGATTTTAAAAATAAGGTTGCATTAGTGACTGGTGGAACATCAGGAATAGGAAAAGAAATAGCAAAACAATTATTAATTAATGGTGCTAAGGTAATTATAAACTATGGACATAATGAAGAAAATTACGAAAAAACAAAAAAAGAACTTGAGGAATTTAAAGAAAAAGTATCATTTATAAAGGCTGATGTTTCTAATGAAGATGAAGTAATTAAAATGTTTAATCAGATGGAAAAATTAGATTATTTAATAAATAATGCAGGGACTAATATTGATGGTTATATAGAAACACTTAATATAGAAGATTTTAGAAGGGTATTAGATGTTAATTTAATAGGAAAAGTAATATGTACTAAATATGCTATTCCTCTATTAAAAAGCAGTAACAATCCAAGCATTATTAATATAGCTTCAAGATTAGGAATTAAGCCGTGTGCAGAAGCAAGCGCTTATTGTTCAGCAGAGGCAGGAATAATTAATTTTACTGGAGCAAGTGCATTAGAACTTTCAAAATATAATATTAGGGTAAATACAGTAAGTCCTAGCTTAACAATAACACCACTGGCATTAGAAGGATGGACACAAGAGGAAATTGAAGAGCATAAACAAAATAATCCATTAAAACGATTAGGTGAAACAATAGATATAGCAAATGTTGTATTGTTTTTACTTTCAGATAAAGCAAGCTATATAAATGGAGAAAATATTAATGTAAATGGTGGTTCATTGTTAAAGTAATATAAAGGAGAAGTAGTTTCTTATGGAAAAGTATTATAAAAAAGGTCTCATTTTAATTTATCCTGGTTATCAAAACGAAGCTAAAATATATCAATATAATAGAATTATTGAAGAATTTGAAAAATTAGGAATAAAAATAGATATAGTGAAAGTTGATGAAATAATTATTAATATAGAAAACAATAAAACTAATTTAAAACTTAATGAATATGATTTTTGTGTTCAACTTGTAAAAGATAAATATATAAATGTATTCCTTGAAAAAAATAATATAAGAAGTTTTAATACTTATGAAGCAATAGAAAATTGTGATGATAAATTTATGACATATTGTTTGCTATCAGACAATAATATAAAGATGCCTACAACAATTTCAGGAATTACAAATACAGGAATTGAGAATATAGATAAAGTTGAAACATCAACTAAGTATAAAGAATATGTAGAGAAAAAATTAGGTTATCCATTAATTGCAAAGAAATTTAATAGTAAAGGTGGACATGATATTTATAAAATTGATGACAGGAAAGCTTTAGATGAAATTTGTAACAAACTTAATGGAAGTCAATATATATTTCAAGAATTTATATCTTCAAACATTGGAAAAGACATAAGAACTATAATAGTAGCTGGCAAATTAGTTGGTTCTTTTATGAGAGTTAATGAAAATGATTTTAGATCTAATATTTCAATAGGCGGAAAATCTATGCCATATACAGTTACAGAAAAATATAAAAGTATAGCAGAAAAAGTTGCCAAAGTTTTAAAATTGGATTATTGCTCTGTTGATTTTTTCATAACAAATGATGAAGAACCAATGATATGCGAAGTTAATGCAGATCCAGCATTAACTTCTGTCGAAAGAATTAGCAGAACAAATGTAGCAAAAATCTATGCAGAATATATATATAATGAAATATATTAGGAGGAACAAATATGCAAAAATTTAATTATCATCAACATACATATAGATGTGGTCATGCAGACTTAGATATGAAAGATGAAGAATACATAGAAGAATATATAAGGATGGGGTTTAAAAAAATAGCTTTTACTGATCATTGTCCAGAGAAAAACGAAGTAGATAAAAGAAATGATATGAGAATGAAATACAATACACGAAATGAATATTTAAGTACTATACAAAAATTGAAAGAAAAATATGCAGACAAAATAGAAATTGAGACTGGATATGAAGTAGAGTATTTACCAGGGGAAGAAGAAAATATAAAAGAGTTAAAGAACGAGACTAATAAAATTGTTTTAGGACAACATTTTATTTATGATGATAGCAAACAATTAAAAATATTTAATGAAGCTGATTTCACTGATGAAGAATTAATTAGATATGCAGAATATATTGAAAAAGCAATGGAACTGAATATTCCAGATATAATTGTACACCCAGACATATATATGTGTAAAAGAGGAAAATTTGGGAATATAGAAAGTATAGTTGCAAATATGATATGTAAAGCAGCGGAAAAATATGATATACCTCTAGAAATTAATTTATGTCAGGTATTTAATAGAACATATTACGAAAACGGAAAATTAAATAGTGAAGCAATAGAAATACAAAAGTCTAAGTTAAAAAATGTAGCTTATCCTTGTAGAGAATTTTGGGATATTGCTACAAAATATAATGTAAAAGTATTATACGGAATAGATGTTCATCATAGAGGACAAATAATGCTATGGAACGAATTAATAGAACTAGCAAATGAAATAATAGGAAAAGAGACAATAGAAAAGCTAAATTTTATAGAAAATCTTGATAATTAAAATAATATAAATTAATTTAAAATTAGGAGGAGTTAAAATGGAAAATTATTTTATAATACATGGAAGTTTTGCTAGTCCTTATTCAAACTGGCTATGGTGGTTACATGATTTTATAGAAATGGAAGGAAAACAAGTATATGTACCAGATTTTCCCAGTGGTGTAGGTTATCAAAATTATGAAAATTGGAGTAAATTGCTAAAAAATTATTTAGATTTAGGACTAATTAATGAAAATACAACAATAATAGGACATAGTATTGCACCAGTATTTATATCAAAGTTTTTAGTTGAGAACAAAGTGAAAGTTAAAAAGCTAATTTTTGTATGTGGATTTAACAATTATTTAGGTATAAACGAAGAATATGACAATGTTAATGAAAGTATGTATTTTAATAATTTACAAGATGTAAAACAATGTGCAAATGAAATTATATGTTTCTATTCAAATAATGACCCATATGTAAAATACGAAGTTGAAAAACAATTTGCAGATACTGTTGCAACAGAACAAATTTTAATACCAAATGCAGGACATATTAACAGTGAAAGTGGATATGATACTTTTGAAGATATAGTAAATTATTTATAATATATATTTATTAAAATAAACATAGGAGAACAATAAATGGAAGGTTATATAAAGGATTATCCAAGACCACAATTTGTAAGAAAAGCATGGCAAAACTTAAATGGTGAATGGAATTTTGTATTTGATGATAACGATGAAGGAGAAACAAAAAAGTATTTTTTAAATTTTCCAAAATCAAGAAAAATAAATGTGCCTTTTACTTATGAAACTAAACTAAGCGGAATAGAAGACGAAAGTATACATTATGTTGTTTGGTACAATAGAAAAATAAACATATCAAAAGAACTGTTTTGTGATAAGAAAGCAATATTAAATTTTGAAGGTAGTGACTATAAAACAAAAGTATGGATTAATGGAAATTATATAGGCGAAAACGTAGGTGCATATTCAAGATTTTCATTTGATATAGAACAATATGTTATAGACGGAGAAAATGATATTACAGTAAAAGTAGAAGATTCATTATCAAAAGACCAACCTAGAGGAAAACAAAGATATAAAAAAGAAAGTTGGAAGTGCTGGTATATACAAACTACAGGAATCTGGAAAACGGTATGGATGGAAGTAGTATCTAAAGAATATATAAAAAATGTTAAAACAACTCCTAAAGCAGAAAAAGTACAATTAGAAATTGAAACAAATTTATTAGAAAATGATATTGAAAATCAAAATTACTATATCGAAACAATAATATCATTTGATGGACAAATACTAAACAAGACAAAAGAAAAGATAAATAATTATTATCAAAAATTAGAAATGAATATTTCAGCAGATGAAATTCAACATAACGTTAAAAGATGGTCTGTTAATGCTCCTAACTTATATGATATTACCTATAAATTATATTGTAAAGATAAAGTTATAGACAATATAAGCTCTTATTTTGGAGTAAGAGAAATATCGATTAAAGAAAATAGGATATATTTAAACGAAGAAGAGCTATATTTAAAATTAATACTAGACCAAGGTTATTGGAAAGAATCACATTTGACACCTCCAGATGAACAAAGTCTAATAAGTGATATAGAAAGTGTTTTAGCATTTGGTTATAATGGAGTTAGGAAACATCAAAAAATAGAAGATGAAAGATTTTTATATTGGTGCGATGTGAAAGGTGTATTAGTATGGAGCGAAATGGCTAACTGTTATGATTTTAACGACAAATCGTTGCAGAATTTTACAAATGAATGGATAAAGGTAGTTAAACAAAATTATAATCATCCTTCTATCATAACGTGGGTTCCTATTAATGAATCGTGGGGAGTACCAGAAGTTAGTAGCTCCAAAAAACAACAGGATTTTATTAATAGTTTATATTATTTAACTAAAGCAATAGATAATACTAGACCAGTAATTTCAAACGATGGTTGGGAACATACAATATCAGATATTATAACTATACATGATTATATACAAGATAATGAATTACTTTATCAAAAGTATACAGATACCAATATGAATATATTAAATAATCTAGAAGAATATAATGGAAAACATAGGTTGTTTGCAAATAGATATAAATATAAAGGACAACCGATTATAATGAGTGAGTATGGCGGAATTGCAATAAATTCAGCTGAAGGTTGGGGATATGGCAAACAAGTAAAAGATGAAGAAGAACTTATAGAAAGATTTGCAAAACTCACAAAATCAATTTATAACATACCATACATATGTGGATATTGTTATACTCAATTAACTGATGTTCAACAAGAAATAAATGGATTAATGGATATAGATAGAAATTATAAAATAGCCCCTAATGTAATAAGAAATATTAACAATGAAAAGGAAATATAAAATGTTAAAAGATAAAAAAGTAGTTATTTTTGATTTGGATGGGACACTTATTGATTCTATTGGAGTATGGAATGATATAGATGAAGAGCTTATAAAGGCAATAGGAAATGGCAAAATTGATAATGTAGATATAGCAAAACAAAGGGATTCTAAACTAAAAGAATTTAGTGAAAGCGAAGATGCTTATCAAGAATATTGTAACTTTTTAAAGGAAAAATACAATTCTAAAATGTCTGCAACAAATATACGAAAATTACGATATGAAATTGCTGATCAATACTTAAAAGAAAAAGTAGATTATAAACCAAATGCTGAAGAAACATTAAAATATTTAAAACAAAAAGGATTTATATTAGTTATTGCAAGCTCGACGAACGATCACACAATAGAAAAATACAAAAAAGAGAATAAGAATATAATATCTAAAGCAAATTTTGAAGATACATTTTCATTAATATATGCAAAAGGTGCAGTAAAACAATTAAAGCCAAACCCAGAAATTCATTATAAGATTTTAAAAGAATTAAAGGTAAAAAAAGAGGAATGTATAATAATAGAAGATTCTCTAATAGGTGTAGAAGCTGCAAATAATGCAGGAATAGAGGTTTGTGTAATGTATGACAAATTTTCAGATTGTGACAGAAAAGAAATAAATAGATTATCACAATATCAATTTAAGAATTTTGAAGAGATGCTATCATACATAAAAAATGAATTAGAAGAAAATTAATAATATAATGGAGTAAAAATATGAAAGTAGAATTAATAGGAACAGGGGCAATATATACAAAATATAATAGTGCTTGTACATTAATTAATAATGATATGATAATAGATATGCCAAATGGAACATTAAAACAGTTATTAAAGAAAAATTATAGGCCGGAAAAGATAAAAACAATTGTAATTACACATATGCATGGTGACCATATAGCTGATTTACCGTTTTTCTTGAAATATGTATTTAGATTTATTAATATAAACAGTGAAATTACTATAGTAGGTCCAAAGGGGATAGAAAATAAAATAGTTCAATTATTTGATGCTTATAATTTTGAAAGCAAAGAAGAAATAGAACAAACAATGCAAATAAAATATATTGAATTAGATAATCCTAAGGTATTAGTAAATGATATAAATGGATATACAGTTAAAGCAATTTTAGTTTCACACGGAGAAGAAAAACCAGCATATGGTTATGTTATAAATGATGTATTAGGTTTTACAGGCGATAGCGGAATTTGTAATGGTGTTGAACAAATTGTAAATAATAGTAAAATTACAATAGCAGATTCTTCGTTTTTTGAAGGAGATGCTTGTCATTTGGGAATTGACAATATTACATATCTTATAGAAAAGCATAAAAAACAAATTATAGCAACACATTTAAGAGATGTAACAAGAGAAAAATTTAAAACTAATAAAATAGAGAATTTTCTAGTAGTAGAAGATGGTTATCAATTTGAAATATAAAAAGAGTTCATTAAAAATAATTCATAACTAAGGAGGTAAAATATTGATATATTTAAAAACCTTTAAATTAAGTAATAGCAAATGTAGGAATAGCAATATATATCCTTTTAATGTATTAAAAAATAAAGAACCAGAAGTGTTTTTATTTGATAATATAACTGTACTATATGGAAGTAATGGATCTGGAAAATCAACAATACTAAATATTATTGCACATAAATTAAATCTAAAAGGAAAAGAAAGAGTTAGTGGAACATTAGAATATTTTGAAGATTATGCATCTAAATGTGATTGTGAACTAGGAGAAAACGAAAATGGTAGAAAAATTACTAAAATACCAGTAAATAGTAGATATATAAAAAGTGAGGAAATATTATATGAAATAAGGAAAATACAGCAAGATGCAGTTTTACAAGAAAGTATAGAAAGTAATCTGGCAAGAGAAAGAGGGCTTGAAAATGCTAAAGAATTTTTAAAAACTAAAGAAGGTGAAAAACAGTTTGTAAGATTTAAGTTTTCACAAGAGAAATATTCTAATGGAGAAACAACAATGCAAATTTTAGAAGATAATATTCAGCCAGATACATTGTATTTATTAGATGAACCAGAAGTTTCGTTATCTCCGCAAAATCAAGTAAAACTTGCAGAAGAAATAAATAAAACGTCAAGATACTTGGGTGTTCAATTTATAATAGCAACACATTCACCATTCATGTTAGGAATTTTAAATGCTAAAATATACAATTTAGATACAAAAAATTATAAAACACAAAAATGGACTGAACTTGAAAATGTAAGATATTTCTACGAATTCTTTAAGAATAAACAAAATGAATTTGAAAGTTAAAGGTGAATTTAATAAAAAAATTCCTTGAAAAAAACTCTAATATATAGTAAAATAATATAAGAGTAAATTGAATGGTCGCGTATAGCAAAGTCGAAAGGCTGCGTACGAGGAAAGTCCGGGCTCCATAAGAGCAATGATGCTGGATAACGTCCAGTGAAGGAAACTTTAAGGAAAGTGCAACAGAAAATAACCGCCTAAAATTTAGGTAAGGGTGAAAAGGTGAGGTAAGAGCTTACCGCGAGTATGGTGACATATTTGGTCAATGTAAACCCCATCTGGAGCAACACCTTGTAATTCCAAGAAGGATAAGATGCTCTTTCATCTTCTTGGTACTGGTGGCTTAAGTCTTATAGTAATATAAGGAATAGATAAATGACCGTTCACGACAGAACCCGGCTTATAGATTTACTTATTTATATATCAAAACAGATAGGAATAAACCTATCTGTTTTGCATTAAGTTTAATATATCGTTTGGCAAATTTGCTTCTATATTCATATGTTCCTTAGTAAGTGGGTGAATAAAACTTACCTTACAAGAATGCAATGCCTGTCTATTTATTAATTTAGAATTAGTACCATATAAACTATCTCCAATAATAGTATGTCCTATGTGTTTCATATGAACACGTATTTGATGTGTTCTTCCTGTTTGTAAAGAAATATAAAGAAGAGACATATTATTGAATTCTTTTATAACATAATATTCTGTAATAGCAATATCTCCATCCTCTCTAACGCATCTTTCTATAATACTATTTTCTTTTCTTGCAATAGGAGCATTAATTACATTATGTTTTTTATCTAATATACCTTGAACAATTGCAATATAATTCTTTTTAAAAGTATGATTATTCATTTGTTTTACCAAACATTCTTGAATATACTCGTTCTTAGCAAAAATAACTATACCGCGAAGTATCTCTATCTAATCTGTTTACAGGTCGTATTTTTCTTTTTAATCCAATTTTATCAAAATAAAATTTAACACCATTAGATAAGCTATTATCGTAATGAAGTATAGAAGGATGAACAGCTATATTACTTGGTTTATTTAAAATAAGCATAGCTGCATCTTCATATATAATGTTTAAATCCATTTTTTTAGGTACAATATTTGAATTATCTTCTTCAAAATCTATGTTAAGTTTTATTATATCATTTATTCTAACTTCTTTATCTATATAACTAATTTCATCATTTAAAATAATTCGCTTATAATTTTTGAGCTTTAAAATAAGTCTAGAAGACATATTAAATTCTTCTTTTAATATTTGTTTTATATTAAAATATCTATCATCTTTTACAATATACTTTAATTCCATAATTTCACCATTTTTTATTATAAATCAAAATCAGTTTCTATTCAAGTTATAAACAAATTTCTACAGCAATAAAAATATAATCTAAATTTAACTAAAATAATTAAACAAAGTTGTTGTGCTTTTTTTAAATAAAAGATATAATATTTCTATAATAAAAATGGAGGTAGAAAATGTCGTTTATTGAAGAAATAAAAAATAGAGCAAAGCAAGATATTAAAACAATTGTATTACCAGAAGCAACAGATGATAGAGTATTAGAAGCAACAGATACTATTTTAAAAGAGGGATTTGCAAATATTGTTTTGTTAGGAGAAAAAGAAAAAATATTAAAAAAAGCAAAAGATAAAGGATTAAATTTATCTTCAGTTACTATTATAAATCCAATAGAATCTGATAAGTATGAAGAGTATGCTAATGCTTTTTATGAGTTACGTAAGGCAAAAGGAATGGAATATGAAACCGCAAAAGAATTAGTGAAAGATACTGTATATTTTGGAATGATGATGGTAAAAGCAGGGGATTGTGATGGACTTGTTTCAGGAGCCATACATTCAACAGCTGATACATTAAGACCTGCATTACAAATATTAAAAACAGCACCTAACACAAAACTTGTTTCAGCATTCTTCTTAATGGTAGTTCCAAATTGTGAATTCGGTGAAAATGGAACATTTGTATTTGGAGATTGTGGGTTGAACGCATATCCAAATGAAGAAGAATTATCAGAAATTGCAATTTCTTCAGCAAATAGTTTTAAAATGCTTACAGGAAAAGCACCTAAAGTTGCAATGTTATCATATTCAACTAAAGGAAGTGCAAAATCTAATGAAGTAGACAAGGTTGTAAATGCAACAAAGCTTGTAAAAGAAAAAGAGCCAAATTTATCAGTTGACGGAGAACTTCAATTAGATGCTGCCATTATTCCTGAAATAGCAAAAAGTAAAGCACCAGGAAGTAATGTTGCAGGATATGCTAACACCTTAGTATTTCCTAATTTAGATGCAGGAAATATAGGATATAAATTAGTACAACGACTAGGAAAAGCAGAAGCCTATGGCCCACTATGTCAAGGAATAGCAAAACCTGTAAACGATTTGTCTCGTGGATGTAATGCAAATGATATAGTAGGTGTAGTAGCAATTACAGCTGTTCAAGCTATTGACATAAAGTAGAAAAAATGGTAAACTAGTTAAGTAATACAATAAAGTACAACCTAAAAGGAGGAAACGATTATGGTAACACAAGGTAACAAGAAAAAGGAACGGATTGAAAAGTTAGAGGAAGGATTTGCTTCCTTGACTGAATCAGTCAGAAACATGGAAACAAAAATGGGGAAGATGCAAAATGAAACATGCAACACCCTGCAGGCACGCATTGACAACTTAAGGAAAAATGGAAGCTATTATGGAATTGCGGCTATAATAGTATTGGTATTAGCTGTTGCTATACTGTATGCTATGCTAATAGGCGCAAATAAAAAAATCGATGTGCTGCAGGAAAAAGTTCAGGCGTTGCAGTCTACTAACGTTGTAAGCGTTATGAGTACGCAGCCGAATGCAACGGAAGAATTCATTAATGCTGTATTTCCTGTGGAGGACGGAATATGGTATGACTACAATGGAAATACATTTTACAGAGATCCTGACTGTAAGTATGCAATAATATCTGACCCTGAATTTTGTAACCACGATTACATATTTGGGGAAGACTCTTCTGGTAATAGGATAGAGGTTTACCGCCTTACAGACGGGAGCTTTGCATACATCCCTTCCAATTTTTCTGTAATCCTTTGGCGGAAGTAAAATCGTTTGCCCACACAAGTTTATTCTTGTGTGGGTTTTTCTATATAATGTAAAAATTATATTTACAACTTTTTTTCTTAATGGTATAATAGATATAATTTTTATAGGGAGGTTTAACTAATGAAAATATTAGTATTAAATTGTGGCAGTTCTTCTTTAAAATATCAGTTAATTGATATGGAAACAGAAGAAGTTTTAGCATCAGGAAAATATGAAAGAATAGGCGAAGCTGAAGCATTTATTACACATAAAGTAAATGGACAAAAAATAGAAATTAATCATCCTGCAAAAACCCATGAAGAAGCAGTAGATTTCACTTTGAAACAATTAATTAATCCAGAATATAAAGTAATTGATTCATTAGATGAAATAGAAGCAATTGGTCATAGACTTGTTCATGGTGGAGAAAAAATTGCTGAATCTGTTGTAATAGATGATAATGTAGTTGAAGTTTTAAAAGAGTGTACAGACTTAGCACCACTTCACAATCCAGCAGGAATTATAGGAATAGAAGCTTGTAAAAAAGTAATGCCTGGCAAACCAATGGTTGGTGTGTTTGATACAGCATTCCACCAAACAATTCCAGAAGAAAGATATTTATACCCAATACCATATGAATACTACGAAAAATATGGTATAAGAAAATATGGCTTCCATGGTACATCACATATGTATGTATCTAAAAGACTTGCAGAAATTGAAAATAAACCAATAGAAGATTTGAAAATTATTACATGTCACTTAGGTCAAGGTTCTAGTGTTTGCGCAATAGAAGCTGGAAAAAGTGTAGATACAAGTATGGGACTTACACCACTTGCAGGTGTTCCTATGGTAACAAGAAGTGGAGATATAGACCCATCAGTTGTTACTTTCATTATGAAGAAAGAAAATAAAACAGCTGCTGAAGTAGAAAATCTTTTAAATAAAGTTTCAGGGGTACAAGGAATTTCAGGATTAGCACCAGATTTTAGAGTAATAGAAAATGAATCAGTAGAAGGAAACAAAAGAGCTCTAATTGCAATGAACAACTTTAAATATTCTGTTGCAGGATTTATTGCAAAATATGCAGCAGCTATGAATGGTGTAGATGCAATAATATTCACTGGTGGAGTTGGAGAAAACCAAATTAACATACGTAAAGGAATTTGCGAAAGATTAGGATTTATGGGCGTTGAAATAGACGAAAATAGAAATAATGTAAGAAGTGAAGAAAGATTAGTTTCAAAAACTTCTTCAAAAGTAAGAGTATATGTAATTCCTACAAATGAAGAATTAATGATAGCAAAAGAAACTGAAAGACTAGTAAAATAAGCAAATAATTTCACAAACACTGTTTACATAATAGAATAAGTATAGTATAATATTAAATATAGTTTAGGAGAAGGATGGCATACAAGAATGAAGCTAAAAGGCTTCATTCATTTAATATATAATTAGGAGGAATAAATATGGCAAAGATTTTAGAAGATATTTCAAGAACATTTAATGAATTTTTATTATTACCAAATTTAACAACAGAAGAATGTATACCAGATAAAGTATCATTAAAAACACCACTTGTAAAATTCAAAAAAGGAGAAGAACCAAAATATTCAGCAAATGTACCTATGGTATCAGCAATTATGCAATCAGTTTCAGGTGAAGAAATGGGTATAGCACTAGCACGTGAAGGTGGAGTTGCTTTCATATATGGTGCACAATCAATTGAATCACAAGCAGAAATGGTTTACCATGTAAAAAAACATAAAGCTGGATTTGTTATAAGTGATTCAAATGTAAAAAGTGGAACTCCACTTAGAGATGTAATTGCATTAGTTGAAGAAACAGGCCATTCTACTGTAATTGTTACAGAAGATGGAACAGCAAATGGAAAATTTTTAGGAATTGTAACAGATAAGGATTATAGAATAACAAGAGATAACCAAGATACTCCAATTGATGAATTTATGACAAAAGCAGAAAATGTTGTATCTGCAAAAAAAGGAATTACACTTGCTGAAGCAAATGATATAATTTGGGAAAATAAAATAAATTGTTTACCAATCTTAACAGAAGAAGGAAACTTAAAATATCTTGTATTTAGAAGAGATTATGAAGAAAGAAAAAATAATCCTAATTCGTTATTAGATGAAAATAAACGCTATATTGTTGGTGCAGGTATTAACACAAGAGATTACGAACAAAGAATTCCAGCATTAGTAGAAGCTGGTGTTGATATGGTTTGTATGGATTCTTCAGACGGATATTCTGTATGGCAAAAAAGAACTATTGATTTTGTTAGAGAAAAGTATGGAGACAGTGTAAAAATTGGTGCGGGAAACGTAGTAGATAAAGAAGGCTTTAGATATCTTGCAGAAGCTGGTGCAGACTTTATAAAAGTTGGTGTTGGTGGAGGATCTATCTGTATCACTCGTGAAACAAAAGGAATAGGACGTGGACAAGCAAGTGCTTTAATAGATGTAGTAGCTGCACGTGATGAATATTTTGAAGAAACAGGTATATATATTCCAATTTGTTCAGATGGAGGAATAGTACATGATCATCATATTACAATAGCATTAGCACTTGGAGCAGACTTTGTAATGATGGGAAGATATTTTGCAAGATTTGACGAAAGTCCAACAAGAGTATTAAAAGTGGGAAATACCTATGTAAAAGAATATTGGGGAGAGGGTTCAAACCGTGCAAGAAATTGGCAAAGATATGACCTTGGTGGAGCCGCTAAAAACAAACTATCTTTTGAAGAAGGTGTAGATTCATATATACCATATGCAGGTAGCTTAAAAGATAATTTAGCTGTAACAGTAGCAAAAATCAAATCAACAATGTGCAACTGTGGAGCAATAACCATAAAAGAATTACACAAAAATGCAAGATTAACTCTTGTGTCAGAAGTAAGTATCGCAGAAGGTAGCGCACATGACGTTATGTTAAAAGAAGTAGATAAGAGTTATAAATAAAACTTAAGCAGAGATTTGGGTCTCTGCTTTTATTTTGGGTATAACAAAATTTATATTGACAGAATATGTCGAAAGAGGTAATATCTTAGTGTGAATATTATTTATATCAATAATATATTAAAATAAAAGGGTGATAAAATTGAATAAGAAAAGAACTATTATTTATTGTATTATCCTCGCAGTATAACATTATATTCTAACTATCAAAATAATGCTATACCAACTATTTCTTTAATAGGAGATGACAATATAAACCTACAGCTTAATGATAATTACGAAGAGCAAGGAGCACAAGCATTCTTAAACAAAGATGATATTACAAAAAATATAATAGGAAATTGTACAATATTTTGTTATCCATTTGGGCATTATAATGATAATGCAATAAATGTGCTAAAAGATGCAGGATATAAGTTAGCATTTACAACAAAGAGTGGAAGAGTATATCCTGGACAAAATAAATTTGCATTACCACGAATTCGTATGTCAAAAGGAATTAGTATGTCTGCCTTTAAAGAAGCTGTAAAATAAGGATTTAATGAAAACAGTAAAGAGTTATCATATTCTTTACTATTTTATTGAAATTCATTTGTCACTTTATGTAAAATATGTTATAATACAATTATAGTAACTATACATAAGCTCAATATGTTGTTTTATTGAGCGCCACAAATGGAGGTAAGGGCATGAGACCATCAGAGAGAGAACTTATTGAGGAAACAAGACGTGAAAGGGAACGGCAGCGTATGATTGAGGAACGGATTGTTAGCAGATGCCTAACACAATTAGAACTTGGCTGCATCAGTGCAACACAGATTGAAGACTGGCTGAAATCACAGGGTGTAGGTAATCCTGTTGTTGATAGGCTGGCCAACAACGTTAGAGCTTCTCTTTAACTGATGCCAAACAACAGCTCCCGCACTTGCAATGCGGGAGCTGTTGTTATTTTATTTGTATTTTATTCCCATTCAATTGTTGCTGGTGGTTTTCCTGTTATATCATAAACTATTCTGTTTACATGATCAACTTCATTTACAATTCTAGCTGAAACTTTCTCTAAAATATCATATGGAATTCTTGCCCACACAGCTGTCATAAAATCTGTAGTAGAAACAGCACGAAGTGCGACAGTATAATCATAAGTTCTATCATCACCCATAACACCAACACTTCTTAGATTTGTTAAAACTGCAAAATATTGATTTATATCTTTATCAAGACCTGCTAATTTAATTTCTTCTCTAAAAATAGCATCAGCATCTTTTAAAATAGTTAATTTATCGTCTGTAATATCTCCAATTACACGAATTGCAAGTCCTGGACCAGGGAATGGTTGACGATATACTAAATTCTCTGGAATTCCTAATTCTAAACCTGTTTTACGAACTTCATCTTTAAATAAATCTCTTAATGGTTCAACGATTTCTTTAAAATCGACATAGTCTGGAAGTCCTCCAACATTGTGATGGCTCTTTATAGTAGTTCCTTTTCCTAAACCACTTTCGATAACATCTGGATAAATAGTTCCTTGAACTAAATAATCAACTGTACCAATTTTCTTTGCTTCTTCTTCAAATACACGAATGAACTCTTCACCAATTATTTTTCTTTTAGTTTCTGGATCTGTAACTCCTGCAAGCTTTTCTAAGAAACGATCTTTTGCATTTACTCTAATTAAATTAATATCGAATTGATTTCTAAAAATTTCTTCAACTTCGTCTCCTTCATTTTTACGAAGTAAGCCATGGTCAACAAATATACAAGTTAGATTTTTTCCTATAGCTTTATGCAATAAAACGGCAGCAACGGAAGAATCAACACCACCAGATAAAGCACATAATGCTTTTTTATCACCAATTTTTTCTCTTAAATTTTTAACAGATTCTTCTACAAAAGAAGACATTTTCCAATCTCCAGAACATCCACAAACATTAAATAAGAAGTTTTTAATAATATTAGTTCCATTTACAGTATTGTTTACTTCGGGATGAAACTGAATCCCATAAAGTTTCTTTTCAGCATTTTCCATAGCAGCAGTAGGGCAAGTAGTAGTTTTACCAATTACTTTAAAGCCTTCTGGAACTTTTGAAACAAAATCTGTATGACTCATTAAGCAATCGTTTATATCTCCAAAGCCTTTAAATAATAAAGAAGAATTATCAATTGTAACGGGTACTACACCATATTCACGTTTATCTGCTCTTGTAACATTTCCACCTAAAACATGAGTCATTAGTTGCATACCATAACAAATTCCTAAAATAGGAATACCTAATTCAAATATTTTAGGATCACACATTTTAGCATCTTCTACATAAACACTTGATGGACCACCTGTAAAAATAATTCCTTTTGGATTTTTTTCTTTAATTTTTTCAAGTGAAATATCATAAGGTACAATTTCTGAGTACACATTACATTCTCTAACACGTCTTGCAATCAATTGATTATATTGACCAAAAAAGTCTAATATTAAAATAGTTTCATTCGCTTTCAAAATTTTCTCCTCCTAAATTACAAATTTATATATATTTTAGCACGATTTTACCAAAAAGTACAGATTATTTTTTCTTTTTTACATTTAAAACTATACGTTAATATTAATTAATTTATAAGATAAAAGAATTATATATATTTACAATATATATATTGTAAGTTAACAAAATGCGTGATATAATTTCCACCGAAGGTGATTATTAGATGGAAGAAATGATAGATGTTTTAGATGAAAATGGTATAAAAACAGGGGAAATTTTAACAAGAAAAGAAATGCATAAAAAAGGAATATGGCATAGGGTTATTGTTGTTGCGATTATAGATAATAATAATCAAATATTAATGCAACAACGTTCTTATAAAAAAGATACAAATCCAGGAAAATGGGATGTATCAGTAGCAGGACATATATCAGCTGGGCAAACTTCTTTAGAAGCAGCTATAAGAGAAGTAGAGGAAGAAGTGGGAATTCATTTGAAGGGTGAAGATTTACAATATATTTTTACGACAAAAAATGAAAGCAGACCAAAAGAAAATCATATTGCAAGTCATTTTTATGATTTTTATATTGCTAAAATAAATAATATCGATATTGAACATATCACATTACAAGAAAGTGAAGTTGAAAATGCAAAATTAGTCAATAGAGAAGAATTTAAATATATGGTAGAACACGAAAACATGGTAAAAAGAGATGAAATTTACAATGCTCTATTAGAATACTTATTTTAAAACATAGGAGGAACAGATGGCAATATTAAATAATTGGTTATTATATGTACTATTATATTTGGTTTTTGCAACAATATTTACACAGTTTTTTAAAGTTACAACAAAAACATTAAAAAATGCAGGAGCATTAACTATACTCCTACAAATTGTAGCAGGAATAATTTCTTTACTATTATGTCCATTGTTTGAATTTAAGTTTCCAACAGATATAAGTGTTTATATTATGCTTGCTATATCAATTATATTTTATGCAATAACTGACAGGGTAAATACTACTGTAAGAAGTGGTATAGAAGCTTCAACTTTTAGTATGTTAAAGCAATTATCGACTACATTTATGATATTTGCAGGTTTAATCATTTTCAAAGAAGATTTTATTTTAACGAAATTTATTGGTGCAATGCTTATAATATTTAGCAATGTTATTATCTTTTATAAAAAAGGTAAATTTGAGTTTAACAAATATATTTTATTAGGAATACTAGCAAATATTTCTTACACAGTTGCTTTATTTTTAGATGTAAATATATCAGACAATTTTAATCTACCATTCTATGTAGCATTAACATTAATTATCCCAGGTATTTTAATTATGATTGTTGAAAGAATAAAACCATCAGAGATAAAAAATGAATTAATTAATGGAAATAAAAAAGCAATACTAATAACAGCTTTATCATGGGGAATAACGATAATTGTTCAATTAAGAGCATATCAATTAGGAAATGTTACAATAATTGCACCGCTTTGTGCTTTAACTGTAATGTTAAATGTAATATTTGGATATATATTCTTAAATGAAAGAGATAATTTATTAAGAAAAATTATTTCTGCTATATTAATAGTTATTAGTATTATATTAATAAAAATCTAATAAAACATTTTGAACCAGGTTGCAAAATTTACATAATTTCATAATATATTATATAGAACAAAAGAGAGGAGGCTATATATTTTGAAATTAGAAGGTAAAAAAGTAGGTTTTGCGATGACTGGTTCTTTTTGTACATTTAAAAGCACAATTCCAAAAATAAAGGAAATTGTTGATCAAGGGGCAGAGGTTATACCAATTATGTCTTTTAATGCTTATAACTTAGATACTAAATTTGGCAAAGCACAAGATTTTATAGGAGAAATAGAAGAAATAACGGGTAAAAAAATTATTCATACAATTACAGATGCAGAACCGATAGGACCTAAAAAAATGACAGATATTATGATAATTGCACCTTGTACAGGTAATACAATTTCTAAACTTACAAATGCTATAACAGATACACCAGTAACAATGGCTGCAAAATCACATTTAAGAAATAATAATTCTTTAGTAATTGCAGTATCTACAAATGATGCATTAAGTGGTAGTGCATCAAATATAGGTACTTTGTTAAATAGAAACAACTATTTTTTTGTTCCTTTGAGGCAAGATAATCCAATAACTAAACCACGTTCTTTAGTTTTTGATCCAGAATATATTATAAAAACATTAGAATATGCATTAGATAAGGAACAAGTACAACCAATTTTATTATGAACATAACTATCTCCGTAGCTATATAGTTGCGGAGATTTTATTATCTATTATATATTACAGAAAATAACGCGAACATTTTTTCACTTTTTTATAAAAAAGTATTGACAAAGAACTTTTGTTTGTTTATAATAAACTCACAAAAAGAAAATATGTTCGCACAGTAATATATCAAAACTATGTATTTATATAAATAGGGGGAATATAAAATGAAGTTAAAAATAGTTAATTTATCAAAATTTATAAGAAGTATTTTTGTGATATTAGGAATAATAATATGTATTAGTTTATTTATAAGTAATATAAGTTTTTCACATACAGAAACAAAATATAAAACAATCTATGTGTCAAATGGAGATACCTTATGGAATATTGCAAAAGAAGAAAAGAATTCAAATTCTTATTATTCAAATAAGGATGTTAGAGATATTGTAAATAATATAAAAGGAATAAATAAATTAAGCAATTGTGATTTATCTATTGGACAAAAACTAATTATACCTAGTATATAATCTATGGGGCTGTAGAGTGGAAATAGTGACTGCATGTATATGCAGTCACTATTTATATATCACAATTTATTTTCTGTATTATAATCTTGTAGCTTAAACTTATAAGTAAATATATAACTATATATTTGCTAAAGGATTACTTTCTACTGCATTACGAACCCTTTCATTTTCAACATGTGTATATATTTCAGTAGTAGATATACTAGCATGTCCAAGTAGTTCTTGTAAAGCACGTATATCTACATTTCCATATTGGTACATAAGAGTTGCAGCAGTGTGTCTAAGTTTATGAACAGAATATTTATTTGTATCAAGTCCAGCTTTTCTTAATTCATTTTTTATAATATATTGTACAGTTCTATTACTAATACGTTCACGTCTTTCACTTAAAAATAGTGCATCTTTAGAATCATATTTAACTCCTTCTTTAGGTCTAATAGCTAAATATTCTTTAACAGCTCTCATACAAGCATTATTTAAGTAAATAGTACGTTCTTTATTACCTTTACCTATAACTGTCATTTTACAATCATCAAATTTAATATCCTTTATATTAATATTAACTAGCTCTGATAAACGCATTCCACAATTTAAAAATAAAGTAGTAATAGCATAATCTCTTTCGCAATTCCTATTATCTTCATTACCAGCAACATCTAATAATTTTTTGCTATCATCTAAAGTAAGATATTTAGGCATACGTTTTTCTTGTTTTGGAGTTTCTAAATTTTGAGCTGGATTAGTATCAATTAATTTTGCTTTTGCTGATAAATATTTAAAGAATATTCTTATACTAGAAACCTTCCTTGCTCTAGTTGCAGATTTGCTTCTTAATTCTGTTGCAAGGTATGATACAAATGCATGTATATCGTCTAAAGTAATCTTTTTAATTGTATTTAAATCTATATCTTTTATAGTAATTTTTGAAAAATCAGTTTCATTTGTAAGACCAAAATGTATTTTTATATATTTAAGAAATGTAGCAAGGTCGTAATTATATTCTTTTATTGAGTTTGGCGACTTATTTAATATTGTTATACTATAATCTAAAAAAGAATTTAAATATTCTGGGTTATCATCTCTATTAATCATATTAAACCTCCAAGTTTAAATTTAGCCAACTAAATTATACATCAAAACAGAAAAATTTTGTACAATGTTTAAATAATTTTATATAAAAACTTTAATAACAATTATAAAAAGTATTGATAACAAGTGTTTGACAAAAATAACTTTAAATTATACAATGTTTAGGTATATAACATAATAATAAATTAGTTAAAATAAGAAATGGAGAAGATTATGCAATCTATACAAGAATTATATAAAATAGGAAATGGTCCATCTAGTTCGCATACAATGGGACCCAAAAGAGCTACTGAAATCTTTAGAAATAAATACTCTAATGCTGACAAGTTTAAAGTTATATTATATGGGTCACTTGCACTTACAGGTAAAGGTCACTTAACAGATTACATTATAGAAAAAACATTAGAAGGTTATGAAACAGAAATTGAATTTGATACACAAACAGAATGCGATGTTCATCCAAATACTTTTGATATATTTGCATATAAAGAAGGACAATTATTAGATAATTGGAGAGTATATTCAATAGGTGGTGGAACTTTCAAAATTGCAGACAAAAAAGATGTTATTGCCCAAGATATATATCCACAAAAGAATTTTAATGAAATAAAAGAATATATTAAAGAAAATAATATAGATTTATACGATTATGTATGTTTAATAGAAGGAAAAGAAGTAATAAATGAGTTTTTAACTCAGGTTTGGGAATCGATGCAACAAACAATAAAAAATGGGTTAACAACAACTGGAACAATACCAGGAAGATTAAAACTAAAAAGAAAAGCAAAGGATATTTATGAAAACAAATTAGAATTTGAAACAGATGATATAAAAAAGACAAGATTACTTAGTAGCTATGCTTATGCAACCAGTGAAGAAAATGCAAGTGGTGGAATTATTGTAACAGCACCAACTTGTGGAGCGTGTGGAGTATTGCCAGCAGTCTTATATTATATGAAAAAAGAATATAATATTAATTATGACAAAATAATTAAGTCCTTAGCAGTTGCAGGTATAATAGGTAATATTGTAAAAACAAATGCCTCTATTAGTGGTGCTGAATGTGGTTGTCAAGCGGAAATAGGAACAGCTTGTTCTATGGCTGCTGCAGCAGCTGCATATCTATTTGGATTAGATATTGATAGGATTGAAAATTCTGCAGAAGTCGCAATGGAACATCATTTAGGATTAACTTGTGATCCTATTTATGGATATGTTCAAATTCCATGTATAGAAAGAAATGCTGTTGCAGCAATGCGTGCTTTTGATGCTGCTATACTATCTTCAATGTTAGAAAGAAATAAGAAAATTTCATTCGATTTAGTTGTAGAAACAATGTATGAAACAGGAAAAGATTTAGGAAAACACTATAGAGAAACAAGTGAAGGTGGATTAGCTAAAAAATATTGTAGAAACAAGTATTTTAATAAAGAAGTATTATAAATAATAAGCTTTATATATTAATAAATAATATTTAATACTTTAATATATTTTCAAATAAATTGAAGGAGATTAATATGAAAGTAGGAATCTTTAAAGACAAAGAAGATATTGAGATTACTTTGACTGATGATAAAATTATTAATATAACAGGAATGATGGGTTCTGGAAAAACAACATTAGCTCGTAAAATAAGCGATACAGAAAATATTGAATTATTAACTCTAGATTGGATGTTTGGATATAGTTTGGGAAATAGACCATAAAAAGTTAATAATATGTTAAATGAACTTGAAAAGATATATCCTGAAACAAAAAATCAAACAATATTTCAATATTTTTACAAAAGAAGAAAAGATAAAAAAGTTGAGTTAAAATACTATGAATATTCTGATAAAATACATACATATTTAATAGAAAAAATAAATATACTACAAATTATTGAAGGCAGACATATTTATCAATATATGAACCACAATTTTCTAAAAAGTTTTAGAATTAAAATTGAAATAATAAGATGAAGTAGATGCTTTAATAAAGCAATATAAATTGTTCTTATAATAGTTAATTAATAGAATAAGAGCCACTTTTAGCTTATAGTTAAAAGTGACTCTTGTTTAGAATATCCAAAAATTTTTGAATATGATGAGATGATTAAATGAAGATATTCTCATATTCGTCAGCTGAAATTTGTGTAATATCATAATTACATCTTTCAAAAGACATGTTGTTGTAATAATAAGCTGAAATAGGCTTTATTAAAGGAATAGCAGAATTTCAAGAATAGGACTATATTCGTATGGTTCTATTTTTGTTCCTATTCCTATTTGCACAAAACTTTGATTTTGTGCAATGTAATATATTTATAAATAACAAGTAGATTTTGGCTATGTACCTATACTCTACTTATCATTTATAAATATATTATACAGTTGTTTTATTTAAATTGTTTTAAGAAGAATTCCATTCTTTCTAGAAAATCCTTATTAGTCTTTGTTGCAACTAATTGGTTTAATAATTGTTCAGTAACTTCCGCAACAGTCATACTTGACAATGCTTTTCTTAATGCAAAAACTGTTTCTAATTCTTTTGGATTTAATAATAAATCTTCTTTTCTTGTTCCTGATTTATTTATATCTATGGCTGGGAAAATACGTTTTTCTGATAATTTTCTATCTAGATGTACTTCCATATTACCTGTTCCTTTAAATTCTTCGAAAATTACTTCATCCATTCTACTTCCTGTTTCTATTAATGCACTTGCAAGTATTGTTAAGCTTCCACCATTTTCTATATTTCTTGCTGCACCAAAGAATTTTTTTGGTTTATGTAATGCACCTGGGTCAAAACCTCCTGATAATGTTCTTCCTGATGATGGTATAACTAAGTTATATGCTCTTGCAAGTCTTGTTATACTGTCTAATAATATAACAACATCCTTTTTTTGTTCTGTAAGCCTTTTGGCTCTTTCTAGTACCATTTCAGCAACCTTTACATGATGTTCTGGTAGTTCATCAAATGTTGAATAAATAACTTCACCTTTTATAGAACGTTTCATATCAGTCACTTCTTCAGGTCTCTCATCTATTAAAAGAACTATTAATTCTACTTCTGGATTATTAGCACTTATACTATTAGCAATTTTCTTCAAAAGAGTAGTTTTACCAACTTTTGGTGGAGCAACAATCATTCCCCTTTGCCCTTTTCCTATTGGCGAAATCAAATCTATTAATCTCATTGCATATTCGTTTGGTGTAGTTTCAAGTCGTAATCTTTCTTGAGGATATATAGGAGTTAAATCATCAAAAGATTTTCTTCTATAAGCATTTTCAGGAGCTTCTCCATTTACTTCTCCAACAAATATTAAAGCTGGAAATTTTTCTCCTTCTTTTGGTTGTCTTGAAATACCTTTTATTCTATCACCGGTATCTAATTTAAATCTTCTTATTTGAATTGGAGAAATATATATATCGTTTGGAGTTGATAGATAATTATCGCCTCTTAAAAATCCATATCCATCAGGTAACACTTCAAGTATTCCTTCAGCAATTTGATCATCATTTGCAAGTACATAACTCCCATCTGCTGGTCTTTGTACTTTTTCTGGTTTCTCTTCTGCTTGATTATGTTGTGTTGTAGTTGTTTCTTTAGTTTTGTCAATTACTTCTAATTCTTGTAATGCTATAATAATCTCTTCTTTTTTTAATTTAGAAATATTTTTAATTCCCTTTTCTTTTGCTAATTGCTTCAAATCAACTAGCGACATACTTTCATAGTCCATATTACTTTCCCCCATAGTTAAACTTTTACTAAATTCCCTTATGTAGATATTTTATCATATAAAACAATATATCTCTAGTATTTTTTCATTTAATTTACATTTTTTACTATTTTTATTGGATTTTTTATTAGAATACAAATTTTAAACGATTTAAAACACAAATAATCTATAAAACATTGTTCTATAGATTATTTATTAACATCTATATATACTTTTTCATTTGGTAAATACATATCTAACTTTTCACGTGCTAATTCTTCAATATATTCTGGTGAAGATATATTTTCTTTAGTAGCAAGTAAAGTTTGTTTGTATTCGTTTTGTTCTTTAATTCTATTTCTTAAAACTGCTTGTTGGTTGTTATATGCATTAATAGATTTTTGTTGATTTATAAAAGTTACAGATATATACAAAATTACCCCAACAATAAAAAACTTTTTTAATAATTTGCTTATTTTCATATGTACATTTACTCTCCAAACATCTACAATAAGTATTAAAAATCCTTACGGATACTTCCCTTTATATAATATTTCTACATATTTATAGAAAATCCTTCTTTTATTGTTCACTTTTTGTAGTTTTATTAGTTTTTTTTAACATATTTAATAAATATGTGTTATTTTTTGTAAAATATTTTCTTATATTTATAAATATAAAAGAAATCGGTCGAAATAATATTTTTCTTAAAAAATTTATTATTAATTTTAATGGATAAAATACGAATTTAATTACTTTATTAATTATGTCTTTTACAAAATTGATTATTGTTACACTAAATTTTATTATGTATTTACTAATTGTTAATATATAAATTAGAATTCCTAATATAATTCCTAAAAAGATATAAAATCTAATTTCGCCATTATTATAGTAAAAAACGAAATATAGAGTTAATACCCCTGTTAATATCCAAAAAGATATATCCTCTATATATGTAATAATATCCTTTGTTTTAAAGGTTTTTCTTAATATTCTAAAAACATCAAATAAAAAACCAATTAAAATTCCATTTACTATAAACATCATAAATAAGTATGCTTGATTATTCATTTGCAACACCAAACCTATTTAAAAATTTTTCCAAGTAAGCTTCCACCTTTTTTATCTATATCTTTTTCACTATAATTCATACTGAATATTTCTCCTTCTATTACTACTTCTGATGTGTCTATGCTTAATTTGTTTATTCTTAAATCCTCTCCTTTAACAGTTAATAAACCAAGTTCTGTTTCTACAATAACAACTTGGTCATCAAAACTTAGAACATCCAAAACTCCAGATATGGATAATTTCCCCCTATTTTCTAAAACTAGATTTTGTATAATATTGTTTTGTAATCCTTTTCTTTCTTCAAGTGTCATATGTACCTCTCCTCTACTTAATTTTCTTGTCTAAATTATTATATTCACATCTTGTCTATGTTAGAACTGATAATGTTAGAAATTTACAAAAAGAACACAAAAAATGAGTTGTAAAGCATTTAGCTTACAACTCATTTTCTATCATTTATTGATAGTTGTTTCCATTCTATACATTATTATTGCATATAGTGGAATAGATAGTGTCACAACTAATAGTAATATTTTGAAATATACAATATTATTTAATAATCCAGTTATTAGAAGTAATGAAAATCCTATTATTCGTCCTATATCCATTACTGCTTCAAGCATAGTGTGATACTCTACTAACCATTGTTGTATATTATTTTCATTAACAATGTTTCCTAAGTTTATTTTATACATTATTTCTAAAATATATACAGTTATACTATATGTAAAATTATAAATTATCAATGTTTCTTTGCTTATATTGATTAATAGTCCTATAACTCCAATAAGAGCAACTATTGCACAATAACTTAATAGTCCTTTTGCATGTTTTTTGTTATAGAATTTATTAAATAGAAAAAGAGAAAACATTGAACATATAGAAAATAAGGTTGTTAATATTCCTAAATCTATAGATGTTTTAAAAGTCATAATAGTTATAACAACAATTAAAACTCTTATTGTATCCATCATTAATCCATATAAAAACGCCAGTCTAGTTATATTTCTTACTTTTTCCTTTTGAGCTGCAGATAAACTTTTAACAAATTCTTTCAAATTATATTTTTCACATTTTCCTTGTGAATTGAATTTGTTAGAATCAATGAAAAAGGATACTGCTATTTGTAATACAGTTAAAGCAAATACATATATTGCAATATTTGTAAAGGAAGTTAATTCGATTGTTGTTCCTAATATTATTGGCAGAATAATACTAAGTGTTTTTGATAGTATTCTACTTATAACTGTATATTTTTGTCTGTTGCTATTTTCTACAACTTCTATGTTCATTAACCCATGTGCTGACCAATATAATGCTTCAGATATTCCATAAAATATTGCTATACCTATATAATAGGAATTAATATTATTTTTTAGTAATACAATTAGTAAAACAAATATTGATTTTACAATAATTCCTATTCGATAAATATTAATTCTTCCTTTAGTATGTTTTTTTAATGTTTTACCTAAGAGAATATGTCCTAACCCTAATAGTGCATAAACAATTATATAATATAAAGATACTTGTACAATATTTTCATTTGAAACTTGTAAAAAATATGCAACTAAAAAAGTATCGCCGAATAATTTTACAACATCATTGATCAAATCACATGATATTAATGCTTTTGCACTAGTATTTAATTTATTATTCATTACTTTCTCCTTATAGTAATTATTAATGTCTAAAATGTCTCATTCCTGTAAATATCATACTAATTCCATATTCATTACATTTATCAATTGACTCTTGGTCTCTTATTGAGCCTCCTGGTTGTATTATTGCTGTAATGCCTGCTTTATGTGCTTCTTCTACACAGTCTGCAAATGGGAAGAATGCATCTGAAGCTAAAACTGCTCCTTTTGTTATTCCCTCTTCTATTAATTCTTCTGCGTGTTCTACAGATTGTTTTGTTGCCCAAATTCTATTTACTTGTCCAGGACCAATTCCTATAGATTGTTTATCTTTTCCAAGTGCAATACCGTTAGATTTTACATATTTAACAATTTTCCAAGTAAACATCATATCTTCTAACTCTTTATCTGTTGGTTTTCTTGTTGTTACAACTTCGTATCCCTCTAGTAATTTTGAATCTATTGTTTGTACTATAATTCCACCATTTATTTTTTTGATATCATACGCATTTTCTTTTTGCTTTTTCTCGATATTTGGTAATAGTAAAACTCTTAAATTTTTCTTTGTTTGCAATAACTCTAGGGCTTCTTTTTCATAAGAAGGTGCTACTATAACTTCTAAGAATATTTCTTTCATTTCTTTTGCAACATCTAAAGTTATTTCTCTATTTACAACTACAATTCCACCAAAAATTGATGTTTTATCTGCATTAAATGCTTTTGTCCATGCTGTATAAATATTATCTGCACTTCCTACACCACATGGATTTCCGTGTTTGCATGCAACAACTGTTGGTTCATCAAATTCTTTTAATAACTCTAATGCTCCGTTTGTATCATTAATATTATTGAAAGATAATTCTTTACCATTTAATTGTTCTGCTACTGTTAAAGAACCTTCACACTTTCCAACCTCTTTATATAATGCTCCTTTTTGATGAGGATTTTCCCCGTATCTCATTTCTTGAACTTTTTCATATGTTAAAGTAAGTTCACTTGGGAAACTTTCATCATTTCTTTGTTCTTTTATATAATTGCAAATCATTGCATCATAATTTGCTGTGTGCTCAAATACTTTTTGCATTAAATAGAATTTTGTATCTTTAGAAACTTGTCCATTTTCTTTTAATTCATATAATACTTTTTCATAATCTGTTGGATCTGTTATTACAGCTACATCTTGATAATTTTTTGCTGCACTACGTAACATTGTAGGTCCACCAATATCTATATTTTCAACTGCTTCTTCACGTGTTACTCCGTCTTTTAATATAGTTTGTTTGAAAGGATATAAATTAACAACAACAAAATCTATAGTATCTATTCCTAAATCTTTTAATTGTTTCATATGAGATTCATTACTTCTCATTGCTAAAATTCCTGCATGAACACTAGGATGTAATGTTTTAACTCTACCATCTAAACATTCTGGAAAACCTGTTAGTTCACTTATTTCAATCGCCTTTACTCCCTCTTCTTTTAATTTTTTGTATGTTCCACCAGTTGAAATTATTTCTACTCCACATTTTTCTAATTCTTTTGCAAATTGTACAATTCCTGTTTTGTCGGATACACTAATTAACGCTTTCATAAATTACCTCCATTAATAATATGACATTATTATATTACATTCTACAAAATATAGCAATCAAAATATTATAAATTTATAATCCAAATTACTCTTACAAGTGACATTCCCCCGCTTAAATAGATACCTCAAATATAAAACTCTTAATAATAAGACAATAGGCAATGCTCAAAAAATGCATTGCCTATTGTTAAAATCGGAGAATATCACTGGCATACGTATACACTGTGGTTACGTATTGTTTTAATGTCGTCCTGCGAATTCAAGATACTCAGTGCCTTCCAAACAGCTTTATCATCACTTGTTATCTCTGGACTTATTGTTTCCGGCGGATTCGCTATTTCAAACTGATAAAAATCAGTTTCTCCAACCTGCCGTCCGAAAAAACTTGCAATTATATTGCCTGTTTTCTCGTGAACCAGACCAAAGCACAGTTGATAAATATTGGATTGGACAAGTTTATATAAATCATTATCCTGCGCCTCTGTTCCAGGAACCTCAATTCTTGCTAAAACCATATCTTTTTCTTCGATTTCCATTTTTTCCCTTTCTGCCATAAACGGCTGAAATAAATATGATTTTGTTACATCAATCATTATATCATAATTAACATAAGATGTAAAGTAAAAATAGGAGGTAATAACGTACACCCCCTATTTTTCATATTAAATTAACACAGTTTCTTTCCCAATAAACCTATCATGTATAGCATTCATTGCTATTTCTGCAACATTACTATTTACTAAAACAGAAATCTTAATTTCTGATGTACTTATCATATGCATATTAATATTATTTTCATATAAAACTTCAAATAAGGTAGCAGCCACACCTGGATTATTACTAATGCCAATACCAACAATAGATACTTTAGACATACTAATAGAAGACTTTATTTCTTTTATATTGAATTCATCTGCATTTTCATTTAATATTTCTAAAGTTTCATTTAAATCTTGTTCTTTTACTGTAAAAGATATGTCTTTAGAAATATGTTCTCCAAATGCTTGAACTATGATATCCACATTAATATTATTATCAGCCAATAATTTAAAAACCCTATAAATTCTTCCAATTTTATTGTTTTTACCAATTAAAGTAATTCTAGCAATATTATCTTCTTTTGCTACTCCACTAATTAGTAAATCTTCTAAGCATTCACTTTTAGTTACTAATGTTCCTCTACTTTCTTTCTCAAAAGTTGATTTTACATATATTGGAATATCATATTTTTTTCCAATTTCCACACATCTATTATGAAGCACCTTTGCTCCCATACTTGCAAGTTCTAGCATTTCATCATATGAAATAGTATCTATTTTGGATACATCTTTTACAACTCTTGGATCAGCGGAATAAACTCCATCTACATCTGTATAGATTTCACATCTATCTGCATTAAGACTTGCAGCAATTGCAACAGCTGTCGTATCTGAACCTCCTCTACCTAATGTAGTTATATTTAAATTCTCATCTACTCCCTGAAATCCTGCTATTACAACAATTTTTCCTTCTTCTAAATTATTCTCAATTTTTGATGTATCAATATTTTTAATTCGTGCATTTCCAAAAACGCCATTTGTTATAATTGGTACTTGCCAACCTGTATATGAAATTGCTTCATAACCCATTTTTTCTAAACACATACACAATTTTGAAATTGTAATTTGTTCACCTGTTGAAACTAAAACATCATGTTCTCTTTTACTTGGATTAGTACTTATTTCAGCTTCCTCACTAATCAATCTATCAGTAGTTTTTCCGTTGTGCAGAAACCACAACCACTACATAATTTCCTTTATCATATTCACGTTTTATATGATTACAAACATTAAATAATTTATCTGTATCTGCTACAGAACTTCCTCCAAATTTTTGTACAATAATTGCCATAAATGGCACCTTCTTCTTCTAATGTGTAAACTACATTTAAGTCTAAACATAGCTATAATAATATTATATTTAAAAATAAGTAAAAAGTTTCTATTTTATGAGTGATTTTAAATAACTCTCTATGAAACCATTTATCTCTCCATCCATTACAGCCCCGAACATTTCCTGTTTCATAATTTGTCCTATGGTCTTTAACCATAGTATATGGACAAAATACATATGAACGTATTTGACTTCCCCAAGCTATATCTTTCTGTTCACCTTTTAATTCATCTATTGTTTCCTTTTGTTCTTTTTCTTTTAAATCTAGCAATTTAGACTTAAGCATCTTCATTGCAGTTTCTTTATTTTGAATTTGAGACCTCTCTGTTTGGCAAGCAACTACTATATTAGTAGGAATATGAGTAATTCTAACTGCAGAATCTGTTTTATTAATATGTTGGCCACCTGCACCGTGAAGCACGATATGTATCAATTCGTAAATCATCTGGGTTTATATCTATTTCTATATCGTCTGTTATTTCTGGTAGAACTTCAACAGAAGCAAAAGATGTGTGTCTTCTTCCTCCTGCATCAAAAGGAGAAATTCTAACAAGTCTATGAACACCTATCTCACTTTTTAAATACCCATAGGCATTCTCCCCACTTACTAATGCCGTTACACTTTTAATACCTGCTTCTTCTCCTTCTAAATAATCCAATTCTTTTATACTATATCTATTAGTATTTGCCCATCTAGAATACATTCTATATAACATTTCTGCCCAATCTTGTGATTCTGTTCCACCTGCTCCTGGATGTAGGGTTATTATTGCATTATTTTTATCAAATTTACCGAGATAGCAAAGTTTCTATTTCAAATTTTTCTAAATCTGCCTCCAGAATTTTAGTGTTTTTTAGAAGTTCTTTAATTAGTTCATTATCTTCTTCTATTAAAAGTAACTCATTTAACTCAAGCAAATTCTTTGCTTCTTCATTTATTTTTTCAAACTTTGATTTTTTATCTTTCAAAGATTTCATTTCTTGTAAAACAATACCAGAAGTTTTACTATTATTCCAAAATCCTTCTTGCATGGTTTTTGCTTCTAATTCATCTATTCTCTTACTAATTTTATCAAGGTCAAAGAGACTCAAGTATACTTTCTATTCTTTTTAATAAATTATCAAGAACTTTTTTGTTCTCTTCTAATTCAATCATACTCTTCCCCCTTTCTACTTACAGTATTTTATATCACATCCATTATAATGTCAAATAAAAAAGGATGCAATAGATTTAAAATAGCTTAATTTATCACATCTTCGTTGTGTTTGGCGACATGACGGTTATCCCTCTTCAGCATTGTCCATCTTAAACTTATCGAAAGCTTCATTTTCTTCACGCCTCGAGCATTCAGAAGACATTGACATTATAGAATAGAGAAGCACCAAAAATACTATAACAGCCACTCCTGCAATTATGCAAAAATCTTTAAGTGTCATAGTTTTTCCTCCATACACTGCTTTGCAAATTTACTGCTACCAAACAAGTATATCAGTTTATGTAAAGAAAGTCAATTTAAAAAACAAATATTTTATACATTGAAAAATTTTAAGATTAAAATAAATTTGATTTAATTATATTTGGTTTAAATAATTCTGTGTATTATGAAATATATGTAAAATAAAAACTTGACCGAGTATTATTTTCTACTTCATAGATAATGACATAATTGTAAATTAATAATCTATGCGCATGTACAAATTATATATAAATTCAAGTCTTTTTAAAATATTTTATATGGTCAGGCACAATTATTTTTTTAGAACATATAATCAATATATAGTTTTATAGCGGAGGTGCAGTTTATGTTAGCCCTTTCAATATCTGGTTTTTTAGCATTTTTAAAATCTGCAATATTTGTTGTAGGTTACATACAAAGCAGTAATCTTTTTCCTGAACCATTATCTAGTGAAGAAGAAAAAAATTGCTTAGAGAGATTAGCTAGCGGTGACGAGGAGGCTCGTAATATATTAATAGAAAGAAACTTAAGATTAGTTGCTCATGTTAGTAAAAAATATCAAGCTACAAATGTAGACCAAGATGATTTAATTTCAATTGGTACAATCGGCTTAATAAAAGGAATTAATAGTTTTGATTCTTCAAAAAATATAAAACTTGCTACATATGTTGCAAGATGTATTGAAAATGAAATACTAATGTTTCTACGTTCTAGTAAGAAAACAAAATCCGAAGTATACTTAAATGAGCCTATTGGAAAAGATAAAGACGACAATGAAGTTACCTTAATGGAAGTGTTAGAAACAGAAGATAAGTCTATTGAAGATGAAATAGATTTAAAAATGAAAGTTAAAAAGCTATACGAAAAGATGAAAGCTGTTTTAAAAGATAGAGAAAAAACAATCTTAGAGCTCCGTTTTGGTTTAGGTGGAAAAAAGCCAAAAACGCAAAATGAAATTGCATCTATGCTTGGAATTTCCCGTTCATATGTATCAAGAATTGAAACAAAAGCAATTGGCAAATTAAATAAAGAATTTCAGGAATAAGAAAAAGGCAAGCAATGTGCTTGCCTTTTTCTTATTCCTAGTCACGAAAACTTAAGTATAGACCTCCCAGTGATATAATTACAACTATCAGTGGATCTTTCATCCCAATAGCTACACCAACACTCATTATTGTTGTACCAATAACCCCAAAACATTTCAAAATTAATTATTCTTTACTCATATTACTTATATCTGCGTCAGTGCTAATTATTGTAAAATAAAAATTACTTATATTCAAATTTTTTATTAGTAATTTCTAATATTTTTAGCCCTTGTTTCACATAGTTATTTCTCATAAAATACTTCCATATAGTACCATTTAAGTAATTTTCTATCATAACCATACCTATACCTTTATCAATACCAATATATTCTTTTGAAAACCAAGGTTTATCCCCTTCTAAATTATATCCATCCTTAAAACCATATTTTCCCCAAAATTTAGGAAAATTGTTATAATAATATTCTATTGCTTTAATACTCTCTTTAGGAGTAAATACTATTGAGCCCATTGCTCCACAAGGACTTACAGTTCCATCATTTTCTATTTTTAAATTTGCATCACAAGGCTTAGCACCAAATCCGCAATATCCTTTTGGGCCAATGCATGGTGTTAATCCCCATGAGTTTTCACCATATGTCTTAAAACGTTTTTTGTTGTCTATACAATATTCTCTATTAGCTTTTGTAGCTTTAATAGAATTTTCAAACCAATCTATTCCTTCTTTATCTTGCAAATTCATAAAATTTATCCATGCATGTGAAAATTGATATGTAAATAAAGCACCACAATAGGTATATATTATATCTTTTATATTCTTATAATTCGTTTTCTTACGCTCGAAATCATAATACATATTTTTATTAACTGGAAATGTTGGAGAACTTACTCCTAAAATATATAGCATTAATTGTTCTGCGTATTTATCCCAATGTCCCCAAAAACCCTTTTCAGGAGTATAGCCCATATAAAAATAATTAGTATCTTTATTTCTATACCATTCCCAATTTATATTTTTATATAAGCTTTCAGCTTTTTCTTTTACTTTTCCTCCAAAATATTCTCCCACAGTAATAGCACCACATATAAATATTGCTGTATCTATTATAGAAATCTCGCAATTCCATTCTCTTTTTCCAGTAATTATATTTATAAAATGATAGTAAAATCCGTTTTTTCCTTCAACATTATTTATAAAAGTATCCAATGTTTTACTAGCTCGTTCTTCTGCTGTTTTGTAACTTATCCATTTATGTTCTATACCAATAATTAGAGCAGCAAGACCATATCCAACTGATGCTATACTTGCTACTTCTTTTGTTATATTTGTTTTATCTCTTATTAATCCATATCCATTAGTAGATTTATCAAGGTTTATTTCTTTCATAAAAAAATTATAACTTTTCTTTAACTCTTTTAATATAATTTTATTTCCATCACATTTTATAAATCTCATAATATCACCCTCATATATTTATTATAAAGGGTTATATTTTTATAATCAATGGATATTTATGTAAATTTATTTCTGTATATTTTTTCTAAGCTTAGCAATAAAGAAGCCTTCGTATAATTCATTTGGAGCTACTAAAAGGGTTCCTTCTATTTTAGACTGAAGTGTTGGTAATTCCTCTATTCCATAAAACTCTATTGGAACAATTTCAGCTTTTGCTTCTTTAATAATTCTATTTATAACCTCCTCATTTTCATTATGTAAAATCGAACAAGTAGAATACACCATTTCCTTACCAGGTTTCAAAATCTTAAGAGCCTTTCTTAATAATGATACTTGACTAGAAACAGATTTTTCTATTAGCTTAGTTGTAAATGTTTTTTCAAGATTTATATCATTTATACTTAATGTTCCGCTTCCACTACAGGGTGCATCTAGTAAAATGCTATCAAATGAAAAAAAGTCATCAATACGTCTTGCATCTTTTTCCATTGTATATACACATGTGGCTCCCTGTTTTTCTATATTATATTTCAATCTTTCTAATCTAATATGATTCATTTCACAAGCAGTGATATGTGCTTCATTATTCGAAATAGCAGCTAATTGTGTCGTCTTTCCTCCGTGGTGCTGCACACATATCTAAAATATCCATATTAGGTTTTGGACCTAATATCAATGGAGGAAGCATTGAAGATAAACTTTGTAAGTATATTTCACCTTTTTCATACATTTCAAGTGATTGTAAATCTTTTTCACTTGCATTATCTATAATTAAAGCATTATCATAAAACTTTACAGTTTCATATTTTATACCTAATTTATTAAACTCATTTTTTATGGTATTTAAATCAGTTTTTAAATTATTAACTCTAAGTGTTACTTTTCTTTTAGTGTTAAATCCCTCTAAAATTTTACTCACTATTTTTTCATTATATTGTTTATTTAACATTTCTACTAAAAAATCGGGTATATTACTCATATTCTCCTCCATAAAATAATTTTAAATAATTTTATCATAAAATTCAAATATTGTAAAAAATTATACTAAATCTTATATATAAGCATACATATAGTTTTAGGTGAAACTTTATGAATTTTATTTTATCGTGTATAAAAGGAATAGCTATTGGTGCTCGGTGCAATACTTCCAGGAATAAGTAGCGGAGTTTTGTGCGTTATTTTTGGAATATACGAAAAACTATTAGACAGTGTATTAAATTTCTTTAAAGATATAAAAAATAACACTAAATTCTTAATGCCGATACTTATAGGAATTGGAATTGGAATAATTATATTTGGAAATTTGTTAAGATTTTTATTTAATAACTTTACTACTGGAACTCTATTTTGTTTTATAGGAATAATTATTGGTGGAATTCCAGCATTAATAAAAACTGCTAATGAAAAAAGTAAATTCAAATTACGTTATACTATATATACAATAGCTACATTTGTATTTACTTTATTATTAATTTATATTGAAAATAATATCACTCCTACTTTACACAATAGTATTAGTTTTTTATATTTGGTATTAGCAGGATTTATAATGAGTATAGGCGTCGTTGTACCTCGGTGTTAGTAGCACTGTTTTATTAATGATTATGGGGATTTATGATGTATATCTAGTATCTATATCAACTCTTGATTTTTATGTACTAGTTCCTATGGGAATTGGATTAATATTAGGTGGATATGTATTTTTAAATATTTCAAAATACTGTTTAACTAATTTTCACTCACAAACATACTATGCAATTTTAGGTTTTGTACTTGGCTCTATCTTTGTTTTATATCCTGGTTTTTCTTTCGATTTACAAGGCATTGTATGTATTAGCTTACTTATAATGGGTATTTTTATTTCTATGAAATTAGAAAAAGGCCAGTAACTTTTGGTTACTAGCCCTCTTCATAGCAATGGCTATTTATTGTACAGACAATTCAGTACTAAAGCCCTTGCAGTTCTCAGGTGAAGGAAGCTAGAAAGTATTCAACACACACACTTCTACTTCTTTCTTCTTAAAATCCAGTTATTTTCTACTTTTATAGGTATTCTTAATTTTACAGTTTGTCCTGCTCTTCCTGGATTTACTGTATCAATTTCTTGATCAGTTTCTGGATCAAACAATTTATCAATTGTAAATTTATAGTTTTCAATTTGTCCAGGAATAATTACTTCTAAAGTATCTCCTACTGTTAATTTGTTTTTTATTTCAACAATAGATTTATCTTCATTGTACTCTACTACTTTTCCACCAAATTCATAATTTGGATTATATTGCTTACCTTCATACTCTTGAAAATCCTTATTATTTCTATCATTAAAGTAAAAGGTAGTTAAGCCTCTGGTTTTTACTTTTTCTAATTCATTAAGATATTTTGTATAATCATAGTTATTTGGAGCTTTCATATAATCGTCAATTGCATTTCTATATGTATTTATAACTGTTGCTAAATAATATTCTGTTTTAAGTCTTCCCTCTATTTTTAAACTATCAACACCCATTTCTATTATTTCAGGTATTTCTTTAATTAAACATAAATCTTTAGAAGAAAATATATATGTACCTTTTTCATCATGTTCAACTGGCATTAAGTTGCCTGGATTATTAGTTTCTTCAACATATACATTATATGCCCATCTACAACTTTGTGCACAATCGCCTAAATTTGCACTTCTAGAAGCTAGAAAATCGCTTAAGAAACATCTTCCAGAATATCCAAAACAAATAGCACCATGAACAAACATCTCTGTTTCTAATCTCATTGGTGTATTATCTATTATGTCCTTTATTTGTGATTTATTAAGCTCACGTGCAAGTATAACACGTTTTGCTCCATTCTTATGCCAAAAATTTGCTGTATGATAACTTACAATATTACTTTGTGTACTTATATGTATATCTACATCAGGTGCTTCTTCTTTTATAACCTCTACAACTCCACCATCTGCTACTATAATTCCATCTACTTTTAACTCATTTAAAATTCTAGCTTGTTTTTTAACTTCATCATACATATTATCCCAAGCATATATGTTAATTGTGACATATACTTTTTTCCCAAGTTCATGTGCATATTTAATTGTTTTTATTAAATCATCTTCTTCCATATCTGCTCTCGTTCTTAATGAAAGTGATGATGTACCTGCATACACTGCATCTGCTCCATATAAAAATGCTATTTTTGCTTTGTTAAAAGATCCTGCTGGCGCTAATAATTCTGGTTTCTTCATAAATTTCTACCTCTTTTTTTACATTTTACAGTATTATATCATTTTATATGAAAAAAGTGAAGTTGAAATTTATTTTTTAATAACTCTTCCGAGGTATTCCAACTACTGTACTATTATTTTCAACATCTTTTGTTACGACAGCATTAGCACCTATTTTTACATTATTGCCTATTTTTATAGGTCCTAATACTTTTGCACCACAGCCAACCATTACATTATTTGCTATATCTGGATGTCGCTTATATTTATCTTTTCCTGTTCCTCCTAATGTTACATTATGGTATATTGTACAATCATTACCTATAGTAGCTGTTTCTCCTATTACTATACCCATTCCGTGATCTATAAATAATCTCCTACCAATAGTAGCTCCGTGGATGAATTTCTATTCCTGTAAAAAACCTTGCAATTTGTGAAATTAATCTTGCTAGGAAAAATAGTTTATATCTATATAAAAAATGTCCTATTCTATGGAAAACTAATATATGAAATCCTTGATATAATAATATTACATACCATATGTTCTTAGCAGCAGGATCTTTTTTCTCAATATTTTTTGCATCTTCGTATAATTCTTTTAATATTTTTTTCATTTCATCTTCCCTCCGAACTGCATAATTTTAAAATTTATTAATCTTATACATATTATGAAAAACTATATAATTTGTGATTTCATATATTATTTTAAATATTTCATATATACTTTCATATACTCAATAATTCTGCATATATAATATTGTTGTATTACATTAATAAAGACTTTAAGCCTGTTGTGTAAGAAAGGATGTTTTTAAAATGGTAAATTTAAGATATTTCATTTCAGTTCTTAGTTCTGCAATTAAAGAAAGTACAAGCGATATAGTCAAGGCTTGTATGTTTTTAACCGAAACAGATATTAAATTTTTTAAAAGCAATAATTGTTTAATTTCTATAACTTCTACTGATATTAAAGATAAATATACTGTAGAATTTGACAAAAAACACTTATTAGCTTTTTGCAACTGATAACTTCACACTAAACGACAGGCTTTTGGTCCCACCTATTTTTTAGGTGGGTTCTTTTATTTGTTACCTTTTTTATAAATTTGCATATACTAAAGTATAAATTTAATAGTGGAGTTGATTTATTATATGTGTGGTTTAGTTCGGTTTTGTAAATTTAAAACATGATATATCTAATAAAAAGGATATTATTAATGATATGACTCAAGCTCTTTCAAAACGTGGTCCTGATGAAGAAAATCTTTATATTAATGAACATATAAATTTAGGACACCGTAGATTAATTATTTTAGACCCTGAAAATGGGCATCAACCTATGAGTGTAACCTATAATGAAAATACTTATACAATTGTATACAATGGTCAGTTATACAATGCAAATGATATTAGAAAAGAGCTTATAGAGGCAGGAATTACTTTTAAAGGTTATTGTGATACAGAAGTAATATTAAAGGCCTTTATTTATTTTGGTAGTGATATTGTTAAGCGTTTTAATGGTATTTTTAGTTTCGCCATTTGGAATGAAGCTAAACAAGAATTATTTTTAGCAAGAGATCATTTTGGAATAAAACCTTTATATTATACTATTATAGAAGACAACTTAATTTTTGCTTCTGAAGTAAAAGCATTAATTAAACATCCCCTAGTAGAATTAAAAATAGATAAACAAGGTATTGGCGAATTATTAGGCGTTGGCCCTGCCCATACACCTGGAACAAGTGTATTTAAGGATATTTTTGAAATAAAACCTGCTCATTTTGCTATATATAATAAATCTGGATTACACTTAGAAGAATATTGGAAATTAGAAAGCAAACCGCATACAGATGATTTTGAAAGTACTTGTAAAAGTGTACATTACTTATTAGAAGATGCTATAAAAAGACAGCTTGTAGCTGATGTACCTCTTTGTGCTATGCTTTCTGGTGGTCTTGATTCTAGTATAATTACTGCTTATATTTCGAACTACTATAAAGAGAATAACTTGCCAAAACTTGATACTTATTCAGTAGATTATGTAGATAATGATAAAAATTTTGTTAAAAGTGATTTTCAACCAAACTCAGATAATTACTATATAGATATAATGTTAAAACATTTTGATACAAACCATCATAGAATTGTAATTGATACGCCAGAACTTGCTATAGCACTTGAAGATGCAATGCTTGCAAGAGATTTTCCAGGAATGGCTGATGTGGATTCTTCCATGTTACTATTTTGTAAAAATATAAAACAAGGTGCAACTGTTGCAGTATCAGGTGAATGTTCTGATGAGATTTTTGCAGGATATCCATGGTTTTTCCGTGAAGATGCACTAAAAAGTAATACTTTTCCTTGGTCTATTGCTTTAGATGAAAGACAGAATTTATTAAATAAAGATATTGCCAAAGAAATAAATTTAAAGGAATATATTGATTACAGATATAAAGAAAGTTTATCAAATGTAAAAATATTAGACTGTGATTCTAAAGAAACTGCAGAAAAAAGAAAAATATCATATCTTACTTTAAATTGGTTTATGCAGACATTATTGGATAGATCAGACAGAATGAGTATGTATAATGGATTAGAACTAAGAGTTCCTTTCTGTGATTATAGATTAGTTGAATATATGTGGAATGTTCCTTGGGAAATAAAAGCATTAAATGGACGCGAAAAAGGATTGCTTCGTTATGTGGTTCATGATTTATTACCAGATGAGATTGTAAACAGAAAGAAAAGTCCTTATCCAAAGACTCATAACCCAACCTACTTAAAAGCAGTAAAACAAATGCTTACAGATATTATGCAAAACCCAAATGCACCTATTAATGACTTACTTGATAAAAAGTATATTTTAGAGATTTTAGAAACAAACGGAAATGCTTTTACAAGACCATGGTTTGGGCAACTTATGACAGGTCCACAACTCATGGCATACCTTTGCCAAGTTAATATGTGGCTTGAAAGATACCAGCCTAAAATTGAATTATAAATGGACTAAGCGGTCGCAATTTGCGACCGCTTAATAAGCTAACACTTTGCTACCTAATCCTTGGCATAATTTAGAATCTCTTCCCTCTTGGAATGTTTTCCTTCTATTCCCATTGCAGTTCTCTGAAAAGGATTTAAGCGACAAATGTAGCCAGATTCTAATACACTCTTTCCCTGTTTCCATACTCCCCAAAAACACTCGCTACATTTAGTATCTGTTTTGGGAATTAATACTTTAGAAATTAATGCCATATTATTTACCTCACTTTCTAAATTGAAACACATATTTAAGAGTTACTTACCACAATGTATACAGCGCTTTTATTAATGCATCTATAATACACTGACCTGTATTAGCATCAGAGGATTTTCTACTAAATTTATATTCATTATATTAACATAATTTTACTACTATTACAACTAAATTGATTCATTTTCTTGATAAATTATATTTCTTGCGCTTTTATTTTCTACCAATACTATAAAATCCACTTTGTAAAAATGAACATAATGTGATATAATTGTAATATGATTATTTCATAATATAATAGGCACTCTTAGAAAGGAGCTTAATTATGAGCAAAATAGTACTAGCATTAAACAACAGCAGGACTCCTATTGGAGTAGGTATGGATGCTGAAGTAGCGAAGGAAATTGTTGAATTTATCGACAATTTTAGAAAGAAGCACAGTAATCCTACCGAAAGCGCCATCGGCAAAGCTATACTTTATCAATTTACCGATGCTCCCATGGTTACTAATTATGTGGCTTTTTATGAGTTGGTAACCGCGAAGCTTCAAGAATTAGAGTAACCTTTTACACAAAATGTTTTTGTGTAACGAAAATGCAGGCTTAACAGCTTGCATTTTTGGTTATTTATGCAGCATTAGTAACAAAACTTCTTCTCCCTTCATATTATATACAAAAAATATGAAGGGAGTTTATTTTATGGATTATGAAGTAATGATGAACGGAAATGTACGTATTGGTATGTATGCACCCGATTTTGAAGCAGTTACTACTACGGGAAATATATCTTTAAATGATTACAAAGGAAAGTGGGTTGTGCTTTTTTCTCATCCAGGTGATTTTACCCCAGTTTGTACTACTGAAATGATTGCATTTGCTAAAGCTGATACATATTTCAAAAACAAAAATACTTGTTTACTTGGACTTAGTGTTGATAGTAATGCATCTCACCTTGCTTGGATGTATGATATATATTGTAGAACTGGTATACGTATACCTTTTCCAATTATAGCAGATAGAAACGGAACTATTGCTAGAAAATATGGTATGATTTCAAATGATATTAGCAATACAGAAACTGTTAGAAATGTATTTATTATTGATGATAAAGGAATCGTTCGTGCAATTTTAGTATATCCTATGAATGTTGGAAGATGTATTCCTGAAATTTTAAGATTACTAGAAGCATTACAAGTTGCTGACTGCAATAAAGCATCAACTCCAGCTAATTGGTGTCCAAATGACCCAGTTATCGTACCATCGCCACAAACATTTACAGCATTAGAAGAAAGATTGCAAAATATTCGGAAAAAATCAAAATGGATTTAACTGGTATTTAAGTTATAAAAAACCAGTAGAATGCTGTGATAGAAATATTGCTGAAAGTGATGTAAAAAAACTAGATAATAAATCTACAAATAAATAAAACTTTTACTATTATATTATTATAAAAATAGCCTTATATGTAAATACTAATACATATATAATTAAATATTCTTTATAAATGGAGGCTATTTTTATGGGAGAAAATCAAAAAATAAACTGTACTGTATCTAGTTGTAAATATAATAATGGAAATACACAAGAATGTACATTAAAACAAATTATAGTTACACCAGTAGAGGATTGCTCTACAAAAAATCCTGACGAATCTATGTGCAGTAGCTATGAATATAAAAAATAATAGAGGACTCCCCTCTATTATTTTTTGTTTTTTATATTTTAGTATTATCTTAAACTAGAAATACTGGAATCCCTGTTGAATATGGTGCAATATCATATTGTTCAAAAAATATATTAATACCTTCTTTTGTTATATAATATTGATTTGGGTTAAAAGTTTCTAAGACCAATTCACAAGAATCATCGAAATAGTTTTCTTTTTCATTTGCAATTTGTAAATTAATTTTTCTTAATATGTCCAACAAAAAATATGGATTACTATATAACATATAAAGACCAATCTGTCTTGCTACAGCCAAATTCCAGTTTTGTGATGTTCTTACTGTACTTCCATGAGCTCCTCCTGTAAAAGTATATTGGTCTTGATATAAACTTAATATTTTATCTTGATTATAAGTTATTTTAGTTTCAAGAATTACCTCGAACACCATTACTGGATAACCCTGCTTTTTATTATATTCATACACTTCTTTCGCCTGTAAATATAACTCTCCCTCTATATACTGTTTTAAATCTTGAACTATTCTCTCATTATACCTATTAAAAATATCTTTTCCTAATTTGTATCTTGAGCTTATTATTTGAGGATATTTTATTTTATAAGTTAGAATAGTCGTATTATCATATTTCAATTCATTTTCAATTATATTTTCTTTTATTTCATTCATCATAGAAAAACCTCCTAAAATAGTATATTCTATTTCAAGAGGTTTTGTTTTTCTTTATTTTCTATACTCTAATATATCTCCTGGTTGACAATCCAATACTTCACATATTTTTTCTAAAGTTGAAAACCTAATAGCCTTCCCTTTATTAGTTTTAAGAATTGATAAATTTGCTGTTGTAATACCTATCTTTTCTGCAAGTTCAGAAGAAGAGATTTTTCTTTTGGCCATCATAACATCTAAATTAACTATAATTCCCATCTCTCTCCTCCTTTTATATTGTTAAATCATTTTCTTCTTTATATTCTATTGCCTTTTGTAAAAGTTCTGCAAGTATATATAATCCAAGCCAAGCTATTATAAATACTCCAACAATAATTATTCCAAATATAGAATTGGTAACTAAAAACATTCCTCCCCCATATTCTATAGCAATTATTAAAGAACAAATTGATGAAATTTTTAATGCCTTTACATTACTTTCTATAAATGGATTATCTTCTTTTAATGAACCAAATAATTTTATAAATTCATATACTATAATAATTGCAGGAATACCAGATACATATAAAAGTATTAATGCTGGATAATACTCTAATGCTGGATTTATGTATTGTATATATTTTTGTAAAAATAATGGTAATAATACAAGTACAATAATGCCAATTCCTATTAAAATCTGTAAAAATATCTTAATTAAACTTGAAATACTTTTCTTTCCTGTTACCTTCATACTATTCTCCTATTTTTGTATGTTTGATTATTTATATTATTCTAAAAAAACATACTCACTTTTATACTTTTTTAAATGTTATAAATACTCATAATATCTGCTATCATTTTTATAGTTATATTGTATATAACTTAAATTCATTTCTTTTAATATATCTTTTGCTCTTTGTTTTGATATATTAAACTGTTGCCAATTGCTTTCTTCTTTTACAGCATTATATTGATTATATAAGTAGTTGTTAATTTCCCTTTTTAATTTTTCATCACTAACATTATTATAAAGTCTTACAATTTCTGGTATAGCATCTGTTCCTGTGTTATATCTTAAATAACTAAAATCAATTTCTCGTTTAGCTGATATATCATTTTGTTCTATGTATCTATTAACGTTTTTTCTGGCAATTGTGGCATCAATATTTATAAAGTTAACTACTGTATACATGGTAATAGCTATAATAAAATATGTTTTAAATATATTAAATTTGCCTTTAATAATGTAAACAATTGTAGGTATTATCATTATAATTTCTGTTATCAAAATTACATAAACCATTAATCTTAGAAATGTATAACCATATTCTCTTTCATATAAGCTCATTCTCATAAATGCTGATACAGCAATAATAATTGTAAATACTGCCATTAGTACATTCATAATCTTAGTATATTTATTTTCTACATTTTTCTCTTTATTGTTCGAATTTGTAATAATAATTATTACAAAATTAATAAATGATACAAACATAAGTTGGAAAAAACCTTGTCTTGCATATTTTGCAAACTCAAAATCCCCTGCTATGCTTAATGGATTTATAAATAAATATCTTAGTACATATAAAATCTGAATTGAGCTGAATAATAAATACACAACATTAATTATAGTAAGAACTGTATTTACTATTGTTCCATCAACTTTAAGATTCCAAGTAAATGAACCAGATTTTTCACTATTTAGAGTACTTTCTTTAAACACTATGTTATAGATAATACATACAAGATATATAGTTACAATTCCTGCAAGTATAACTCTTAACCAAAATTCAATGTTAAAAATATACATTATTTGATCATATATTCCACCAAACATATTTGCAAAAATTCCATCTGCTGATATCAGCAATGCAAGTATTATAACTAGTAATGGTAAAGAACATAATACTCCAATTCCAATTTGTTTTATCTTCTTATTTTTAATTTCTTCGCTATTATTCTTAAATAAAAATGCTGCTTTTATGATCTTTAGTGCATTTGGTATAAACTCTAAAGATCCTATCACTAAATTTATAGACTTTCCTAATAATGTCCTTACTTTAAAAGTATCAACTGTAGCCCATACAATCATTGTGCCTAATAAAATAGGAATAGCCATCATATTTACTACATTAAAAAATTCATTATTAAAAAACAAGTATGTACTACTTAATAATAAAATTGGTATAGTTAAATATAAAGCTTTTTCATTTTTAATTTTGTTATGTTTTTTAAGCATTGTAATAAGTAAAAATACTGTAGGTATAGCAAATAAAAGTACAGATATACCTAAATCCTGTCCAAAAAATAAAATTGAATGTACAACACTTAAAAATAAACTTCCATATACTGCTTTTCGCATATACACCCCTCCTAAACTATTGACATTATATATATAGTATTTTTGTTTGTCAATACTTTTTTATTGTTTTTCGATAATTTTTATTTTCTTAATTTTACAAAAAAAGAATGTGATAGTACACATTCTTAAAATAGATGACAAGAAATTACTTTATCATATCTAATATTTCTTCTTTGCTTCTTACACCAACAGCTTGGTTTACTAATTTACCATTATTAATTACTACAAGAGTTGGTATACTCATTATACTAAAAGACTTAGCTAATTCTTGTTCTTCATCTACATTTATTTTTCCTACTTTTACTCTTCCTTCAACTTCTTCTGCAACAGCATCTACAATTGGTGATACCATTTTACAAGGTCCACACCAACTTGCCCAAAAATCTAATAATACTGGTACATTTGATTTAAAAACCTCTTCCTCAAAATTTTTACTTGTAATTTTTATTACTGACATCTTCATTTCTCCCTTCACATTATATTATTTATATTTTTTTGTAAAGTTTCTAAATTAATCATACCTTGATGTATACGATTAATTTGAAAATCTTTATTTATAAACATAGTTATTGGATAACCTGTTATTCTATAAGTAGTTATAGCATTTCCATTTATATCATAATATATAGGAAATGTATATCCTTGCGCAGTTATATATTTATTAACTTCAGTTTTATCATCTTCTATTGTTGAATTCACCATTAAAAATACAACTTCATCTTTATATTGATTATATAATTCTTGAAAAGATTTCATTTCTACTTTACAATATCCACACCAAGTAGTCCAAAAATTTATTACTATTGGTTTTCCTCTAAATGATGATAATTTTACCTCTTCATCTTTATCGTTGTATACACTAAAATCTTTTGCTTGATTTATAATAGTCTCTTGTGATTCTATATTTTCTCTTTGTGCTTCCTCGTTTTGAAAATTAGTATTTAAAATAGTATATACTCTACTTATACCAATCATTACTAAAATAAAAATTATAAAAACTATTATATATTTTAACTTCTTATCCATTTTAATTCTCCTATATACTTAGCAAAGATAAAAAATATCTCATATACCCTGTTATCATTAATATTCCAATTACTATCAAGAATATTCCACATATTTTATTAATTATATCATAATGTGTTTTTATAAAGTCAAAGGCTGTTTTTAATTTATGAATTAAAAATGCACTTATCAAAAATGGAATAGCAAGTCCTAGCGAAAAACATAATAGCATAATGGTTCCTTTTATTATATGGCTTGCAGTGGCTGCTAACATTAAAGCACTACCAAGAAATGTTCCCACACAAGGTGTCCAAGTTATAGAAAAAATAATACCTAACATTAAAGAGCTTATAAAATTTAAATTCTTTGTATTAGCTTTAATTCCACCTTTTGAATTATTTAGCATTTTTATATTTATAATACCTATAAAATTTAATCCAAACAATATCATGATAACTCCAAAAACAATTTGAAGAATTTGATTATATTGTTTTAACACAACACCAATACTACTTGCAAATGTTCCTAGCATAACAAAAACCATCGTAAAGCCTAATACAAATCCTATTGCATTTTTAATTGTTTGTGCTTTATTATTAGCGATTTCTCCACCCGCAAAATAAGATATGTATATTGGTAACATTGGTAATAAGCAAGGGGAAATAAAAGTAATAATTCCCTCTAAAAATGACATAATGTATTCCATATTTTCCTTCTTTCATAGTAAATTAATGTATAATCATTTAATAGAACGCAAATATTTTATTGTACTTAACCCTGCTTCTGCTCCTTCATATACTGCTTTAGAAATTTGTAATAATCCTCCTGTACAATCTCCACAAGCAAATATACCGTGGCACATTTGTTGCCATATTTCCATCTACAATAATATTATTCTCTTTTATTATAACACCTAATTTTCTTGCTAAAGCAGTACTTGATGCTACACCTACTGCTACAAATAGCCCTTCTGTATCTATTATTTTACCGTCTTTAAACTTTATACCTAAAACTCTATCTTCTCCTATAATTTCTTCTATTTTTTCTTCCTTAATAGAAAAATTATCATAATTAATGCTTCTATTTTCTACAAGTGTTTCTCCATTCGTTAATATTGATACAGATTTTACAACTGGAAGTAATGTATTTGCTTCTTCTAAGGCATAATCTCCGCTTCCTAGTATACTAACATCTCTATTCCTATAAAAGAAAGCATCACAAACCGCACAATAACTTACACCTTTACCTTCAAATTCTTTGATACCTTTAATATTGGGAGTTTTCCTACTTGCACCTGTTGCAAGAATAATACATTTAGCTTCAAACCTATTGTTTCTCGTTTTAACTATGTACTTATTGTCTCCAAACTCTAGTCCAACAACTTCATCTGTTTCTACCTCAATTCCAAGCCTTTTAGCTTGATCAATTCCCTTTAGTAAAAGTTCTTTTCCAGATATAGTATTGGTAAATCCGTAGTAATTATCAATACTTTTAGTCTTTTCTAATGCTCCTCCGGTCTTTTCCTATAACCAAGGCATTAAAGCCAGCTCTTTTAATATACAGACCAGCTGATATTCCTGCTGGTCCTTTTCCTATAATAATAACATCATAAAGCATATTTCCACCTTACCCATTTAATTATTTACTATTGTAAAATTTAGTATATAAACATATGAACAGTATCCCCTACTATTATAATTTGTTCATCATTATAATATTCCCATATTTTATCTTTAAAATAATCTTCTTCTATTTTTTCATCCTTCTCTACATTTTCTAGCTTTCTATTTAAGTAATAATTAATTGCATTTAATCTAGACCATTCTGGATAAAAAGCTTTTATATTTGTATCACCATTCACAAATAGTTTTGGATAAGTATACTTTTTAGAATTTCCTTCATAAAAAGAAATTTTTGAAACTTTATTTTGAGTCTCTTTTTCATAATTTTCTATTTTCTCTTGTATTTGCATAATTGTATAATTGTCTATATAATTTAGAATATATCTATCTCTTGATATATTTTGGAAGCTAACATATTGTATAGAAAGGTATATAACTAAAGCTATTAATAATACTTTTTCTAATTTAACATTTACCTCTGTATTCATAAACAAATATACTAGTAAAATTCCAAGTAAAGCAGCAAATGTATAGGTGCTTCTTGGCACAAACCATATAGAAGCTGTATTTTGCATTATCTGCGGAAAAATTGTAACCACAAAATTTCCAATTACTATCATAATCATTCCCAATATTAGCCAAATTTTCTTTTTGCCTTTTATGTTGTTTTTTACTATATTGTAAACAATAATTAATGATAATATAGCTACCAAAGTCATAAATAAGTATTTAGGCATAATTTCAAAGGTAGAAAGCATCATACTTTTTGTGCCTGTAATAATTTTAGTTATAGACTCTAAAAAATTATTTGCCCCATTTACTCTATTGTTAACAAAAATAAATCTTACACTAACATAATTTATTAGCGCTGGTATTCCATATCCCAAACCTGTTACAATAGTGTTTGTTACAAAAGACTTTAAGTCTTTTGTATATTTTACTATATATAGTAAGGCTATAGAAACAAATATCCCTACTGTTCCTTGGTATGAAAAGTTTGCAAGTAACATATATAGAAAAACCCAAACCAAAGATTTTTTATCACCTTCGAAATATTTAATAAGTTTTTCTACTGCACATACACAAAACAAAATAGATAACATTAATATGCCTTTTTCAATAAACAAATATAATTCAATTGAAAAAATATTTATTATAATTAGTACTGCAGCAAGTATTGAAATAGCTTTTGATTTAATATCTTTAGAAAATATATTTTCTAATTTATAAATTGAAATACTTGTACTTATAATGGCTAATATAAATGATACAATGTAAGCTATATTATTACTCAAACTAAACACTTTATATACTGCATACCAACAAGCAGTAACTAATCTTCCTGATGATATAAAATGTATTAGCATATTTTTAAAAGGTGTCTCTAATACGCTATATGTGTCTGTTGCATATTCCATTTTACAAAATATTCCAAAGAAGGTAACACATATTAGTATATATAAATAAAAATTTTTATTTTTTAACATTTCTTTAATTTGTTTCATTTTAACCTCTTCCTAAAAGATGTTTTACTGTTTGTATTATTCCAAGCTTTTGTAAAAGTTTTATAAATCCTCTCCATAATGGTATATTCCATAATCTTTCTTTTACAATAGATCTTTTGGTATGTGATGCATCTGGATAAAAAGTTCTATTATATTCATCACATAACCAAGAGTATTCCTTTTCATTTGCTAAAAAGCTCATATTTATTAGTTCTTTTGTTATTTCAAGATTATTTTTTAATCCTTCACCATTTTGTACCTTTTCTTCATTTGGTGATTTTACTGTATTTTCAAATATATTAGACATTTTTTGTATCATATGATTAATTGTAAATCCATCTAATATTTTTTTTCTACAATTTGATTTATAAAATTCTAAATTTCCTAACGCTTTATTAATTGCGTGAACATAGTTTTGTATTTCTTCTGGTTTATATTTAAAATTTTTTATTTCAGTTTCTTTTTGTAAGCAAGGCACAATTACTCCTACATCATTAGAAATTAATTCTTTTTGTCCTCCAACATCGCTTGATATAACTGGTACTCCCATAGCAAGTGACTCATATGATGTAAGCGCTACCCCTTCCTTAATAGAACAATTTAATGTTAAATCGCTTATAGCATAAATTTCCTTTGTTTTAGTAATGTTTCCTAAAAACATTATATTATCCATTAATTGTAATTTTCTTGCTTCAGCTTTTATACTAGAAAGCATATTTCCTTCTCCAACAACTAAAACTAAAAAGTCATTTCTTTCTTGTTTTAAGGCCTTTATAATTTGCATAAGCAAATGTGGTCTTTTTTGGTCTGCAATTCTACAAATATAACTAATAATAAATCTTCCATTTCTATTAATATTATATTTTTTCAAAAGTTCTTCTTTGTTGTAATTTTCAGGATTAAATTCTTTTTCATCTACACCAATATAAACTGTTTCTACATCGCTTTCATTTCTTTTAAAATAGTCTATTAATATATTTTCACTATTTTTATTACATAATAAGGTTTTATCTATAACAGATTGTACCATACTAGAATCTCTAGAGTATCCACCATTTCTATTGTACCATTCTTCCATATGGATATAATCTACAATTGGAACTTTAGGATATTTAGCTTTTATATATGGAAGCATTGAATAGCCAAACTTACAATTTGTATTAAAGATTAGATTGATATTATTTTTCTTTATAATATAATTAATAAAGCTTGTCCAATATTTTTTATCTAAGAAAGTAGTTAAATCATATACAGTAGCATTTTTTTCAAACTCCTGTCTATAAGTATTTACTGTTGGCTCTGTGGTAATAATAGTAATATCAAATTTTTCTTTATCAAGACCTGTTAATAAATCTAAATTAAATTTATCTGCTCCACCTGTAACCATCCAAGGAATCATCATTAATATATTTATTTTTCCATTTACAGTATATTTTACATCTGGAATACTTCCTACATTTTCTACAATTCCATCCCAATTATAATCTTGTTTTGGATATTGTATTGCTTCAACCCTTTTTGTTATAGTTGCTGCTGTATTTTTAATTATTTCTAATGCTCTTTCTTTATTTTCTCTTGATTTTGCAAGCTCTCCTTGTTCTTTTCTTCTATACCAAATCCCATAATAATTCATATGAACAGGAAAGTTTCCTTTTGCAATTTGTTTTAGCCAAAAATTCCAGTCTTCATTTACAGCCTTTTCTCTTAATTCATATCCATTAACTTGGGAAAATGCCTCTTTTCTTATTATACATGCCTCAACTAAATTGTTTTCTTTTTTTAGTTTTTCAGAATCAAACCATGTATTCCAAGTATATTCCATACTATCAAATCCGATTGAATCCGAATATGCCCAAGCCGCTTTTTTATTTGTTTCCAAGGTCCAATATCCACATTCTATAAAGGTTTTATCTAATAAGTCATCAGAATCACAAAATACTAGATATTTTGTACTTTCAGATGCTTGTTTTGCTCCATAATCTCTCGTTGCAGAAAGTCCTTCATTTTCTTTATGAAATACCTTTATTCTTTTATCTTTTTTTGCAACTTCTTCAAGTTTTAGTAAACTTTCCTCATCTTTTGAGCCATCATCTATTATCAATAATTCAAAAAGTGGAAATGTTTGATTTAATATTGCATTAACAGATTGTTCAATATAGTCCTTATCATTATAAAAAGGTATAATAACAGAAACTACTGGTTCTTTTATTTCATATTCCTTTTTTTCTAGTAATTTACCTGGTTCTTGTGAATAATCAAATTTTTTCATTTTACACGTCCTTTTTTATTTATATTTCCCCTTTTATTTTTTGTTATAAATAATACTTATAACTCTTCTGCAAATCCTTTTTGAAGTTTATTAAATATCATATATCCAACTACACAAATAGCTATCATTATTCCAGCTACCATTAATAAGGATTTAACATCAGGTGCCGCTTGGTTATAAAATATATCTCTATAAGCATTAATTACATATGTCATTGGATTTAAATTTAATATCCATTTAAAATTTTCTGGTATAGTATTTGCATTATATACTATTGGTGTTGCATAGAAAAGTAATTGTAATGCCACTCCAATCAAATGTTGTAAATCTCTTACATATACTGTTATGCTAGATACAATAAACGATATTCCTAATATTAATATGTATTGTACTAAAAATATTATTGGATAATATAATATAAATTTAGTAATTCCAACACCATATACAAGTACAAATGCAATAATAATTATTGTAGATATCAAAAAGTTTATTGCTTCACTAGTTACAATTGATATTGGCAATATTTCTCGCGGAAAATATACTTTTTTAATTATATTTCCATTTTCTATCATTGTAAATGCTGCTCTTGTTATTGCAGTTGAAAAGAATGTCCAAGGAATTAATCCACAACACAAGAATATAACATAATTCTTCTCATTATTTTTTAATATTAAAGGAAATACTATTGCATATACAAGTATTTGTAGTAATGGGTTTAGAAACGACCACAATACACCCAAAAATGAATTTTTGTATTTCCCTCTTATTTCTTTTTTTACACTAGTTTTTAGTAATTCTCTATAATTATACAAATTTTTAAATACTTTCATTTTACTCTCCTCTATTTACGCTACTATTTAAAAAGTTTAAGCTGTAACTTTTAAATATTCATTTACTACTTCGTCTGTATTACCATCCATTCTAATTTGTCCTTCATATAACCATACTGCTCTATCACATAAGTTTTTTACAGACTCCATACTATGCGTTACAAATACCATAGTTTTTCCTTGTTCTTTTAATTCTCTCATTTTATTAAAACATTTTTCTTGGAAATGTTGATCTCCTACTGATAATATTTCATCAATTAAAAGAATATCTGCATTTACATTTATTGCAACAGAAAATGCTAGTCTCATATACATACCAGAAGAATATGTTCTAACTGGATTATCTATATAGTTTCCTAATTCTGAAAATTCTATTATATTGTCTAATCTTTCATCTATCTCTTTTTTAGTAAGTCCAAATATTGAAGCATTAAAATATATATTTTCTCTACCAGAAAAGTCTGGATGAAATCCTGCACCTAATTCTAGTAATGATGTTAATTTTCCATTTGTTGTTATTTTTCCTTTATTTGGGTATATAATTTTTGTCATTAATTTAAGTAGAGTTGATTTTCCGCTTCCATTTACACCTATTAATGCTACTGTCTCTCCTTGTTTTATTCTTAAATTTATTCCCTTTAATACCTGTCTTTTTTCTTTTTTATTTCTCTTAAAAAACATTAACTTTTCTTTAATAGTATTAGCTTTGTCCATATATACGTTAAACGTTTTATATACATCTTCAACAATAATTGTATCTTCACTATTTTCTTGCATTTTTTATCCTCCCACTTCAAATTAAGTCACATTATATCATATTAGTAAAAATTTGAAAACTAAATTTATAAGAATTTTCTTTTGGTAACGATTACTCCTGGTAAGTACATAACAACAAATAATACTTTATTTAATGTACCTTTTACATTATTTATAGCTTCTTTAAATTTTCTTTTAGTTAAATATGAAAATAATATATAATGTTTTAATATATACATTCTCTTTTTAAAGTATATCCCTCTTAAATTCATATCAAACATTTCTTTAAAGTACTTATAATAACCATATGGATACTTTCTAAATACTTCTATAATATTTTTTGAATATCCACTATCTTGATATTCACATATCATAATCGGTTCATTAACACATTTTAGTTTGTACTTTAAATCCATTTTGTGATACATTCTTGCTTCTGTAACAAACTTTTCAGCTTTTTCTAATTCATAATTATATTGTTTTCTTATATTAGCATTATATACTAATGCCTTTTCCCCATTTTCACCTTGTTTAAAATATAAATCAAACATAGTACTTTCTTTTTCTTTAAATAAATTACCTATATTACATTCATTTTGGTCATATTTTAAATAGCACATTGCATATGTATTTTCATCTAGTTCATTGCAAGTATTTTTTATTGTCAAAAATGCATTTTGTTTAAAATAATCGTCTGAATCGCATTCTATAATTAGTTCTCCTGTTGAATATGGTACTAGATTATTTATAGCCTCCATTTTACCTTTATTTTCTTGGCTATAATATTGAATATCAAATTTATTCTCGTTAATAAATTTCTCTATTAACTTTGCTGTTCCATCTGTAGAACCATCATCCATAATAAGCCATTCTACTTCAAGCCCATAATTTAAATTTTTTAGTATGCTTTTATATAATCTTTCTAACAATTTTTCTCTGTTATAGGTTGGTGTTAGGATTGATATCTTCATATTTTACTCCTCTTTTGGTAATATTAATGATAATTAGTAGTTTATAAATTAAATTAAATCTTATTATAATATTTCCTTTATTTTCTCTAATATATCTAAATTATCATAAGCACTACTATTATTACTTGCTTCGTATTTAACTTTACTTTCTATAATTTGTTTTAATCCATTATATATCGCTTCTTCATTATTGTCCACGATAATACTTTTTTCATAATCTGCAACAGCTTCCCTTGCTGCTGTATTTGTTATTATTATAAACTTGTCTAAAATTTTTGCTTCCTCTAATACCATTCCATAGCCTTCATATGATGATAATAAAAAGAATATATCTGCATTTTTTATATATGGATATGGATTTTCTTTTTTACCTAATAATTTAAATGTATTTTGAACCTTATTTTCTTTTATACTGTTTTCTAGTTTTTCTCTTTCTGGTCCTTCTCCTATAACATAAACATTATGAATAAAACCATCTCTAATTAGATTTATATGTACTTTTAATAGTCTATCTATAGCTTTTTGCACTGTTAATCTTGCTACTGTTACAAAATTAATTTTGTCTTTTTCAAATTCAATATCCAAATTAGAATTTGATTTTTCTTTAACATTTTCTGCCTCTATATAATTATATATTAATTTTAACTTATCCTTAGCTATATCTGTATATAAATCCTTAAATTTCTCTAAATTATCTTCACTCACAAATATAATTTCATCATATCTATTATATATCTTGTTATCATATCTTCCTTTTATTTTAGCTTTTAAATTATTTCCAAAAACCTTTGATATATCATTGTGTACCCAAGCAATTTTCTTTGTTTTAGTATTTTTAATAGAAAATAATCTTGTTATTGGTCCTTCTAAAAATGCTATTTCTGTGTCATAATTTTCTCGTTTTATATTTTCGTTATATATATTCTTTCTAGCTAAAAGTAGCTTTAATGAAACCATTAACTTTTCTAATTTACTCATTTCATTATATGGTTTATTATACAAACTAAAAATTTTAATATTTTTAGATACTGCCTTTTCAAATTCCCCATTAGGATATAAAGTAAATATGGTAATATCATATTCATTTTGTAATTTATTTACGATATCTACTAATACTTTTTCTGCTCCTCCTAATGTTAAGCTAGTTATTCCAAATAATATCTTTTTCAATCAAATATCCTCCTATTTTTGACATTTTATGTAAAATATAGTATAATACATTTTAGTAACTACATGTTTATTTATAAGAAAGGCGGTAAAATATGGCTCAGAATTATAGTATCAATTGTGACAATGGCGTAAGGGTTGAATTCATTACATCTGGCAGTGTTACGAGCATGGATGTAAACATTTATCGCACAATTAACGACAATGGTGAGGATGCAACTTCTCTTCTTGCCATACTCCAGATACGTGACGGCGAAATTGAAGTAAGCACTTTTTCCTGGAAGACTTCATCACTTGAAGATATTGCTTGCTACAACATCGGCTGTAAATGTATCAGGCGGATACAGAAGAATCCTCAGGAACTTTTTAACCAGCATTAAAATTGAGTATTATGAACCACCATATGGTAGGATCAGGCGCTGCCTGTTTCTACCTTTTTATTTCTTTATTTTTTACTATTAATAATGTACATATAACTATAATTATTGTTGTTGTAGACATATTAAAAAATGTATATCCAGACAAAAATGCTAATGCAAAACTAAATAGTAATCCAAGTATTAGCATTATATATTCAGTATCTATTTCTTTTCTATTTTTAAACCCAATATATATTGAATAACAAGCAATAAGTAACATAGGAATAAAATATAATGTAAATCCTATTATTCCAAAATTAAATAAAAATGCTGGTATTTCCATTTCTAATACTAACTCTCTATAATTTGTCAAATATCCATTCCCAAATAACATATATAATGGATTTGCTTGATTTTTTACTAAATAAAAATTATACACTAACTGCTGTGTTCTCATATCATTATTTACTACATTATGCTTATTTGCAAAATGATATAAGTCTAAAATAGCTCTCTTCGATTCTTCACTCATATATCCATCTTCTAGTTCATCACTATCTATTTTCTCTTTTATTTCTAATAAAGAACCCGAAATATGAGACATAGTGTTATTGGTTTCATCAATTATATTTCCTTCTATACTTTCTAAATGTTTTCTTCTTTGTAAAGTTGTAGAGCCTACTACTCCTACCACCACCACTACAGCTATAATTGCGATTATACTACCAATTAATATGTTTTTATCTAGTTGTGCTTTATGAAGTATTGCTACAAATATTTCTACTATAGCATATAAGAATAACGTTAAAATAAAGCCAAATAATCCTACTCTTGTTCCTATTAATGTGGTTAAATAAATTCCAACCAAAATAATAATAGCAATAGCCCAGTATCTATACCTTTTGTCTTTTACTAAATTAAGTAATATAAACATAGACAATATAAGAATTGCACTAATACTATTTCCTGACTCAAACCAACCCTTATATCCCATTTTTTCTATATATGTAGATGATGATGTTTTTGTTATAATCGATATGAATATTGATACTATATATATTGTAATACTAATTAGGACGCTTGTTTGTATTTTTTTTGTGTTACTTTTTTTAAAAGTATATAAGTAAATAAATAAATTTAATATCATGAACGAATAATTTATCAAGTATTGTAATTCATGTACAATTCCACTATATGAACTATCAGTTCTCAATCTATTAAATATAATTAAGTGTACTACTGCATATATTGCATATATACTTGTTACAATTATTAGTTTTAGCTTTATCTTATCTTTAAAGAATATATAAGTAATTATACATATTGGTATAATTGGTCTTATAAATGTAGATGGCGATATATTTGTATTAAATACATTTCTAAATATAAAACTTGCCATATCAAGTATTGGACATATCATTATACATACGTATAATAGATTTTCTATTGTTATTTTTTCTTTTACTCTCTTTAATTTTTCTTTCATTACTACCTCTTTTATAACTATTCATTACGCTATATTAAAAAATTTTAGCATATATCCTATATGTAAATCTGTTTACACTTCTCATATATATTTTTTTTGAATTTAGATTTGTATTTAATATTTTATTCTGTTTCCAATCAGGAAAGTTTTCGTTTAATTTTACCCAAGTTTTGTTTAATAATTCTTTTTTAATACTTACATTCTTTATCTTAGTCATTCTCTTAAATGAACTACATAATAATAATCGTGTATATGTGTATTCTAATACTTCTCTATATTTTTCATATAAATTTTTCTCTTTGTAAAATAGAATTACATTATCTAAAACTGTAAATATATCACTTGCTTTTTCATTTTGAACATTTGATAATGAATTTTTTCTTTGTACATAATAAATTAATGGTTCTTTTACAAATGATACTTTTTCTATATATGGTATTAATTTATAGAAAAATTCTACATCTTCATATTGTAATCCCTTTGGAAATTCTATTTGTGCTTGTTCAATTAATTCCCTTTTATATAATTTATTCCATGCAACTACTCTTGCAATTTCTAGCATTTCTTTTTTTCCTTTATATGCTTTCCCGATATCTTTTTTATTCTTTTTTCCATACTGCCAATAAAAATTACATTCTACGATATCACTATTTTCTTTTTTTGCTTTTTCATACATTATTTTATACATATCTTCTTTTATGTAATCATCAGAGTCTAAAAAAGCTATATATTTTCCAGTTGCATATTTCATTCCATAATTTCTAGCATCTGATAGTCCACCATTTTCTTTTCTATAATATCGCATATTTTTATATTTATCTGTATACTCTTTTACAAGCTTTGTAGATAAATCAGTAGATCCATCATCTACAATAATAATTTCTATATCTTCTAAAGTTTGGTTTACAAGAGAATTTAAACATCTTCTTATATAATTTTCTACATTATATACTGGCACTATAACACTAACTTTTGCCATCTTAACACCTCTTATTATTTTAATTTTAAATACAATTTTATATTGATTCTTAAGATTAGTTTTTTTACAAATTGTTTCATATTGTTTACTTGTATATTATCTACCATATTTCTTTTTCTTATTTTTTGTATATAAATATCTAAGTCTTCTTTCTTTAATTCTTTTAATTTTAATATAATAGCATTAGTATAATATGTTTTTAAATTTTTTATTGTAGTTTCCTTCAAATTTTCTTTATTTATAAACTCTAGCATATTATCGTAATGTAATAATGTATCATTTACTTTCTTTAATGTCTTTGAATAATCCTCATTTCTTGTAATACTGCCATTTGTTTGTAAATAGCAATATCCATACGTGTTAATTGATATTATTGATTTAGCTTTTAATATTATAAGCGGAATTAACCCAAAATCTTCATGTTCTGTATTTACTTTAAATTTATTTTCTTTAAACAATTCTCTTTTAAACACATATATACATGGGGAATCCAATAAAACATCGCTAAAGCACAACATATTAAACGCAGTTTGTCCATCACACTTATCAAATATTGCGCCATCAACTTTTTCTAAGATCTCTCCAGTCTCATTAACTCTTTTAAGTTTAAATTTAATAATATCAATATCTTGTTCTATATATGTTTTTAATTCTTTAATCAAGCCTTCGCTAATAAAATCATCAGAGTCAATAAACAGAATATACTTTCCTTTAGCTTTAGAAATACCAAAATTTCTAGTATCTGCAACTCCTGTATTTTCTTTCTCATAGTAGGTTATTTTTTTAGGATTCTCTTTTTCATATTTCTTTACAATTTCTCCTGAATTATCTGTTGAGCCATCATTAATTGCTAATATTTCCGTCTCCTCTAAATCTTGAGTAATTATTGATTCTAAACATTTTTTCAAATTATCTCCTGCATTATATATTGGTACAATTATACTTAATTTACACATTTTATCACCTTATAATATTTTTAACATTTTATATCTTATTATTAATAAGTTTTTCTAACTTTTCAGTAATATCTCTATTATATTCTTCTGGATCAAATTTATATTTTATATCATATCCATATTCTATAAATCGTTTCATTGTTTTATATAACTCCTCTGTAGTTTTTTCTATTACTTCTCCATATTTACCCTTTATATCTTGTAAAGCATCTGCCACATTTGTTGTAATTATTGGCTTATTTAATATCAATGCTTCTAAAAACACTACTGGATAACCTTCATAATCAGAACTTAGTATTACAGCATCTGCTAATTTCATATATGCATATGGATTTTTCTTTACTCCTAAAAATTTTATTTTGTTTTGTAATCCCATTTTTTCTGCCATTATTTTATAAATTTCTGTATCTTTGCCTTCTCCTATAAATAGAACTTCAAAATTCATATTATCATTTTTTAATTTCTCACTTGCCTCTAATATTCTTGTTAGCTTTTTTTGTAGTTCGTCATGTCTTCCTACGTTTACAAATGTATATATATCCTTTTTCTCTTCAACATTCTCGTTAGATAAGTTTTCTATTTTTTTATAATCAATTAGGTTATTACAAAAAATTACTTTATCTTTTACGTTTGGGTATACTTCTATAAAACTTTCACAAGCTTTTTTAGAAACAAATACTATTTTTTTAAATTTTTCATATTGTATTTCTCTAAAGAATTCCTTAACCTTTTCTTTATCTCCTTTATATAATGCCAAGTAATCAGCATGTCCCCACAATACATTATTTTTAGATGCTGTTCTTGCTACAAATGATGCTACTTTAGAATAGGTAGCAAAAGAAGCGGAAAAATCAAATTTATTTTTATATTTTAATGTAAAGTATAGTCTCTTTGCTAGATTAATACCTTTTCTTATAAGTATATTTTTACATTTACTTGGAGTATATTGTACTATATTTATTCTATTATCTAGATCATGCAAGAATATACCTTGCTTTTCTTCTAATACTAAAGTTATTTTATAATCCTTATTAACTAGATAATTAAGCAAAGTTACTAATGCATTTTCTATTCCTCCAACATCCATATGTACTGCTGCAAATAGTATTTTTTTCATTCTTTATAATCATTCCTTTAATTTTTTTATTTATACTTATTCTAATGTGCTAATTATACCATAATATATAGTTTTCTACTATAAAAAAACAAAAAAAATAGAGTTTTTAACTCTACTTTCCTTATATACATTATGCAATTCCATATTTTTTCTTGAATTTATCTGCTCTACCACCTGTTGTGTTTAATTTTAAGCTACCTGTCCAAAATGGATGACATTTTGAGCAAACATCTACTTTTATATCTTTTTTTGTTGATTTTGTTGTAAAAACATTTCCACATGCACATGTTATTGTTGTTTCTGTAAATTCTGGATGTAATCCTTCTTTCATTTTGTGTTCACCTCTTTTTCTTATTTATTAAATTTGCTAACTAATATCTTAACACAAATTTTATATGATTTCAACTAAAAGTTGAAAATTTTACCTATTTTATTGTTAATAATTTGTTAAAGCTTAATATTCAAATATATTTTACTTTTTATTTTCTTCATTATTCTTCTCTAGCATATATTGTGCTGATGTTCTTAATTCTTCAAGAAATGGTAATTTGTTTACTAATTTTATCATTATATTAAACAAGCAAGCAACGATCAAAATAAAAAGTCCTACTTTTTTCCATATTTTAGCTGCCATATTTTTTCCTCCGTTTTTTATACTCTACCTTTATTATTATACTATATTTTAAATTTTTGTCAATATTATTAGATTTTTTGGTTACAATATGTAGTAATAATTTTGAAAGGAAGAATTATTAATGAAATTTAAATTCATATATATATTATCTTTATTATCTGTTTTATTATTCTTTTTAACTGGTTGTTCAAACAATAGTAACCTAGCTAACGAAACTAATACTGTTTCTGTAAATAGAACAAACACTGAAATTTCTTTAAACAATACTTGGAATGAATTATCAAATGTTTCAAACACCACAGATAACACCGTAAATGAAACACATATAGGTATTCACGATATTGAAGAACCTGAAGAGGAATTAGCTTCTTTTTCAACAAAACTTGGAGGAAAAGATACTCCAAGAAGTCGAAATATAGGTATTACTACCTCTACCTTAAACGAAACTATTGTGAATAATGGTGAAACCTTTTCCTTTTGTGGAACAATAGGAAATCCAACAGCTGATAGAGGATATGAAGAAGCGGATTCTTTTGATGCTGATGGAAATACAGTACAAACTTTAGGTGGTGGTAATTGTCAAGTAAGTAGTACTCTATATAATGTAGTTTTAAAAATAAAAGATTTAGAAGTAAAAGAAAGACATGCTCACATTAAACCAGTTCATTATGTTGAAAAAGATAAAGATGCAACCGTAGCTTATGGTAGTGTAGATTTTAAATTTAAGAACAATACTGGCAGTAAAATAAAAATTTATGCTAATTCTGATTTAAATAGTGTTAATATACGAATTGTAAAACTATCCTCTAATTCGTAATATCAATATATTCTAATTGCAAAATAAATGGGCCACATTTCAATGCGACCCCTTATATTTCTATTTCTTTATAGCTAAGATTTTATATTTAGCTGTTCCAGCAGGAATTTTAAATTCTACTTCTTCCCCTTCTTTTGCTCCAAGAAGTGCTGCTCCTATTGGTGATTCATTAGAAATTCTATTTTGTGCTAAATCAACTTCCGTTGAACCAACTATTGTATATTCTGCTTCTTCATTAAATTCTATATCTAAAACTTTAACTGTGTTTCCTACTTGGACAGTAGTAGTATCTATTTCAGATTCATCTATAATTTTAGCATATCTCAATTTTGTTTCTAATCCAGCTATTTTTATTTCATTTGCTGCTTGTGCATTTTTTGCTTCATCATATTCAGAATTTTCTGATAAATCTCCAAATCCTAATGCTATTTTTATACGTTCTGCTATTTCAGCTCTTTTTTCTGTTCTTAAATATTCTAATTCTTTCTCTAATTTATCATAACCTTCTTGTGTTAATATTACTTCTTTTTCTTCCATAATATAACGTCTCCTCTCAAATACAAATGTGCTCTGTATTGTTTTTATATTGACACTATCTTAAGATAATTCTTACAGTTTGTCAAGAGAAAATCTTAAATTTTTAAATATTCCTGATTATTAATTATTCCATTTCTTCCAATTAAATTTACAATTTTTATATTATCTTCTTGTATCATATTAATTATATCTTCATATTTTTTTCCGTCTAACATCTTTTCATATAATACTTTTTTATCAAACTTTTTATACTCTGTTATATCAAGGTTATTTATTTTATCATTATATGATATTTGAAAACCCAAAATATTAATCCCATTAAAAAGTTTTGATTTAACGATAGTTTCCTTATTCATTTGAATAATAATTGCTTTTGTGTTTATATTAAATAAATTTAATAGTTCTTCATCAAAATCGAAATTAACAATGAATTTAGCTTTTAAAAGACTTTTTCTCTTATTGTTTGTTACAGTTATTGCAATTCCTAAGCTTTCCAAATAATTTGTAATTCTAATAAAATTTTTGATTTTAGGAGTAACTATATTTATTCTTTTAAATTTTTGTGAAAGATATATTATAGAGTTTTCACTAAGTTCGTTTAAATTATTTAATAATATATGTACTTCCTGTGAAATTGTATCTTCTCTTCTAATTTTACAGATATAATCAATAATATTATCTATTAAATAATATGGTAGTGTTTTACCTTTATAAATATATATTCTCTTCTTATATAACTGATTATTTAATTCTTGTAATTCATTTAAGTAATTCGATAGAACTACTTTATTAGTTGATTTCTTAATTATTTTTGTAATAATATTTATAGTTAGGTTATTATTAATTCTTTTATATGGTAAAACACATATATTATTATTTTTTATTGTTAATACACAAAATAGTTTCTTAAATATATATATAATATATTTAAGAGGAAGCGGAATTGTAGAATCTTTTTTAAAGATTTCATTTATGTTGTCCAATTCTTTTATATAAAGTACCTCGTAAATAAAAATCACCTTATTTCTATTTTTTTAATTATATTATAGAAATAAGGTTTTATTACAATTATTATATTGGTTTAGAAATCTTCTACCATTAATTTTGCATAATAATCTGGATTAAAATCTTCATCATATGGTATTTCATCAAATATTTCAGGCATTTGTTCTTTAAAGTATCTTAATAATGGTATCATTACTTGACGAATAGCAGGATGAACATGATTATTTGCACGTAAGCTAAATATATGTTTCCATTCTCTTATATTGGCTGTCATTGTATATTCTGCAGCTGTTGAATGTGGTAAAAGATTTCTACACATATCTGTAGTTGCTCCTAACTCTTTCATCTTAATATATCCATTTTCAATTTCTTGCATTGTTTTTTTCCATACTTCGTACATTTCTTTGTCTTCCATATAAACAGGATTCATAAAAGATATTTCATTTCCATATTTATCCTTATCATAACTACAATATCTTGTAGATTCAACTGAAAAGCTTGCAAATCTATGTCTTGTTAAATCTTTATAAGAACCTATATCATTATAAATTCTTACTGTAATTTTTTCATGTTCTAATACAGATTCATGTCCTCTATTAAGGCAATTTTTTAATAAATTTTTATAACTTTCATCTGTTATTTTATCTTCTGAACGATAACATGTTCTACATGCTCTTTCTATTCTTTGCATTATTTGCTTTCCATCAAATTTTTCTACTTTTACCCATGGTTCAACAATTCTCATTTTAATACCTCCATATATTTACTTTATTTACTATATCAAATAAGATATTTTTTTTCAACAAAAAAGAAGAAATATTTTCATATTTCTTCTTAAATATTTCTATTCTCCTCTTCCTTCTGGAAGTGCTGGCATATCTAAAACTACTTTTATTTTTAATATATAGCTTACAGTTCTACCAAATCTACTATTTTTAATTCTTTGCCATAGTGATGGTTTTACTTCTATTCTTGTATCAGCTATAAAACTATTTTGTTCTTCTTGTACAGATGAAACAGCATTTGTTACAACATTATTTACAGCTGGTGCCACTTCAACTTTTTGCTCTTCCATAACTTCTTCTTTATCATAATCAACTGGTGTTGGTATCACTTTTAATGCATCTGCCACTTCAATTCCTATGTAACTTAATGCTTTTGATCTATCTTCTATTCTTTCCATATCGATTTCAATATGTAAGTTTGACTCTAGATTTACAATTCTAGCATTAATCAATTTTACTGCATCTTGATAATTTTGTGAGGTAGTACTTTTTGATCTTCCTATAATTCCTAATGTATCTATAATATCTTCACCAAATTGGCTTTCTGCATTTTTAACAGTATTTTTCCAATCTTTTCCTTTGTTTTGAACTGTTTCTAATAAATCTTTTAAATTTCCTGAAAGAATTATATTCTTTTCTCTTTGTCTTATTAACTCTTCTATTTGTTTTGTATTTTCTTCGAATTGATTTGTAGCATATTCAACTAACCCATAAGCTGCTTTATATACAGTTTTTGGGAAGTTCTTCTTTTTAGGATATTCTATTAAATATGTTTTTATAGATTCAATTAAATCTTTGAAGTAAGAATCTTCGTCTAATTGAACTATTTGTTTTTTACTATTTGGATTTATTAATTTTTGTACTTTATCAATGTTAGATAAAATCTTTTCTTCCGTAATTACCATTCTTACGTTTACTATGCCACTTCTAGACATTGTAAACCTCCCTCCTTTGTCCTACGTATATTCTAACTATCAAAATTATACAACTTCTCTTAAGAAAGTACAATAGGATTAATTAAAATTCATTTTTCATTTTCGTTACAATTTTATTACACTTATATCTCAAAAGTCAACATTATTTTGCAAATTTTTTCATTATTTTTTTGATAAACCTCTTAGTATAGAATTATCAAACTCTTTATATAATTTTGCAATATCTATATCTTTTTCAACTCTTATTTTATAAACTAGGCTAGAGCATGTAAGTCCGAATATTCCGTGATGCCATTACTCCTGGATCTCCGTCAATTATTTCTCCTTTTTCCATACCTTCTTTTAGTATATCTTCAATAGTTTTTATGTATTCAATAACCTTGTTTTTGCACATTATATTACGAGGTTCATTACCCCATATTTGACTAAGAACTATAGTCATAAAATCTTCATACTTTGCTATTATCTTAATTTGTATTAATACAACAGCTCTTAATTTATCTATTGTATTGTTTACTTTGGAAATTTTAATATCAATACTATTTTTTAATAATTTCATTCCTTCTTCTACAAGAAAGTTAAAAATCTCTTCTTTACTAGAAAAATGATAATATAAGGTTCCTTTAGCAACCCCTACTGTAGCAGTTATTTCTTCTATACTAGTTGCATCATAACCTTTTTTTGCAAACAATTTCATAGACGTTTCGAATATTTTTCTTTTAGTTTTATTCATACATTCACCTATTTTTCTTAATTTTGTAGCCAATTTTCATAAGCTCTTAAAACTGTATTACAAACTTCTTCTGGTGTTAAATTTGTTGTATCAACTACTAAATCATAATTTGACATATCATCACGATTTACTTTATATTCCTCTTGCCATCTATTAGTTTCTTCTTTATGTCTATACAAAATTTTATCTTTTGCCTCTTCTAAATTTGCAAAAGGTTCTGTGTTTTTTCTTGAAGCATCTTCAAAAGCCCTTTTAGCAGACACTTCTAAATCAACTTTTAGATATACTTTAAAAGAATCTGGTATTGCATACCACCCAAGTTTAGCATCTATAATTAAATTATTACGAGTACTAGCATAATCTGCTGCACTTTTTTCAATTGTTCTGTCTAAATCTGGATGTTCATTTAAATAAATTTGAAAATCTACAATAGACATTCCTTTTTCAGCCGCTAATTTTCTAACATATTGTCCATTTCTATATATTTCATACCCTAATTTATTTTGTAAATTATTTGATAAAGTTCCTTGTCCACTTGCATGATCTCCTGCTATAGTTATTATGTGTTTCTTTTCTGCCATTTTTAGTGCCACCTTTTCTTCTTATTCTTCTACATTATCTTCTTCAACATTTTCTTCAACTTCGCTTTGTTCTTCTGCTACTGTAACTTTTCCTGCTGCAATTTCATCTGCTGCAAGAGTTACTGTTGAAGCTTCTTCATTGTCAACTAAAGCTTTATCTCCCTTTGATAATTGTCTTGCTCTTTTTGCAGTTGCTACTACAAGCTCAAATCTGTTATCTACATTTTTTAATAAATCACTTACTGTTGGTTTTACCATCATTTTAAATTACCCTCTTTCTTCTATTTCTTCTTTATCATCTTTATCAAGTCTTCCTGCCACTGTTTCTGGTTGTACAGCAGATAATATGATATGTCCTGAATCCATTATAACTACAGCTCTTGTACGTCTACCATATGTTGCATCTACAGCTGTTCCATTATCTTTTGCTTCTTGTACCATTCTCTTTATTGGTGCTGAATCAGGGCTTACTATTGCAACAATTCTATTTGCTGATACAATATTTCCAAATCCTATATTAATTAGTTGCATAATTAACACTCCTATTCTATGTTTTGAATTTGTTCACGTATGTCTTCTAATTCTGTTTTTATATCAATCACTAAATTAGTAATTGATAAGCTGCCAGATTTAGAACCTATCGTGTTGGTTTCTCTGTTCATTTCTTGAATTAAGAAATCTATTTTCTTACCTATTGGTGTGTTTGCATTTATTAATTCTTTAAATTGATTAATATGGCTATTCAACCTTGTAATTTCTTCTTCAACCGAGCATTTATCAGCATAAATCACAACTTCTTCAGCAAGTCTATCTTTATCTACTATATCTGTTTTTAAAATTTCTTTAATTCTTGCTTCTAATTTTACTACATATTCGCTAACAAGTCCAGTAGAATATTTAGAAATTTCACAAACTTTTTCTAAAACTTTTTCTATCCTTACACTTAAATCTTCTTTTATCTTATTTCCTTCATTTTCTCTCATTTGTAAAAAATTAGTAATTGCTTCATTTAGGCATATTAATAATTCTTTCCAAATTGTATCTTCATCGTCTATATTTTCAATTGTTAATACATCTGGAAATTTTGATATTTCGGTAACAGGTATATTTTCATTTATTCCATTTTCATGTGCAATTGTCTTTAATTCTTTTATATATATTCCCGCTAATTCTTTGTTTATTCTAATATCTTTTCCCTCTGCACTATTATTTTCAAAACTAACAAAAATATCAATTTTTCCTCTTGAAATTTTAGAAGAAATTTCTTTTTTTATCTTTTCTTCTAGGTAACTAATACTTCTTGGTAATTTTACTGTAATATCATTATATCTATGATTTACAGATTTAATTTCAATATTATATATCCTATTACTATTTTCATATCTTGCTCTTCCAAAGCCCGTCATACTTTTCATAGCTTTTTCTCCTTACTTCTTTATTATTTCTCCTATATCATTTAATCCTGCAATATATTGTTTTTGCATTTTTCTATATATTATTATAGATTTACCAACATAATAAACTGCAAACATTAATGAAACAGATGCAACTATCATATGAAACTTTTTTAAATATATTGTATATAAAGAAATTGATAATAACACAAATATTGATAATAACAAACATTCAATTCCATGTATACAAATATTTCCGTTTTCCTTCCTATAGCTATATTCAAATAACATAATTGTAAAAACAATAAGTGCAACACTAAACACTCTTAAATCTGTCAAAAATATGTTCGTTTCTATGTTTAATGCTCCAAGTCCAATAAAATATAAAAATAGCATAACCACAATTGCAATTATAAGGTTTTCAAATACTTTTTTATTTATTTTTTCTTCTACAGCTTTTGGCAATTCCTTCTTTGTTTGTATTTCTTTTTCAAAATTTTTAATATTTTCATTTATTTCTTTTTCTTCACTCATAATACCCACATCCTTATTTAAACCATTTCATCGAACTCATACATAATTATACTAGAAAGTACTATTGGCGCCGTTTCAGTTCTAAGTATTCTTTTACCTAAAGTAATTATCTTACAATTAAAACTTTTTAAAAGTTCAATTTCTTTTTCTTCAATTCCACCTTCTGGTCCAACTATAACTGCTATTTTTAGTGGTATTTTAGATTTAACCTCTTCTAAAGCGCTTTTAATACTACAATTTTCTTCAGCTTCATATGCAACTAATACTATATCATAATCTACAATTTTTTCATATATATTTTTTATATTAATTGGATAATTTATAATTGGAATTTTATCTCTTTTACTTTGTTTTGCAGCAACTTCAGCTATTTTTTGCCATCTTAAAATTTTCTTATCTATTCCTTTATCATCTAGCTTAACAACACACCTATTCATTGAAACTGGGGTAATCTCACTTACACCTATTTCAGTAGTTTTTTGAATTATAGTTTCCATCTTTTCTGCTTTAGGTAGTCCTTGAAAAATATGTAAATATGTTTTTGGTTCACTTTTGCTTTCTAATTTATTTATAATTTCACATTTTACGAATTTATTATCTAATTCTACAATTTTACACAAATAATTAGTAGAACTTTCTAAATCACATATATCGATTTCTTCATCTATTCCAAGTCTAAGCACATTTTTTATATGATTAACATCTTCTCCTTGAATTTCTACTATATCATCATTTATTTGATTTGTTGTAACAAAAAATTTATACATAATCCACCTCTTTAGAACAAATTATATCAAATATTTATATGATTGTCATTATAATATGATAAATAAACTATAATATATGTACTTTAAAAAGGAACCAAGTTTTTAGACTTAGTTCCTTTTTACAATTTATTTTATCAAATATATATATTTATTTTCCATTTATATAAGATCCATTGTTACCAACAGTGATGCTCGGATGAGCATCTGCTGTACTATTGGCGACAATTTCCACACACACAAAGTAGCTCCCCTCAACTTTACTAACTGGCAAGACCAAATCAATCCATTTCCCACTAGTGTCTCCAAATGCTGGAAAAGCAACACTAGCAACTACACCAGTTCCATCAGAATTAGAACACAATTTAAAAGTTCCAGACGCATGAGAACCACCGACTTGCCGAATAGTGAACATGTAAATTTAAAGATTCATAATCACTAACGTTTACCTTATTTTTTGATACTGCACGACTATATCTAGTTGCATAAACACCATTCAATTTCAAACCATAATCACTAGTTGCTCCTGCAAAATTCCAAAAGTTGTCTTTATAACTTCCTTGAGAATACAAATTGCCACTCCAAAGTCTTACAATCCCTTTAAACCTAATCATTGTTGATACTTTTTCTGTATTATTTCCAGCATTATCTACACTTAATACATGTAAATAATACTTTCCAACTGCCGACTTTGTTATATCTATAATTTGTGTATCATCTGTAAAACTAGTTGCAGTATCCCAAATGCTACTATCTTTTCCTATTTCATCTTCACTACTATTCACTATATATTTACAGTTTTCTATATCTATTCCACTTTCTAAGTCACTTTGTATTACTGTTGCTTTTATTGTTGTATTAATATCTGTTGAGTCTTTATCAAATGTTATTTCTGCTTGTGGTGGTAGTGCATCTATATTATTTATCTTTGCTGAAAATTTATATCCTATTTCTCCCGTCTTTTTATTTATTATTCTTCCATATATTGTTATGTTTTTGGTTACGTCTATTTTATCTCCTACTATATAGTCTACCCAATTCTCACTACTATCGTTATTTTCTCCTATATTATATTGAACTGTATATCCATTCATATTTACGCTTTCGTCTATTTCTATTGTAACTTCTACTTTGGCTACGTTTTGTGTTTCAGTATCATATACAAATTTTGCTTTTCCTCTTGTAACTTTTTCAATTTCTGTTTCTTTTCCTAAACTTTGTCCAATTTGAGGAACACTTCTATCTAGTTCAAATTGCCATCCATCTACTATTGCTATGTCTCCAGCTACTTGCATATTGTTTTCTTTTAATTTATTATCTATATAATCCTTTTCATTATATTCTAACTTTGTTATTTTATCAGCTTGTAGTTCTAGTAGTATTGCTTCTAATTTTTCTCTTGCTCCAGCCTCTTCATAACTATTTCCTGCTTTTTTAGCAGTATTGAATAGTCCATTTTTTCCTAATATTAGATTAATTGTTATTCCTGCCAAAATCAGCAATAATATTATTGTTACAATTAGTGCTATAAGTGTTATACCTTTGTTCTTTACCATATCTTTTGTTCTCTCCTTATTCTTTTTTACTTTTCTAATTTTATATTTACTATTTTAATTTTTCAATAAAAAGTAGTTTTTTTTAATATAATAAATATACATAAGATTTTTTGTTATTTTCTTATACCATACCGAATTATAAATAGTTAAAAGTAAGCAACTTACTCTTGGTTTTACCCATTTGTAAGTTGCTTACTTTTATATTTTATTTTAATTCTTGCAAATCAAGTTGTTATGCTCTTGGATGAGCATGTTTATATATATTTTTTATACTTTCATCTTGGAATTGCATATATACTTGTGTTGAAGATATATCAGAATGTCCAAGCATTGTTTGAATTGATTTAAGGTCTGCACCATTTTGTAATAAATGTGTTGCAAATGAATGTCTTAAAACGTGTGGTGTAATATCTTTTGTTATATGAGCTTGTTCTTTATAATATTTTACTATTTTCCAGAAACCTTGACGTGTTAATCTTTTTCCATTTGTATTAACAAATAGTGCTTTTACATTTTCATCTTTAATTAATATAGGTCTAGAATTTTCAATATATTCAGCTAATGCTTTTAACGAAAGTGATCCAAGTGGTATGTTTCTTTGTCTTTCACCAGTTCTACAAGTTACAATACCTTCTTTTAAATTTACATCATCTATATCTAAAGAGATTATCTCTGTTACTCTCATTCCAGTAGCATAAGCAAATTCAAGCATTGCTTTATCTCTAGTTCCTTTTAAATCTACATCTTTTGGTTGTTCTAATAATAGTGCAACTTCTTGTGAAGATAAAACACTTGGAGCTTTCTTTTCTACTTTTGGAGATTGAATTTTATCAGTTGGATCTTTTTTTACTTTTTTATTACGTACTAAATATTGGTAAAAAGATCTTATTGATGCAACATTTCTTGATATTGTAGAGGTTTTCTTTCCATCCTCTTGTAAATGTGAAAAATATTTTTTCATATCATCTTCTGTTATTTTTAAGAAATTCAATTTGTTTGAATTTACATAGTTTTCAAATTGTACTAAATCTCTTTTGTATGATTGTAAAGTATTTTCTGATAATTTCTTATCTTCTTTTATAAATTCTAAAAAATTGTTAATTTGTTTTTCCATTTTTATTCCCCTATTCTAAATTAGTTTTATGTTATATTTTTCACAATTTACATAAACACTTATGTTATATCAAATTAATCGAAAAATGTAAAGACATTTTTCGAAAATTTTTATAAATTTATTTTTATTACAAATATTTTGCACAAATCTGCAATAAATTTGTAGAAATATATACCTCAATAAATGCTGATAATTCGAGCATTAGTGATATAACTCCGCAAAATATAGTATGACGGGTTATTTCCATTTTTATGTTTTCTCTTCTTTTGTCTTTGATAATAGATTTATACAATTTCATTCCACTTACTGCTAAAACAATTATACAAGGGATAAATAATATATTTTGAAATAATAGAGATGTTATAACAAATATCATTCCCTTACCGCATACCTAATGTTGCAATACTGGAAGATAATGTATATCCCAAGCAAAAACCTTTATAAGCAATTATACCATAAACCATTGGTATTCCTACTACAGTTGAACCCACAAACCAAAGAATAAGTGCTAATAAGAAATTAGAAATTAGTGCATCTTTTAAAAGTTCTGCCTTATCTATTTGTATATTATTTCTTAAACTATCTACAAATCCATTAATATACGAACTTATTTCATTCGCCTGCTCTGTACCAGAATTATTAACAAAGATAATTCCAAAAGTTAATCCAATAAAAAAAATTATTGTTATAATTGCAATCTCTCTTAAATTGTTCTTTATATATGTTAATAAAATTTCTTTTATCTTGCTATTCGCATTTCTTTTTCCTATGTTTCTCAAATTTTACTACCTCCTATAGATGCTCATTCGCTTATACATAATGTCTATGTAATAAAATTATTTTTAGAACTAGTTTTTATGGAAATTTAATAAAAAAGTGGATGATTAAGATCACCCACCAAATATCTATTTTTTGATTGATTGTGCAACAGCAGCTATACGTCCATAAACTCCTCCGCCGTCCTTCTTGTATACCTAATTTTCCTTCTCTTGCAAGTATAATATTATTTGCTATTTTTTCTCCTACTACTTGTTCAATATCGTCCTTAGAAAGTTTATGTAATATATTCATCTCGGTTTCAAAAGTATTTAACAATTTCTCTATCGTTTTTCCTCCAAGTCCTGGTATAAATGTAAGAGGTACTTGATAAATATATGGCGGACGATTTTTAGGACTTTTTGTTTCTTTTTTATCCTTAATCATTTCAATTCTATCAAACACACCCATTGTTATGTTTTTAGAAGCGCAATTTGGACAAGTTGTTACTGGTGCATCTCCTGGAATATTTTTTTCACATGTTTCACAATAGGTTCTATGATATTTTCCTAGCTTTGGATCTAATCCATAGTTACAAATTATTTTTCTTCCATCTTCATTTTTTAAGGCTTTTACAATTTCTTTAAAACTTATATCTTCTACTAATATTTTATTATATTCTCTGGCAATTTTAGGTAATGAATGTGCGTCTGAATTTGTTAAAAACGTACGAGTTTCAAGTTCACTTATCTCATCTGCTAAAAAGGTATCTGAACTTAAACCTAATTCTATTGCTATTATCTTATTAAACTTCTCTTTAAATATTTTTTCTAATCTATCTGTACAATTTCCATAAAAACTTTTATGTGGTGTAAATACATGTGCTGGTATTAAAATACCATTATATTTTTCAACTATATCTATTAAGTAATATGCTGATATATCTGCTCTTTGTGAACTTAAAGTTATATTGCTTATATGTGTACTCATTTCCTTAGAAAATCCTTTTATATCCTTTAAGCTTGGAAAAAAACATATATTATGCGCACTACCAGTTTTTCCATTATCATTTATCTCAGAGGTCTCAATTTCACTTCCTAATAGAATACAAACTTTATCCTTATATATAATTCCACCATCTTTTATTTCATATGCTTCGCCATTTTTTAAGAATTCTTCTATATCTTCAATTACATAAGGAGATGCGCAGTCAATAATTCCTACAACATTTATTCCTTTCTTTTCTACACATTCTTTAGCAATATTTTCAAAGTTTAAGCTTCTCGCTGCTGTTATTTTTATTGGTTTATTACTTTTACTTCTTCCTATGTGTACATGTAAATCTGCAAATATTTCATACATTACTTATTACCTCTCTTTTTCCAAAATTATAGAGGATTAGTTAATAATCCTCTATTAGTATTTTATCTTTCTTCTCCCGAAGTTTTTTCTTCAATGGTTTCTTTACTTTCTTTTACAACATATTCAATTTTATCTTTCTTTGTTTTAGAATATGGTGTTTTTAATTTTTCAGCTTTTAAGTGAACTTTACTTATATTTTTCATATCTCTCATATATTGTTGTTGTGCAATTTCAATTCCTTCTCTAATTTCTTCTGGTGATAGTTTATTAAATAGTTTTTGCTCTTCAGTTAATTTATTAGATCCCATAAATAGTTGATAATATGATCCATCATTTCCATTATAATATCCCATTTTATTTCCTCCGTTTCTATACTGCAATTCCCTCTGTCACACTTACAAATTCTTTAAATTTGTTAAGATAAATATTATCTTTTCCCTTCATATTTCTAAATTCTAGTAAAACCAATGCTTCATCGACAGGAAATCCTCTTCTTTCTGGTCTGTTTAAAAGCATTCCTCCAAAATTATCTACTAATTCTAGTATATCACTTTCTTTTTCTCTTGGTGTACTTCCACTATATCTATTTACTTCTTCACATATTTTACAAAATTTCTTATCAAATCCTAATGTTGCTAAATATTCAGCTCCTTCTTTTGCATATGATTTGATTTTTGATAAATTTTTAGGGTCTTCAGGCTTTTTACATGAACATAATAATGAGGCTGTTAAAACCAAATTTTTATCTACATCTATATCCATATCTTCTATAAACATTCTTGCAAGTTCTGTTTTAAATATAACAGAATTATCGAAGAAAATATTAGTTCGTTTCTTTAAATAATATACTATTTCCATTTTCTTTATATAGTCTTGTTCAGACAATATATAATCTGCAAACGTTTCCATATTATCCCCCTAATCTTTTGTTGTTAATACTATATTTCATTTTTATTATATTGTAAAAGAAGACACAATTCAAGCATGTTACAAAAATGTCATAATAATGTAATGCATTTGAATTATTAAGAGGTTTAACCAATTGTTAAACCTCTTAATAATTTTATTTTAATCCTATTTTTCTTATCTCCTCTTCTAGTTCTATTAAATCACCATTATTTGTAATTACATAATCTGCTCTATCTTTTAAATAATCATCATTTAATTGTATTGCCAATCTTTTTTTTGCCATTTCTTCACCAATACCATCTCTTAAGCAAATTCTATCTATTTTATCTTTTTCTTTAGCAATCACTCCAATTACTATATCACAAACTTTATCTAAATTACTTTCATATAAAAGTGGTGCATCTATTACGATTAATTCTTTATCCATTAAATTATTAATGTTTTCTTTGATTTCTTTTACTACATATGTAAATGTAAGATTATTTAGCGCCTTTCTTTTTTCTTCATCATCATATATTATACTGGCTAATTCTTTTCTTTTAAGTTCTCCATTATTATCAAGTATATCTATGCCAAAATATTCTACTATAGAATTTAAATACATAGTTCCTTTTTTAGTTAATCTTTTTGCAACTTTATCTGCATCTATAATATGTGCAGCATATTTTTCTTCTAATATAGCACATATCGTCGTTTTTCCAGCTCCCGAACTTCCTGTAACACCTATAATTTTCATATCTAGAATCCTTCCCTATTTTGTTAATTATTATATTTGTAAATTATATCATATTTTATAATATTTTTAAAGCTCAAACTACTTATTTCTTTGTTGACTCTTCTTTTACCCTTGCTGAAACCATTGGTATACTTATGCAGGTTATTAGATTAGTCCATACAATGAAGACTATGCCTAAAGTCACATTTAAAAGAATTCTTGTCTCCATAACACCTACGGATAAAAGAACGTCAATTTACCAAATTCAATCACCAATTGATCTTCAGACATTGATCCACATTTTAACAAGAATTATAACTCTGTTAAAAGACCCTTCTTCAGAAAAATTCTATAGTCCCTCTTATGTAGTTTTACATAAGAGGGACTTCTTTTTTTATAATGTACTAATAGCATTTCTTGCCATTTCATCACATCTGTTGTTGTATATATTATCAGCATGACCTTTTACTTTAATAAATTCCACATTATGAACTTTAGTTAATGAATATAACTCCTCCCATAATTCTTTATTTTTTACAGGTTCTTTATTAGAATTTTTCCATCCATTCTTCATCCATCCATAAATCCATTTTTGATTAAAAGCATTTACAACATATGCACTGTCACTATATAGTTTTACATTGCATTTGAATTTTAATAATTTAAGTGCTTCAATAACAGCAGTTAATTCCATCACATTGTTTGTAGTATCTTTAAGAGCTCCGGATATTTCTTTAGTATTTCCTTTATACATAAGAACACTTCCCCAACCTCCTGGACCTGGATTTCCTGAACATGCTCCATCTGTATATATAATAACTTCTTCCATTTTTCCCCCATTCTTGATATTTTTTATCAATTTTATATTGTATTTTACATGAATTTTAACATAATATTTGAAATTTATTATCTTTTATGATATTATATCAGTAAATTGTTTTTAATTGCAATATAGGAGGTAGAATTTATGAATAAAGTACTTGGTATTATTGCTGAATACAATCCATTTCATAATGGTCATCTATACCATGTAAATGAGTCAAAAAAAGCTGTAAATGCTGATTATACAGTTGCCATTATTAGTGGTAACTTTGTACAACGTGGCGATACTTCTTTAATAGATAAATGGTCAAAAGCTGAAATGGCTATTAAAAATGGTGTTGATCTTGTTATTGAACTACCTCTAATATATAGTATATCTAGTGCTGAAAACTTTGCTGAAGGTGCGATTAAAATTTTAAATTCCTTAAATATAGTAGATTATCTTTCTTTTGGAAGTGAACTTTGCGATGTACGAATACTAGATGATTTTGCAAAGATTTTATATAATGAACCAAAAGAATTTATTTCTATTTTAAATCACGAATTAGGAAAAGGAATTTCATATCCTAAAGCAAGAGAAAACGCTTTACTTATGTATTTAAATGATATTAGAAAATATGCAAATGTTTTATCTTGTCCTAATAATATATTAGCAATAGAATATTTAAAAGCTTTAAAAAAATATAAAAGTAATATTATTCCTTTAAGTATTAATAGGAACAAGGTTGATTATAATTCAACAGAAATAGTTGATGGTATGGCTAGTGCAACTGCTATTAGAAAAATTGCTATTACAAATGATGTTTGGAGTTTAAGACGAGCTATGCCAAAGAGCTCTTTTGATATTATGTATGATTCTTTAAGATCTGGTCACACAGTGCCTAGTATTACTAAATTTGAAAAAGAAATAATTTATAACTTACGTAAAATGAGTATTGCCGAAATAGCTGATCTACCTGATGTATCTGAGGGATTAGAATACTCAATTAAAAATGCTGCCAACTCTTGTAATACTATAGATGAATTAATTAATATTATTAAAAGTAAACGTTATACTACAACAAGACTTAAACGAATTTTATTATATTGCTTACTAGGAATAACAAAAAAGGATATGCAAAATTCAAGAAAAGTTAATATGCCTTATATACGTGTTCTTGGATTTAATGATAAAGGAAAAGATTTGCTTGGAGGAATTAGTCATTCAAACCCTAAACTTGAAATTATAACTTCTGTAAAGAAATATTTAGAAACTTCAAATAATAAAATTAATAGAAATATGTTAGAGAAAGATATTTTTGCTACAAATGTATATACTTTAGGTTATGATTATGACTCAATTAGTAATTTAGACTATACTCATCCGATGGTAATTTTATAAAAATATTTAAGCAAAATGCATGTACTATTTAAGAGTACATGCATTTTCAACTTTCAATTAATATTTATTTAATAATTTTTAGTACTTTATATTTAGAATAATTGTTTTTAACATATATTCTACTTAATCCATATAAATTTAATGTGTTTGTCTCATTTATTTCATCATTTGTTAAATTTTGTACAAAGCCCGCTTGTTTTAATGCCTCTAATTCTTCTTCAGTATATGCTCCATATGGATATGTAAATACCTTTGTTACTTTTTTACCTAAATGTTTCTCAATATTATTATGTGCATATTCTATATGTTCTACCAAATTTTCCTTACTTTGTTTATTGTAGAATATATGAGTTTTACCATGTGAATTTATACTTACTAAACCACTATCACTCATTTCTTTTGCTTGTTCCCAACTAAAATATCCTGGTGTTCCAACTAAGTCATCTACTACATATATGTTAATTGGAATATTATATTTTTTTACTATTTCAAATGCGTATAAGTAATTTCCTAAATATCCATCATCAAAATCAATTAATACTACTTTTTCAGGTAATGCCTTTTCCCCTTTATCATATGCTATTAAATCATTATAAGAAATAACTGTATATCCATATTCAAGTAAGCCTTGTATTTGCTTTTCAAAATTCTCTTTTGTTGTACGCATATATGATAAACTTCTTTCTGGCTTTTCTTCAGTTATTTCATGATATAATATTATAGGAATTCTTAGATTTTTTTCATTCTTATAATATGTTTTTGTCTTGTCTACCACCTTATATTCATCTGATAATTTAACTTCTATTCCTTGTTTTACATATTTTAGGCCATCATAAATATCATATAAAACATTTCTGTTAAAGATATATAGTAGTATAAATATCACCACTGCTATAATAAATAATATTCCTATCCCTATTACAACTTTTTTCCAATTCATTTTTACATCCCCTACTAAATATATAAATTATTACAATATATTATTTTAGCACAATATTAAATTAAAATGAATATCTTAATTAAATTTTAATAAAATCACAACACACTTATTTTAGTTCTTCCATATTTTTAATAATACCATATTGATTTTTCACTGGATCTTTAAAGATTTCTATATTAGGTGTAGAGTACGTAAACACTATAAAACATATTAATATAGCCATTAAAATAGTAATTGCTATTATATTGCTACACTTGAAATTGCTAGTCATAAGTTTATAGGCTAGATATTCTCCTAATATAACTGCAACAAAGAATGATGCTATATCAATAAAAACAATACTTTTTCCTATAATTCCTGTATAGGTATAGAAAAATATAATGATAAATAGCATTGATGCAACTATTCCTAGTGTCTTTGAACATAAAAAGTTAGGTGCATTTTTCTGTATATAAAAGTAGCCAATTATTATAGAAAGTAACATTGGAAAAAACAATAATTTTAAATGTTCCCACACACTTTCATTAACTGCTGAAAATGATGCCACCAACATATTTTCCCTAGACGACTCATATGTAAAATGTAGTAAAGTTCCTAATATACATACAAAAATTGCACTTGCTATTTGATATTTTTTTATTTTATTCATATAATCCTCCACCATTATTTTATGTATTAAATGGTTTTTTATTACTATTAGTAAAATGCTATTTAAGTATAATATAATTAAACTATTACTAAATTAATTATATATCCAATCAATACTTCTTAAAAAATACATTTCTACAATAATTAAATTTTATCATAGAAATGTATTTTTATATTATCAGATAAATTTATAACTTTGTTTAATAGTTTTTCATATACTATCTATTATTGTTACAATTACATACACTATCACAAACATTATAATTGTTTACACTATTAAATTCTTTTAAGCAGTTACAATTATTATTGTTCATATTTTTGCAATCATTCATATAAAATCTTTTCATAGCTAGCTTATCTTGTACTCCACGTAATGCTTCACCAAATCTTTGGAAATGAACTACTTCTCTTTGTCTTAAGAAACGTAGTGGTTCTATTACATCTGGATCATCTTTACATAAGTCTATTAATTTTTCATAAGTTGCTCTTGCTTTTTGTTCTGCTGCTAAATCCTCTTGTAAATTTGCTATTGGGTCTCCTTTTGCTGCTATATATGCTGCTGTAAAAGGAACTCCTGCTGCAGATTGAGGATATACATCTACCCCATGATCTGTATAATATGCTCCAAGTCCTGCTTTTTCTAATTCTTCTGGACAAACTCCATCAGTTAATTGGTGTACTATTGTTCCAACCATTTCTAAGTGAGCAAGTTCTTCTGTTCCTATATCATTTAATATAGCTTTTGCCTTTTCATCTGGCATTCCAAATCTTTGTGATAAATATCTAAGTGAAGCAGCAAGTTCTCCATCTGGACCACCATATTGTGAAATGATGAATTTTGCAAGTCTTGGATTTGTACATTTAATTTTAACTGGATATTCTAGTGCTTTTGTATAACTCCACATTAAAAATTCCCCCTTTCCCATGGCCAAGGTTCCTCAAGCCATCTCCATTTTTTACATGGATAATTAATTGTTAATGGTCCAAACATCTTTTGATATTTGTCTGCTAATTCTTTTGCTTTTTTTGCATATTCTCTATGCAAACATAAAGCTTTTTCATCATCAGGATGAGTGTCCAAATATAAAGCAAGTTCTATTATAGAAAATTTATATGCTCTTAATTGCATCATCATTTCTTCTCTTAAGTCATTTTTACAGGCACAACTCATTTCATTATTACATTCACATGAACATTCACAAGTACATTCGCATGAATTACAATGTCTATTTTCCATATTATCTTCTAACATTTGTTACACCCCTCTCCTATTTTATTTGTTTGTCTAATATATTCTATTTCTTCCATTCCTTGACATGGTACATATGGACTTACTAATTCTGGAAAAATAGTACCCATTTTTAATCCAACACAAGGTTTAAAAGTTTTGTCCATTGTTTGCCATGGTACATAACTTTGCCCAAACATTGGATTAGATGGGAATACTGATTCTTCTTCATCAAATCCACATTCGCATTCACAAGTATCATTATTTTTTAAACAACATTCCATATCATTTGAAACATTATTACAAGCTTTTTCCATAAGGTCATCTGTATAATTTGAATAATTACTTAAACAACATTTATGACAATTACATCTTCTACGCATTTGTATTCCTCCTTTTTGTAGATATACTACATAATATGACAATATTATAAAAAAAGTTACAAATTAAAGTTATATAGTATAAAACTTTAATTTGTAACTTTTTATTTTAATATTTCTTATTTTACAACTTCACTTATTATTTTAGATAAGTATTTCATACTTACTAAACATTCTTCCATTGTATTTCCAGTTGCTCCAACCTCTATAATTGTAGCGGCTTTAGCTAAGTGTTGATTATATCTTGAATTACGAACTATAATAGGTCTAAATAAGCCTGGATATAATTCATTAGCCTTTTCCTGCATTTTAACTGCAAATTTCAAGTTTTGTTGCCAATTAAGATGTTGTAATCCTCCACCATCTGTTCCTATAACAAACATCATTTGCGCCGCCATTTCGTCGCCTATTTTTACACTTGGTGCATAATTTGCATTACTTCCGCACTGCATCTCTATGTAAATCAATAACAAGCTGTGCATTTACATTATTATTTAATATATTCTTTACTGTAGTAAGAGACCTTCCATATGATCCATTATAAGCTGGATAATCATGATATGTTTGATTATGAATTACATTATATCCATAATTTGTTAAATATTTATCAAGTTCAGTTCCTACTCTTGCTACTGAATAATTTAAATCGGTCGTTCTATAACTACCTGTCATTTCATAATTAAACTGCTCACTGGGAGTATAGCTTTCGCATATATGTGTATGAAAAATTATAATATCTTTCTTATTTTCTAAAGAAATATTAGGTGTTAATATTTCCTCTGTAATTTCTTTATCTGACTCATTTTTAACTTTAACACTTCCAAATACACTATTATATTTAGGAGTTATATTGTTTTCTTTTATTTCTTCAGTTGCAACGTTTGTTTTTGCTTCTTCAATATTAGTTGTATTTTTTTTATTGTCAATTTCTACATGTATCTCTTCATTTTCTTCTCCATCTATAATTAAATTATCCATCATAGGTAATTCCATACTTAACATTCTTCTTAAATTAGACCCTCTAGAAGTTGCCACTTTTTTAATTTCTCCGAGTATATTCATCTTCTTTTATTTTAGGTAAAGTATTATTAATACATCCTACAAAACTCATATTAATTCCTGTCCTAATGAGAGTAATTCTTCCTCCTACAAACTTTAAAATTCCAAGTACAAATATTAATACTATAGCAATAAAAAGCAATTTAAATATGCTTCTTATATTAATTACAGTAACATTAACCATGTTTTTCTCCTTCGTTTAAAATACTTCTATATTAATTTTATTCTTGTACTTGCATTAATATGACAAAAGAGCCGCATATTATGCGACTCTTTTGTTAAAAATCACGTTCTCTTAATTCTAAATAAATTGGTTTTTCTTCTTTAATCATAGTAGACTTCCCATGTCCTGGATATACTATTGTCTCATCTGGTAATATAAGTAATTTATCAGTTATAGAATTTATTATATCATTTAAACTCCCTGTTGGTAAATCTGTCCTTCCCCAAGTGCCTCGAAAAATAGTATCACCACTAAATAACATCTTTTCTTTTTCACAAAATAAAGATGTACTACCGTTCGTATGTCCTGGTGTGTGAATAACATTAAACTCTAATTGTCCTAAATGTATCAAATCCCCATCATCAATTCTAGAATCTTCTTCTAATCTTATATCTGGTACACCTATATAATAATTCAAGGTTATTTGAGGATTTCTTAAATTTTCGCTTTCTTTTCTTTCTATTAATACCTTTGCCCCATATTTATTTTGTAATCCAAGTACTGCTCCTGTATGGTCTCCATGACAATGTGTTAAATAGATATATTTTAGTCTTGCATCCAAAATATTTAACATATCTATTATCTTTGCTTCTTCTCCTGCTGGATCTATAACCATTGTTTCTTTTGTTTCCTCATCAACAATAATATAACAATTTGTAGGTTCTCCTAGTGGAGTATCTAACTTTAATCGCTTTAGTATCATATTATTACTTCCTTATTTTTTTCTTTTTACTTCAAATACACTATCAACTTTTCTCAAAGATTTAAGTGTTTTATTTAGATCCTCTAAATTTTCTACTTCAATTGTAATTTCTGTAGTAACTACTTTTTCTTTGTTAACCTTACTATTAATAGCAACCAATTTTGTTTTTACATCATAAATTGCCTTAATAATATCTGCAAGAAGTCCATTTCTATCATTCGAAAACACTTCTATATCAACATTGTAGCTTGATGCTTTTTCATTATACCATTCTACATCAATAATTCTATCTTCTTCTTGTAATAAATCTTTTATATTAACACAATCTGTAGTATGAATAGACACTCCTCTTCCTTTTGTTATATATCCAATAATATTATCTCCTGGAACAGGATTGCAACATCTTGATAACTTAACTAAACAATTATCTATTCCTTTTACAATAATTCCACTCTTAGGAACATTGTTTCTTACTTTCTTTTCTTTTGCAAGTTCTTCTATCTTCTTTTCAATTTGGTCGTCTTCATTAACTTTTTTATATTCTTCTAGAATTTTTGCAATAATCTTTCCTGCTGTTATCGCACCAAATCCAACAGAAGCATACATATCATCTATTGAGTTATATTTATATCTATCAAGGGCTGCTTGTACATACTCCATTTTATGAAGTTCACTAGATGTCATTCCTATTCTTTTTATTTCTTTTTCGATTAATTCTTTTCCTTTTAATATATTTTCTTCTCTTTGTTCTTTTTTAAACCAGCTTTGAATTTTATTTCTAGCAGATGTACTTTTAATAAATTTTAACCAATCTCTACTAGGTCCCTTTGCATTATCTTGAGTAATAACCTCTACAATATCACCATTTTTCAATTTTGTAATAATTGGCATCATTTTTGAGTTAATTTTACATCCTGTCATTCTATGTCCAACTTGAACATGTATACTATATGCAAAATCTATTGGAGTTGAACCAGCTGGCAATACTTTAATATCACCTTTGGGAGTAAATACATATACTTCATCTTCAAACAATTCAGTTTTTAATGTGTTTAAAAATTCTTCTGGATCCCTCATTTCCTTTTGCCATTCTAGTGTTTCACGAAGCCAAGCAAGCTTATCCTCTTCTACTTTTACATTCGATTTCTTTCCCGCCATAAAATTTGCTTCTTTATATGCCCAATGTGCAGCAATACCATACTCTGCAATTCTATGCATATCCCAAGTACGAATTTGTACTTCAAAAGGTGTTCCTTTTTCTCCAATAAGTGTTGTGTGTAAAGATTGGTACATATTTGGTTTCGGAACTGCTATATAGTCTTTAAACCTTCCAGGCATTGGGTTATAAAGTTCGTGAACAACACCGTAAAGCTGCATAACAATCTTTAACAGAGTTAACAATAATTCTTAATGCGAATAAATCATATATTTGATCTAATGTGCAATTATCCCTTTTCATTTTTCTATAAATACTATATAAGTGTTTTGCTCTTCCTGTAATTTCTGCCTCTATATGCTGAACTTTTAATTGTTTTTTTATTTCTTCTAATATTTTTTCAATAAATCTTAATCTTTCTTCTCTTTTTCTATCCAATCCTTCTACAATTTCTCTATATTCTTCAGGATATAAATATTTAAAAGATAAATCCTCTAATTCCCATTTTAAAGAATACATACCTAAACGATTTGCAAGTGGTGCATATAAATCCATAGTTTCACTAGCATTAGCAATTTGTCTATCTCTTGTTAAATATTTTAAAGTTCTCATATTATGAAGTCTATCTGCTAATTTTATTAGTATTACTCTTATATCTTTTCCCATTGCCAGAAACATTTTCCTGTAATCTTCTACTTGTTGTTCTTTTAGTGTAGTATAATTAAGTTTACCAAGTTTTGTTACACCATTAACCATTTCGGCTATTTCTTCACTAAACTCTTTAACTAAATCATCATATGTAACATCAGTATCTTCAATTACATCATGTAAAAGTGCAGCACAAATAGTAGGATCATCTAAATTCATACATGCAAGTGTATATGCTACTTGTATAGGGTGAATAATATATGGTTCACCAGATCTTCTTTTTTGATCCCCATGATTTGATATAGCATAGTTATATGCTTTCATTATAATCTTAGTATTAGTTCTCCAATTATTCTTTTTCATTCTTGAAATTATATCATTAATTGTAGCTTGTTCTTCTCCCATAATTACACCACCTATTTATATTGATTTCATAATATCTTTTAAGTTCATTTGAACATTTTCCATTCCATTAAAATTATTTATTTCTAGTACCCCTACAATATCCACTTTATCTCCAATTAGGTATTCATTAGCTAAATTTCCCATATTAAATCCTATAGCGTCGATTATAATATTATCATCACGTAAAGTCAATTTCAAATGTTTTCCTTCTGTTAATGCACGAATTGAATTTATACGTAGTCCTTTATAGGCAAATAGTGGCATTTTATTTCCTTCTCCAAAAGGTTCTAATCTTTTTAATGCTTTTATAAATTCTATATTCATATCTTCTTGTTTTACAATTCCATCTATATAAATAATTGGTTGTATTTCTTCCAATTTACTTTCTTTAGCAATTTTTTCAAATTCTTTTTTAAAGTTTTCAAAATTCTCTTCTTTTAATGTAAGCCCCACAGCCATTTCATGTCCACCATATTTTTCTAAGTATTGACTACTCTTACATAAAGCATCATGTAAGTCAAATCCTGGAATACTTCTTCCGTGATCCTTTTGCAATTCCATCTTCAAAAGATACTAATATACTTGGTTTAAAATAGGTTTCCGTTATTTTAGAAGACACAATACCAATTACACCATGATGCCATCCTTTAGCTCCTACTACAATAGCATTTTTTTCATCTTCTTTATTTTTTTCTATTAATTCCAACGCTTCTTTTACTATGTTTTTTTCTGTATCTTGTCTTGTTTTATTGTATTCATTTAATTTTTCTGTTAATTCTTTTACTTCATTTATTTCATTCGATAAAAATATATCTAAAGCTTCTGTTTCATGTCCCATTCTTCCACAAGCATTAATTCTAGGGGCAATTCCAAACGAAATAGTATTTGAATCTATATTTTTATATCCTGTTGCTTCTAACAAATATCTAAGACCTAAATTTTTAGTTACATTAACTAGTTTCAATCCTAATTTTGTAATAACTCTATTTTCATCAACTAATGGAACTATATCTGATATAGTTCCTACGCAAACTAAATCTAAATATTTCAAATATTCTTTTTCATCTAATTCTAATTTAATTCCCAATGCTTGAATTAATTTAAATACAACTCCAACACCTGCAAGTTGATTAAATGGATATGTATTATCTTTTCTTTTTGCATCAATAACAGCTAATGCTTTTGGTAATTCTTCTAATGGTTCATGATGATCTGTAATAATTGTTGTTATTCCTAAAGAATTTGCAAATTCAATTTCCTCAGTTGCAGAAATACCACAATCCACTGTTATCATTAATCTATATCCTTTGTTATATATGTCTTGTATTGCTTCTTTATTTAATCCATATCCCTCCTCTAATCTATTTGGAATATGACTTTCTACTTCAATCTCTCTTTCTCCGTAAAAACTTTTGTAAAACAGAAATACTAGTAATTCCATCCACGTCATAATCACCATAAATCATAATTTTCTCTTTTTTATTCATTGCCTCTATTATACGATTTACTGCAACTTCCATATCTGGCATCAAAAATGGATCATAAAAATCTTCTCTTGTTGGTTCTAAAAATTTTCTGATTTTATCTTCTTCTGTAATCCCTCTATTTACCAAAATAGTTGCAAGTAATCTAGTTAAACCAAATTTTTCTTGTATCTTCTCTATTCTTTTTTCATTACAATTATAATATTCCCATTTCTTTTTCATCCTTATTCTCCTAATATACAATTTGTATATAATTGTACACTATTTTAACAAAATTTAAAAGTAATTTTATTATATTATTTGAAAATAGTTAAAAAAGCCAGGAAACAAAATGTCTCCTGGCTTTCCGCTTATTCTGCTGCCTTGCTTAAGCAAAACGAAGTACTAGCTGCGTGTACCCACACTGGTCTTCCATCTCCTGAAGAGCAGGTACTTTCTTGAGCACTTTGCGTATGTCCTTGATACTCGGTAAGGATTCTAAGTTCAGTGTTACTGAACCTACCGAATATTCCTGCCGACCGCTTAACCCTGTTATACGGATTGTTATTGTGTCTCCATAATCACGTTTCGCCAGTTCTTGCTTGGCCACATACAGTGCCCATAAGCAGTCGTCCTTCAGTTGCCCATCCGGCAATGCCTGTTTCTTTATTGCCCGTTCCCTTGCTTCTTCTGCATCTTGCCGCAGCATTTCTAATGTTACCTTCCTGTCTTTTTCCATAAAATAAGCCCTCCATGTGTTTGTAAGTATACTAATATTATAACTCATTTTACATAACTAGTCAAATATAGAGCAAACTATATTATTTAATATTTTTAACAGCATTAAGTACTGTTAAAAATGTTACCCCAGTATCTGCTAATATTGCCAGCCAAATTGGTGCTATTCCAAACCCACCTAGTGTTAATACAACAGCTTTTATAATCAAGGAAAAGATAATATTAGCTTTTACTGTTTTCATTGCGCATCTTGCTGTTTTTATAATACTAGGTATTGTACTTATATTATTTGAAATTAGTATTCCGTCTGCTGTTATACTTGCAATACTAGCTCCTGCTCCCATTGCAATACCAAAACTACTACTTGCAAGCACTGGACTATCATTTATTCCATCTCCAATAAAAATAACTTTTTCATTTGTTTTCTTTAATTCTTCAATTACTACTAATTTATCTTTTGGTAATAAACTTGCTTTTATTTCATCTACTTTTAATTCTTTTCCTATAACTTCAGCATTTTTTAAATTATCTCCTGTTAACATTATAATCTTTTTAATTCCAATATCTTTTAAATTTTTTACGATATCAACGCTTTCCTTTCTTATTTCCTCTGTTAATATAACATATCCCGCTATTTCTTTATCTATACTCAAGCAAATTGCATTCCCTGGTATTTCATTATTTATCCCAATTTCATATTGTTCTAATAATTTTCTATTTCCAAATAGTATCTCTCTACCTTCTATTTTTCCATATAGTCCATATCCCGCAATTTCTTTATAATCTTCTACTATTCTTTGTTCTATTTCTTTACTATAATTTTTTATTGCTGTTCCTATTGGATGATTTGATAATAATTCTAAACTATACATATATGAAAGTATTGTTTCTTTACTATAAGAATTAAAACTCTCTAATTTACTTATTTTCATATTTCCTGTAGTTAGAGTTCCTGTTTTATCAAACGCAATAACAGTTGCATTTGATAAATTTTCAATATGCTTCGTTCCTTTTATAAGCATTCCTTTTTTAGATATTTTTCCAAGTCCTGTGAAAAATGATAAAGGAACTGATATCACTAAGCTACATGGACACGAAGCAACTAAAAATATAAGAGCTCTCATAATCCAATCTTTTACATCTAAATTAAATATAAATGGTACAATAGCAATTAAAACTGCTATTACAATAACTATTGGTGTATATATCTTAGAAAATCTTGTTATAAATTTTTCTGTTCTTCCTTTATTATTTTTTGCTTCATATACCAAATCAACAATTTGGGAAGCCGTAGAATTCTCTACATCTCGTAGTACTTCACACGTAATACTTCCTGTTAAATTTACTCCACCTGATAGTATTTCTATTTCTTTCGATACAAAAACAGGTTTACTCTCTCCTGTAAGACTTGATGTGTCTATTTCTGTTTCTCCATAAATAACTTTACAGTCCACAGGTATTTTTTCTCCAGGTTTTATTAAAATAGTGTCACCTACTTTAATTTCTTTTGCATCTACTGTTTCTATCACATCCTTTATAACTCTATTTGCTGTATCTGCTTTAATTTTTACTATTTCTTTAATACTTTCATTAGATTTATCAACCGCTCTTTCTTCTAAAAATTCCCCTAATCTAAAAAGTATGATTACCAAACAACTTTCCACATATTCTCCTAAACAAAATGCAGCAATTACAGCAATTGTCATTAGTGTATCTTCTTGAAAATCAAGTTTAAATATATTTTTTATTCCATTAAATAATAGTTCATATCCTGAAAGTACTATAGATAATAATATAAATATTACTTTTATATTTATAAATGCTGGTATAAATGATAACCCTAAAAATACTATTGCTATTATATATAAAATAATATCTAATTTATTTTCCTTTTCCTTATGCTCATGATGTTCAATTTCACAGTGGTCACAATGTTTACATGCCATAACTATTTCCCTCCTCTAATATGTGTTCTAAACTTAAAGATATAATCTTTTCAATATGCTCATCTTGTAAACTATAATATACTTGTTTTCCTTCTCTTCTATATTTTACAAGTTTAGCATTTCTAAGTAACCCTAACTGATGTGAAACAGTTGATTGATTTAAGCCTAAAAGCTCGCACAAATCACATACACAAAGTTCTGTATTTAAAATGCTACAAATAATTCTAAGTCTTGTGTTATCTGCAAATAGTTTAAACATATCTGCTAAACTTAAAATTTCTTCAGTATTGGGTTCTACTCTTTTTACTTCATCTATTTTTTTATAGTGTGGACAATTTTCTCCACATACAAATTCTAACTCTTTATCTTCCATAAATTACCTCCTTAGTATATTATATGCACGTATGTTCATATGTTAATATATTTTTTTAAAAAAGTCAATAGCTTTTTATTTTTTTATTTCTACAATAAAAATAGAACAATTAATAATTAACTGTTCTATTCTAAATAAATTATTTTTTCTTTTCTTTATTCATCATCATATACAAACAAGGAATTACAAATAATGTTAAAAGTGTTGCATACACAAGTCCTCCTATTGTTACTATACCTAATGGTTGTATCATTTCTGTACCAGAACCTACCCCTAATGCCATTGTTGATAACCCAAGTATTGTTGTTAGAGCTGTCATAAGAATTGGTCTTAGTCTTGTTTTTCCTGTTTCTATTAAAGCATCTTTTATTTTTAATCCTTTTTCTCTTCTTAGATTATTTGCATAATCTATAAATACTATTCCATTATTTACAACTATACCTGCAAGCATTAAGAAACCAAGCATTGCAATTAAACTTATCTCGCATCCTGTTATGAATAGTGCAAATAATCCTCCTGTAAACGCAAGCGGTATTGTAAACATTACTATAAATGGTGATTTTAATGATTGGAACTGTGCCACCATTATTAGATATATAAATACTATTGCAAGCGCAATCATTTTTACTAACTCTTGTAGAGACTGATTGATTGTTTCACTTTCCCCTTGTAGTTCCACACTATATCCATCTGGAGCAATATATTGTTTTAGTTTATTTTCTATTTCTCTTCCTACAATACCAACGTTTGCATCTTGTTTTATTGTTGCAGATACTGTAACATATCTTTCTCCATTATCGTGTGAAATTGAGCTTAGTCCATCTTTTTCTTCTATACTTGCTATATCTCCAAGCTTAACCTCTACAGTTTCGTTATTCTTCTTTCCTTCTAATATAATAGAATTTACGTTCTCACTTGTAACCCTTTTTTCTTCTGGTTTTACTACAATAATAGGATAATCTTTATTATCTACCGTAATAGTTGTTGCTTCATTTTCATTTGAAATATCACTAGATACCTTAGAATAAACTTGTGCAACAGTTAAACCATATTCCATTGCTTTATTCTTATCTACTGTAACTCTTGTTTCTTTTGAAGTTTCACTTACCCCAGAATCTATTTTATCTATTCCTTCTATCCCCTCTAGTAATGAAGATACTTCTTTTGCAACTTCTTGTAATTTATCTATATCAGTTCCTTTTACTACAATTTGTACTCCAGATGTCATCATAGAAGACATATCCATTTCAGAAGTACTAACAGAAATTTCGCAGTTCATACCATTGGTTAGTTCGTAAATTTTATTTGCAATTTCGGCATTAGTTCCCTTTCTATCTTCTTTTAAAATTGCATACATACTAATAGAATTACTGTTTCCTCCTGAAAGACTTGATATAGAACTCATTGTTCCAGAATCAAGTGCACCTATTTCCTCTATTTCTTCAATTGTTAATAATTTTTCTATTATCTCATCTGCCATTTTCTTTGTTTCTTCACTTGTAACTTCTTTTGGTGTCTCCATACTTATAGATATTTGTTCTCCATCAACACTTGGTATAAATGCTGTTCCCATTATTCCTGTAAGCATAAAACTTCCTATAAGTAATACAAGTGCTGTTAGGACTACTATTATTTTATGGTTTAATGCAACTCCTAGTAATTTTTCATATATGGAAATTATTTTATCAAAGAAAATATCTTTCTTTATTTTTGTTTCTTTAAACATTTTTGAAGCCATTGCTGGTACTAATGTTATTGCTACAATTAAACTTGCAAGCAATGAATAAGCAATAGTTAATCCCATATCTGTAAATAATTGTCTTGATATTCCTTGTATAAATATAATTGGCAAAAATACACATACGGTGGTTAATGTTGATGATGTGATAGCACCAGCAACGCTTGATGCTCCCCTAATAGCAGCTGTTTTAACACTTTCACCATCTTTACGTAATCTATATATATTTTCAATAACAACAATAGAGTTATCTACAAGCATACCCACACCTAATGCAAGACCTGATAGAGATATAATATTTACTGTTACTCCTGTAAAATACATAAGTGCTATTGCAAATGTTAAACTTATTGGTATAGATAGCGCTATTATAAGTGTTGGTTTGTAATCTTTTAAGAATACAAATAAAATTATAACTGCAAGTATTCCTCCATAAACTAAGTTATCTAATACTGAGTTTATAATAATGTCTATGTAAACCCCTTGGTTCATAAGAGTTGTAAATCTTAAGTTTTCATTTTGTGTTTCTAACTTATTCATTTTGTTTTCTATATCTTTACAAACCTCAGCTGTTGATGTTGTACTTTGCTTTTGGAATGTTAAAACAACTCCATTATTTCCATTTACTTTTGCATAAATTTCACTTGAATTATCTGTAAATTCTATATCTGCTAAATCATTTAAAGTAATATTTTCAAGCCCTTCTATATCAAAAGATAATATTTTTAAATTTTTAACTTCATCTACATTATTAAACTTTTCTCCAACTTTGATAATCATTTTGTCGTTTGAAGTTTCAATATATCCTGCTGGCATAGAAAAATTCTCAGCTTTTAATATGTTAGAAATCATATCAATAGTTATAATTCCGTCTATTGATGCACTTTTTAATGCTTGGTCTCTTGCTTCTTCAAATTGCTTAATTCCATTATTTAATTCTGTTTCGCTTGTAGATAAAGCCTGCTCTGCTTTACTAAGTTCTTTAGTTAAAGTTACTTTTGCCATTTCTAAATCTTTTTCTTGTTTTGCAAGATTTTCTTTTTGTTTATTTAATTCTATTTTAGCAATAGATATTTGGTTTAATCCAGAATTTACTTCTTCAAGTTTTGAATTTGTTTCTTTTTTTAATTCTTCTGTTTTTGATATACTGCTATTTAATGCTTCTAATTTTATTTTTTGTTCATCTGTTAAATTATTTCCTAATTTAACAAGTTCAGCTTTTTCACTATTTAGTTTATTAAGTAAGGTATCCATTCCTTGTATTGTTGTAGTTAAGGTATTTTTAGTAATATTTAATCCTTGTTCTTTTGTTTCTATTTCATTTTTTGCTGAATCTATTTTAGCACTTCCTGCTTTTATAGCACTTAATCCATCTATTAATTTTGCTGTTTGTTCATTAGATTGTTTTTTTAATGTTTCTTTTCCTTCATTTAATTTACTTTTAGCATTATTAAGCTCAGCTTGTGTTTTAGATAATTTACTATTTACACTACCTAATATTTTTTTATTTACATCATCAATTTTATTTTGACTTAATTTAATTTTTATTTGTTCTTCTAATAATCCAGTAGCACTTACACTTGCTACTCCATCTATCCTTTCAAGTTCTGGTATTATTTTGTTATTTACAAATGCTGTTACCTCTGCATTATCCATATTTTGAACATCAACTGCTGTAAGCATAATAGGCATCATATTTGGATTTATTTTAGACACCATTGGTGATCCTATCATATCATCATTCCATGCAGCCTTTATTAAATCTAATTTAGAGTTTATTTCAATTAGTGCAGAATCCATATTTACATCATTTGAAAACTCTAATATAACTACTGAAGAGTTTTCACTTGATATAGAAGATACATTTTTAATATTACTTATTGTAGACATAGATTGTTCTAATGGTTTTGTAACAACATTTTCTACTTTTTCAGGACTTGCTCCTACATATGTAGTCATAATAATTGCATATGGCAAATCCATTTTAGGTAAAAGATCAGTTGTCATACTTGTAAATGAAATTACTCCTAAAATAATAATTAGTATTACTGCAACAAACACAGTAAAAGGTTTTTTTACACTATAATTTGAAATCATTTTAATTCAACATCCTTTTTAATTTACTTTTTTCGTATTGGTGTAAATACTTTTATATAGTATGGTTGTATATCACTCAATATGTCTTTAACAAATATTATATTTCCATCTTTTCCTGTTAATTTAATATTGGGAAAAGTTTTTAGCATTTTTTCATCCGAAAAATGTTTTAATGTAAAATTCTTAATATCTTCATTTTTATAAATTTGGGCGCACTCAAATATATATTCATCATAATCTTGTAATTCTAAATTATGTTGTATTACTAATCTAGTAAAGAACATTTTTAAAGCAAAACTTGAAATTATAGAACTTACGAAGATTGTTAATATTAGTATAACAACAATACTTTTCAACAGTTTTATTGAAATTTTATTTTTTAATTTTTCTATTATTCTGTCTACTATAGGATTAAAGTGTGACATTAGATATATAGCAAGAATTCCCCAAAAGAATGAAAATGCCATACATATTCTTCCATTTATATTAAATGCCATGTCTGAATAATCCCACCATTTTATATGGAATATAAATTCCCCAACAAGACTAACAATATATTCTACTATTGATCCAATTATGAAGCCTCCCAAAAATAAGGTGTAATTATTCTTTTTAAAGTGTTGTAAACCTACAACCATAACTACTGCTCCAACACCATATATACAGCATACTGGCAAAAATAATGAACTTTGTCTACTTTCTATTACTCCTTTAGTAATAAGCCCAAATAAAGTTTCTATAATAAATCCAACCACACTATAAATAATAAAATAAGCAAACATTCTCCATATACTTATTCCCATAATAGTAAATTTCTTCTTTTCTTTATGTATTTCTTCTTTTTGTTTTACTATGTTTTCTACTTCATCTACTTTTTCCATTATTTCTTCCATTTATTTTCCCCTTTTTACATATTTTCTATTATAGCAACTTTTTTACAATATGTAAACCAATTAAAATCAGATTTTTGTGAAATTTTGGTGAATTTTGCATATTAGTAAATAAAAGTTTGATAGTTGCATCTTAGCAACTATCAAACTTTTATTTATCTTTTATATAATTCCAAGAATCTCTACACATTTCATCTATACCAAGATTTGCTTCCCATCCTAATTCTTCTCTTGCTTTTTTAGGGTCTGCATAACAACTAGCAATATCTCCTGGACGTCTTGGTGCAATCTTATATTCTACTTTCTTTCCTGTAGCTTTTTCAAAGGATTTTACCATATCTAGTACACTATATCCATTTCCTGTACCTAAATTATAAATAAATAAACCTTTTTTCTCTTTTTCTAATTTTTCTAATGCTTTTATATGTCCAATCGCTAAATCTACTACATGAATATAGTCTCTTACTCCTGTTCCATCAGGTGTATTATAATCATTTCCAAACACTGATAATTCTTTTAATGTACCTTTTGCAACTCTTACTATATATGGCATTAAGTTGTTTGGTATTCCTTGTGGTTCTTCTCCTATTAATCCACTTTGATGTGCTCCTACTGGATTAAAGTATCTTAAAATACATATGTTCCAAGTTGGATCTGATGTATAAATATCCTTTAATATTTGTTCAATAAATAATTTTGATGTTCCATATGGATTTGTTGTTCCTCCAGTTTTACATTCTTCCGTAATTGGTATTGTTTCTGGATCTCCATATACTGTGGCAGAGGAACTAAATACAAAAGTTTTTACAGCATATTTTTTCATAGTATCTAATAACACTAATGCTCCTGAAACATTGTTTACATAATATTCGATTGGTTTTGCAACAGATTCTCCAACAGCTTTAAATCCTGCAAAATTTAAAACTGCTTCTATTTCATTTTCTTCAAATACTTTCTCTAAGGCTTCTCTATCTAAATAATCTATTTCATAAAACTTAAAATCTTTTCCTGTAATCTCTTTAATTTTATCTAATACTTCTGGCTTACTATTTGAAAAATTATCTATTATAACAACATCTTTCCCACTATTTAATAATTCTACTACTGTATGGCTTCCAATATAACCTGCTCCACCTGTAACTAAAACTGACATTTTTGTACCTCCTTTATTTTGTGTTATTATATATCAAGTAATATTATTTGTAAATGATTTTATTTCTATTTCCTCTAGTAATATTTCGCTCATCTTTATTATGTCTGGAAAAACTACTTTTTTCCCTTTCTTAGCAATTTCTAATACAAGATTTGCTTTTTCTTTTATTTCTCTTTCCAATTTATTTGTTACTGTTACTTTATCACTTTTTCTTACATATACTTCTTCAATATATTTTTCTATTGTAGGAAACATATTTTGTATTAGAAAAACCCTTTCCTCTCCACCAACCTTGCCAAACACTAAAGTATCAACTTGCTTATATTTTTTTAATTTTTCTTTATAAATTTTTTGATACTTGTCAACTTTAGAACTTATTGGTATAAACCAAAGTAATCCTTCTTTTTTCTTATCTCTAAAACAATAATAACATGGTCTTTTATTCCCGTTATCTTTATTCTTTGATAAATTGCTGTCTTTCATCTTTTCGAAAAAATAATCTTTTAAAAAATAGAATTTTCCCTCTTCAACTTTCATATTTCTTTTCCTCCTACTTGCTTATAAAACAAAAATAAGGAGCTTACTATTAAAATCTTAGTAAACCCCCTATTCAATTTGTTCACCTACGCATTTGTTCTTCGCAAGTAGGGTTGCGAAACCTATTTGTTAATAGTATGATAACATATGTCTTTACATATGTCAATTATATTTTATGCATTCTTTTGAATTTTATGTTAATTATTTATAAAGTTCTTTATATATCTTATAATCTCTCAAAATCTTTCTTACATAATTATTAGTTTCTTTAAATGGTATGTTTTCTATATCGCTACCATCTTCTTTTATAATTCCTTGTTCTATCCACCTTTTCACATTACCAATTCCAGCATTGTATGCTGTTAATGCTAGCAAATAATTATTGTTGTATTCTTTCATTAGATTTGAGAAATATTTAGTTCCAAGTTGTATATTTAATTCTGGATCATATAGCGATTTTCCTTCTACAAAATTAATTTCTAACTTTCTTGCTATTTCCTCTGCTGTTCGATCCATTAACTGCATAAGTCCTATAGCATTACTTGAAGATACTACATTTGGATTAAAATTACTTTCTGCCTTTATTATTGCAAATACAAGAGTTGGATCTACATTATATTCTTTTGAGTATCTATATACATACTCAGAATATTTAGTTGGATATATTTTCTTTAATACTATGTTTTGAATTTTAAATACACCAAATAATAATATTGATACCAACATTATTATTGATAGTATAATTGTTATCTTCATAATTTTCTTTTGCAAACTTTTCTCTCCTATCTTTTTACTTTGCCTCATACCAGTCTTTTGCCTCTCCTAGTTCTGCTTTTAAAGGTATCTTTAACTTTATTGCACCTTCCATTGAAGTTTTCAAAATTTCTTTTACTTGTTCTTTTTCTTCTATAACTGTATCAATTATTAGCTCATCATGAACTTGTAGAACAAGTTTTGATTTTAATCCTGCTTCTTCTAATCTTTTAAATACTTGAATCATAGCAATTTTCATAATATCTGCTGCTGTTCCTTGTATTGGTGTATTCATTGCTGCTCTAGCACCAAATTGTCTTACCATGTAGTTTGATGATTTTAATTCTGGAATTTGTCTTCTTCTATTAAATAAGGTTTCTACATATCCTTTTTCTTTTGCGTCTTCTACTATTGTATCCATAAATTTCTTAATTCCACTATATTTTTCTAAGTATTGGTCTATATATACTTTTGCTTCTTTTCTTGATATACCAAGTTGACCAGCAAGTCCAAAATCACTTATACCATAAACTATCCCAAAATTAACTGCCTTTGCACTAGCCCTTTGTTCTTTGGTTACTTCTTCTATTGGTACATTTAAAACTTTTGATGCTGCCTGTTTATGAATATCTTCATCCTTCATAAATGCCTCTATCATATGTTCATCACCAGAAATATGAGCAAGTACTCTTAATTCAATTTGTGAATAATCCGCATCTAAAAATATACAGTCCTCACTTGGTTTAAATGCTTTTCTTATTTTCTTTCCTGCTTCATTCCTTGTTGGAATATTTTGTAAGTTTGGCTCTGTTGAACTAATTCTACCAGTAGCAGTTACAGTTTGATGAAAATAAGAATGAATTTTCCCATCACTTTCATTAATATATGGAATTAATCCTTCTACATAAGTAGAATTTAATTTTGCCATAGCACGATAATCCAAAATTTTAGAAACTATTTCGTGTTCATTCTTTATTTTTTCTAGTACCTCCACATCTGTTGAATATCCACTTTTCGTCTTTTTTGCATAGGGTAGTTTTAATTTATCAAATAAAACTTCACCTAATTGTTTTGGTGAATTTATATTAAATTCTTCACCTGCTAGGTTATGAATTTCTTTTGTTAATGCTTCTAGTTCTCCTTTTAAAACCTCTCCATAACTAACTAATTCCTCTTTATCTACCTTCATACCAACATATTGCATATCTGCTAATACTTCTACAAGTGGCATCTCTATATTATTGAATAATTCTATAGAACCTTCATTCGTTAATTTTTCTTGTAAAATTTTCTCTAGTTTTGATATAACATAAACATATATGATACCTTGTTGCTTTTGTTTTGAATTAGACGATTTTTCTTCATTCATTTCAAATAAATTAAGTTGCTCTTTCTCTTCTTTTACACCATTTTTCTTTAAATATTCTAAAATATCAGTTCCAGTATATGTAATACTAAGGCCATCTAATGGATATTTTGAAGATACTGGATTTAATAAATATGCTGCAATCTTCACATCAAATTTAAAATGTTTTGGTGTAATTCCTATTTGCTTTAGCATTATATAATCTCTTGATAGTTCATATCCAACAAGTTCTTTTTCTTCAAATATAGTTTTAAAATACTTTATAAATTCTTCTTTATTTTCATCAAATTCATAATAATAAACTGTATTATTTAAAAATACACTAATACTTACTATTTGTTCTTTAATAATATATTCTACTTTATCTTTTGCTTCTTTTATTCCCAAATAATAAATAATTTTTTCTTCTTTTTCTAAAAGTTCTATTAAACTCTGTAATTCCGCTTCTTTGCTTATTTCTTTTACTTCAAAATTAGTATTTTGCTCTTCTGGTTTAGTTCCTTCACCTTGTAAAGAAAAACGTTCAATATATCTATTAAATCTATATTTTTTAAATAGTTCTAGTACTTTTTCTTTATCCCATTCATCTTTTTTCATTTCCTCTAAATTTTCTTCTATTGGAGAATTTATATTTATTCTTCCAAGTTCTCTAGATAGAAGTGCAAGTTCTTTATTTTCTACTAGTTTTTCCCTTAATTTTCCTTTTATAGTATCTTCCCCTACTTCTATTTTTTTATATAAGTTATCAATATCTGTATATTCTTTAATTAGAGCAATTGCTGTTTTTTCGCCTACTCCTGGTACACCTGGAATATTATCAGATGTATCTCCCATTAAGCCTTTTACTTGTATTAATTGATATGGCTCTAAACCATATTCTTCTATTACTTTTTTTCTATCATAATAATCTGTTTCTGTTTTTCCTGCTTTAGTTCTTGGTATTTCAATTGTTATTTTATCTGTTGCAAGTTGGAAGTTATCTCTATCTCCAGAAAGAATTGTTACTTCTAATCCATTTTTTTCTCCAAATCTAGATAAAGTTCCAATAATATCATCACCTTCATAGCCTTCTTTTTCTATGATCTTAATGTTCATTGCTTGTAATATCTCTTTTATTATTGGCATTTGGCAAGCTAGTTCTTCTGGCATACCTTTTCTATTTGCTTTATATTCTTTATACATTTCATGTCTTTTGGTTGGTCCTTTTTTATCAAATGCTACTACAATATACTCAGGTTTTAATTCTTCCTCTGTTTTAAACAGAATGCTTAAAAAACCATATACTGCATTTGTATAAGTTCCATCTTCTGTCATTAACATTTTATTTCCCATTATTCCATAAAATGCCCTGTTTAGTATGCTATTTCCATCAATTAACAATATTCTTCCCATGAACTTTTAAACTCCTTTATTTTAATTCATATATAACAAATCTTCCTAGCCATCCTATATATTGTGCTGTTTCAAATACATCATTCTCTAATAACTCACCTACTATTTGATTTTGGTATCTGCAATGCATCATAACAAAAATCCCATTATTATTTTTTACGCCATTTAATACATATTTTACATTATTAGATGAAAATTTATCTTTTGACATTATATATGTTTTATCTACTTTTGTAAGTGCTTCATAACATTCCATTGTTTTATTATATTGTGCTGAATAATCTTCATATACATATATCATAGGTATATTACATACACTTTCTAGATATTTTAAAGCTTCTTTGTGTCCTTTATATGTATATAAATTATTAGATAGTTTTGGTATTACAGTAATTGCAAAATAAATTGATATTACCACTAATATTAAAAATACACTTTTATTATTTGTTATATCCTTTAGTATATCATAAAATACATATATTAATGAACAAAATATAAGTGGTATTACTGGCATTAAATATCTTAAATCTATATATGGTGAACAAATTATAGAAAATCCTAAATATATAGCCATAGGTATTGTAACATATTTTATCTTATCATTTCGTTCTTTTTTATTCGTTTTCTTTTTAGTAATTAGCCATAAAATGCATATTAAAGTTGCTAAGATTACTATTATATAACTATAATTGTTAAATATTTCACTATTTATTAACCTAATATTTTCTAAGATTTTAGATAATAAAGTTTCAAGTTCAAAAAAGCTTGTCTTAATACCTTCTCCTCTATAACTGAAAAATATATGTTGTATTGAATATGGAAATATTATTATTCCAGTTAGTCCTGATGCTATTAATGTTATTATATACAAAATTGCGTTGTTTAATTGTTCATGTTTTATATATTTTATCAAATATATAAAACATAATATAGAAACTATTACACAATAGTAATAATGTGTTAAAAAGCCTGCAATCACCATAAAGTATAAAGGTATTAGGTCTTTATATGTTAATTGTTTAACTTCACTTTTTCGTATGTGCCAATAAATTAACATTAGTATATTTAAAACCAACAGTTCATACATTCTTACATACATTACTGTTTCTATAATTGCTAATGAAAATCCAGAAATAAAACACACTAATAATGCATAGTATGGACTTCTAAATATTTCTTTTGCTATTAGAAATAAAAATATACTTGCAATTATAAAAATTATAATATTTAGTATTGTTCCTGGCCATATAGAGAATTCGCCTATATTAAAATTACATACTATACGTAATAGTAAATAATATAATGGCGGATGTACATCTTCTACTTGATTATTATATACACTACTAAAATCATATTTTTCGTTTTCATTTATTACTAAATAGTCTTTATAATATTCTTTATTATGCCAGTTATCTAAAAAATCTTCATTTTCATATATAAATGCCCTTTTATATCCCATTAATCCATGTGAATAATATTCATCTATATGATAATACTCTCTTTTGCTGGTAGCATATATAATTGCTAATATTTGCATAAATATTATAAGTATAAATAGTGCTATTACGATTATTTTTTCTTGCTTTAATTTTTTCATTTTTTCTCCTGTTTTTTACTTCTTCTTTACGCATTTCTTGTCTGTAACTTATGCTTTCTATCACATAATATATTAGAAATCACCATTGCAACTAACAAAATTATTGGATATATTGCTCCAAACATATAATGTTCATATGCAACAAAATATACTATGTTACTAAGTTCTGCAAGTATTGTAATACTTGCTAACCATTTTATATTTTTTGATGAATCCCACATTATTGTAGCTAGTATCCATAGTGTATACCAACTTTGGAAATTAGTTATTACTCCAAATAAGAATAACACTAATAATCCATTGTATTTTCTAATATATGTGCTAAATATATACTGTTTTTTTGTTACTAACAGTTTTATTATAGTAATTAAATATATTACTATAAATGCTAGCATAAACCCTTTTGATACAGCTAATCCTAAGTTAAAATCTCTTAATACAATCGGTGTAAATATTGAATTTACAAATTTTCCTTGTTGTGTCATTATTCCATTTAAGAAATCAAAATCTCTCATATATACTGAATAACACAATACCAATACCGCAATAAATAGTATAGCCCACAAGAAAGAATATAATATCTTTTTAAATAATTTTTCTTTTCTATAATGATATAAAATTATAAATGGTATTAGTAATATTGCCACATATTTTACTGCTGAAGCTAGTGCAAATGATATTACAGTTAGTGATAAATTCTTCTTTTTTATAAAGAAATATAATCCAAGTAAAATTAAGAAAATAAGCACTAGTTCATTATGTACATTTGCTAAACCATCAAATAGTATTAATGGATTTATTCCATATAATAATGCAAATATATTTCTCTTATTGGTTATTTTATATATTAAATATGTATTTATTAAATGTAATCCCAAATTAAATAATTTATATATAAATAATGCTAAAAATAAATTTCCCATAGATAAACCACTTAAAATTTTACACATCAATGGCCACGCTGGTCCATATACTATTGTTTGCCCACTCCAAATTCCTTTCATCTTAAGTAGCATCTCATCATTTGCAGCTTCCTCATTTTCTGCCATTACATCATTTACAGAGGTATAATATGGATTTACTTTGTAATGTGCCTCACTCCAACCAGTTCCAATATAATAAAATACATCTGTACTAGTTAGTGGTAGCATAATAAAGAATAGTAAAGATACAATTGTAACAAATATTGCTACTTTTTTACTACTTGTAAATTCTTTTTTGTGGTTATTTATAATTTTATAATATACAAAAGCTAATGCTACAAATATTCCAACAAAAAATATTGTTCCAATTACTTTTCCTGGTGTAATTCCTGCAGTAGAATATGTAAAGAAAAATGTAAAACTAGAAACTAAGTCTATTATCTTTCTTCCTTGTAACAAATATACAATAGATGGACTAATAAAAGCCACTGATAATAATATAAATATGATTTTCCAATTAATCTCTTTTTTCTTTTTCATAGTATACCTCTTTGTCTTTTTCTATTTTTTTACTATATCTATCTTCTTCTGAAAATACACATCCACAATATTTTTGCATATATAGTCCACGTTCTCGTGCGATTTTTTGCCCTTCTCTAAATCCTATTCTAAAATCCCTATATACAAATTTAATGTCATATTCTTTTGAAAGATTCTCACATACTTCTTTTAATACTTCATGGTTTTGATATGGACTTACTAATAATGTTGTTGTAAATGCATCATATCCATTTTCTTTTGCATATTTTACTGTTTTTTCTAAACGAACTTTATAGCAGTAATTTGCACATCTATTTTTCAAATCACCTATTACATTTTTACAAAACTCGTCTAAGCCATATTCTTCTTCAAATATAGCTTCTACGTTAATACTTTTAGCATATTCTTTTAAACAATCTCTTCTTGCACTATATTCAGTGTATGGATGTATGTTAGGATTGTACCAATAAATGACAGGTTCAATTCCTTCTTTTCTTAATGTATCTATACAATAAACACTACATGGTGCACAACAGGTATGCATTAATAAATTCATTTTTGTTTCCTCTTTTCATTTTTGTATATTATTAAATTTGTTTCTCTCCAATATTTCTATTAGTAGATAATTGTTCTTGCCTATCTTCAACTTTTACCAATGTATATATATTATTTAAAATACTATTATATTTACTATAGATATTGGTTAAATTTTTAGTAATTACTTGTCCTTGTGTTTGACTATTTTCTCTAGGTTGTTGTACCAATAACTGTAATTCATTTTTTATTATTTGTGTTTCATTATTTAGTTGTTCTATTTGCTTCCTATTACTAAATACACTAAATATTCTGCCTACTTTACTTGGTAGCTGTAAACCTTGACTTTGAATATTCAAGGTGCTTAATGCCTTTTCTTGTAGCATTTGTACTGTTGGTAAATTTCCAAATACGCTTCTTATTGCTCCTTCCGTTTGTAACATTTCTTCCGTTAAAGTTCCTCCATTATATTGATATGCACATTCATATATTTCATATAGCATTTCTTCTTCACTATTTTGTTGATTTGCACATTCTCTAGTAAAAGCTGCATAATTCATTTTTGTTTCTGCATTTCTAACCTTTGCTTGTTTTAATTTAGTCCTTCCTAATATTTTATTTAGAAAGGTATCTTTTTCACTTAAGGCACTATTCCTTTCATAATTTAATTTGTCAACTTTTATTCTATATATCATTTCTTGAATTTTTCTATTTAAATTAATTTTTATATCTAACACAGAATTTTCATCATAGCCTTGTAAAAAATCAGGAAATTCTACTAACATTTCTTTTGCATTTCCATATTTCTTAGATAATTCTCCTAATAACTCAAATTCAATATTAGGGTCATTGGCTATAATCTTCTTTTTTAATTCTTCACCTATTTGTTCTACTCTGTCATTTAATTCACCTTCTAATGCTTGCGAATTAAATGTTTGTATTCCTAAAGCATTTGATATATCTCTGTACTTATGTATATGTTGTATAATATTCGCTACATTATTTAGTAAACTTTGCCTAATAAAGGTACTATCTTGATTTGTTATGCCTTTAAGTTCTTCTATCCTTGCATATAGTATACTTAATATTGCTTGTTGTATTTTCTGTGTTTGTTGTTCTTCTTGTATTGTTTGTTCTTCACTTCTATTTTCATTTCTTTGTTTATCAATATGTATTTCTCTTTGTTTACACAACCCTTTTAACATCTGCCTAAAATTGTTTTTATAATTTGATATGCTTTCTTTTATATGTCCATATTCTTCTAAAATTTTGTCTTTATCTTGAATAATTAGCTTTCTTTCTTCCAATGTTGTTGGACTTAAGGTTGATAATCTTTCATATTCGGCTTCTAAATCTTCACCTTGTTTTACTTGTTGTATAAATTGTTCATATCCATCTATACAACTTTTTCTTAAATCACTTAATGTTTCAGCACTAAGTTCTGGTAATTCTCCTTTTTCTAATGTTACATTGTAATATTTAGTATCTTCCCACTCACTAACAAATTGTATATCTCTTACTTTCGAAAATGGTAATATTAATACTTCTTCTTCATTATCAAGATTATTTCCTTTTTGTTTTTCTATATAACAATGTGGTAAATCTCCAATTGTTTGAATTCTCATTATTACTGCATTATTGTAATCGGTGCAAAACCTTTTAGCTATATCTTCATCAAGAGTCGTTGATAATGCTCCTCCTATTTCATCTCCTGATTTGATATTTTTCACTTCATCTGTTATTGTTCCTCGAATTAATCTACTATGTCCTGTTTTTCCATCTCTATAAATTAATCCGTAAATATTAACAAAGTCTTTTATCAAAGCCTGTATTTCAGCTTTTGAAGATTTCATATTCCATCCTTTACTATGCATTTTTATTATTCTTTCAAAATCTAAATCTCCCAATACATTAATTTTTGCATGTAACGGTCCAGAATATCTCTGCATTGACTGTATTTCTTCCTCATTACTTGGTAATCCATCTATATAATTTGAATTGCTTTTTTCTTCACTTTTCATAGGTACTCCTCTAAGTAATTTATTATTTACACTTCACAATTCCACCAAAATTGTTTTCAAAAATGATATCTCCTAGTTCATGTATTCTTTGTTGTAATACTTTATAGTAATCTGTTCTATTAAAATAAATTATATAATCAGCAGCTTCTATATCATTTTTTGCATTTAACATTTTTAGTGTAATCCCATTTTGTCCTTTTCTTGTATATGATTGTTCTTTATTGTTTAAATATCTTGTTAATGTATAAGCCCAGTATCCTTGCTCCATATCTCCTATTATTTCTACTTTATTATCATAACTTATATTATCTTCTAAATATTTTAACAGTTCTAACTCTTCTTTATAAAAATCCGTCTTTTTATATTTCAATATTGTTTTATTCGCACCAAATACTTCTACTACTGTTGTTAGTCTTTCATTTGGGTTTAATTCCCTGTTTTCTAATGTTGTATCTACAAATAATAAATTTAGTATTATTAGCACTGTATAAAAGCCTACTATTCCAAAAGAAATTTTAGGATACTTCTTATATATTTCCACTAACCCTTTGTAATTTAAATAAAATAGTATAAACCATAATGCAAAATAGTTTTTGCTTAGATAATATATTGATACTTTTCCAAATATAAAACCAAATAGTAATAGTTCTATAAAGGCTATACAAAATATCATATTCATTCCAGCAAACTTATTATCTTTCCAGCTTTTTATTATTAAATATATAGGAATTGGTAGCAACAATAACATATTAGAATATAAATTCACATATATATATCCATATGTTGCAAGACCTCTTCCCGTTAGATATGATGAGTAATTAAACATTGTTTCAGTATTTAAATTAGCATTAATAATTACTCCATATATTTGTGGTGCTATATGATATATAAATCCCAAGAAAAATGGTAATAGCAATGTTACAATTAACAAAGCAATATTCTTTTTAGTAAATATACTTTTATCTTTTTCATAGCTATGAATACAGAAATATAACCATAATGCTGGATACAAAAATGGTACAAACATATAGTATGCACTAAATACTCCAAAGTTTAATAATGCAAATATTATTATGCTATATACAAATTTTAATTGTTGATTTTTAAAATAATACACCATATCAAATACTAAGCATATAAGAAGAATTCCCATACTTAGATATTCAAATCCAAATAAGAAACTATTTAAGGGGTATCCCATTGTATATATTAAACTAACTACAAATGCCAAAAAATGTGTTTTTTTATCTATTGCAGCTGTAGATATTGTTGTATACATTGATGCTGCAGTTATAAATAATACAAATATTCCAAAAATTATAAATATATTGTAGTTATAAAATGGATCTATAATCCCATCTAAACACTTCATTATTAATCCTGAGTTAACATATGAAACTGTTTTTCTTGTAGCAAAACTATTATAAACTTCATCTCTATCCGTTATTAGTAATGAATCGTTTTCAGCAAACATTTCTGATGTTAAATAATGTACTGATGGATCTCCTGTTTCATATTTTATATTGAATGGAAATCCAAAATTTAAGTATGATACTATTAATACTGCAATTCCTAATATTGCTATATATATTATATCTATCTTTTTTATTTCATATTTTTGTATTTGTTTTTTGTATAACATTAGAGTAATAAGAATTATTGAAAATACAATATTAATTATTGATAAACTCATTAATGTCACTGGTATTAAAAAGAATGTAAGCACATAACTTATAAATGTATTATAGCAAAACATTACTCCTATAGTTATATTTATGAAGCTAAGTATGTTTAGCTTTTTATCTGTTTTTTTGATAAGTATAAAACTTATTACCAAAATAATTAGTGACAAAATATAAATTATTTGCATTCTCATTTTCTCCTTTTGTTTTACTCTGCGATTTATTGTGTTATTCCTAGATGTATATATGCCTCTGGCATGGCAACTCTTCCTCTTGGTGTACGTGATAAAAATCCTATTTGTATTAAATATGGCTCATATACATCTTCTATTGTTTCCACTTCTTCTCCTATTGTTACAGCCAAAGTTTCTAATCCCACTGGCCCACCTTTATATTGTTCAATAATTGTTTTTAATATTTTTCTATCTATTTCATCTAAACCTAGTTCGTCTATTTCTAATTTGCTTAAAGCAATTTTTGCTATTTCTAATGTAATTTTCCCATCTCCTAAAACTGCCGCATAATCCCTAACTCGTTTTAAAATTCTATTTGCAATTCTTGGTGTTCCTCTAGAACGTCTTGCCATTTCATTTATTGCTTTTTCTTCTATATCTACTCCTAAAATTGTTGCAGATCTTTTTATTATTAGTGCAAGTTGTTCTGGTGTGTAAAGTTCAAGTCTTGATACTATTCCAAACCTATCTCTTAAAGGAGTTGTAAGTGATCCTGCTTTTGTTGTAGCTCCTATTAAAGTAAATCTAGGAAGATCTAGTCTTATAGACCTTGCGCTTGGACCTTTACCTATTATAATATCTAAACTAAAATCTTCTAATGCAGGATATAATATTTCTTCTACTGTTTTATTTAATCTATGTATCTCATCTATAAAAAGCACATCAAATTCTGTAAGATTTGTAAGTATTGCCGCTAAATCTCCTGGTTTTTCAATTGCTGGCCCCGAGGTTATTTTAATGTTAGAATTCATTTCATTTGCTATTATATTAGATAATGTCGTTTTTCCAAGTCCTGGAGGTCCATATAACAAAACATGGTCAAGAGGCTCGCCTCTTTTTTTGGCTGCCTCTATATATATTTTCATATTTTCTTTTACTTTATCCTGTCCAATATATTCTTTTAATGCTTTTGGTCTTAAAGAATTTTCTAGTCTTTCCTCTTCTACGCCTTCTAATTCTGGACTAGTTATATTTTCATATTCCATATGGGGTTACCTTCCTTTTAATTTTTTAGAACTCCTATGCAGTAATATATTTACCTTATTTTTCTATAATAACATTATAGCCAATAAATAAACCTGTTTCTATTACGCCTACTATACTTTTTAATTTTTTTTCTAAAGTTTCATCTACATTTCTAAAAACTGTATCTAAAATAACATTTCCAGCTTCTGTAATAACTGGTCCATCTTTCCCTTTAGCCGGTCTTAAGGTAATAGATTCAGCTCCCATATCGAACATAGCTTGTCTTACATAATTTATTGCTCTAGGTGTAACTTCAACTGGTATTGGAAATTTATCACATATATTTTTTACAAATTTCGATTCGTCTACTAAAATATATGTAATGCTTGAATTAACAATGTTTAATTTTTCTCTATACATTGCGGCTCCTCTACCTTTTACTAGCCAGTTTTTATCGTTTACTTCATCAGCACCATCAAAACTCCAATCAGGTTTTTTATCCATTAAACTTGCTGTTGGTATTCCTAGCTCATTACATAACAAATTAATTTCGTAGGATGTTGGAATTGCAGTTATGTGTAAATTTTCTTCTTTCATTTTTTTAGCGATTTCTTTTGTTGCAACAAAAGATGTAGAACCAGAACCAACTCCTATACAATCTCCATCTTTTACCTTTTCTACAATTTTTTTAGCAATTCTTAGTTTCTCTTCATAATTAGAAATTTCTCCATTCCATTCCATTTTTTGTACTGTTTCTTTGTTCCAATCCATTTCTTTTTTCTCCTTTTCATATTTTAATTTTTTTCTATAATTGTTGGTAACTGCGCATATGTATCTGTTGATAATAATTGTTTTGATATAACCTTACCATTCAATTTTAAAATCCTATATGCCCTTGACTTGTATCCAGGATGTCCTTTTTGCACTGTTTTTCTTGCTCCTGCTGGAAGTGAAGTATTTGTTCTATATTCTGTTTTCATTGGAATAGTTTGTAAGGTTACAGATTGAATTGTAACATCATATTCAACTTCTTCTTTACATCCATATATATCTACTTTAATTTTTCCACCTGTTACAGTTGAAACTATTTTTATTGGATATTTTCTAGAGTTTTTAAATATGAACTCTGGTCCTCCCCAGGATACCGTTGCATCTGTGCTTAGTGGTACATATCCTGTCGAAAATCTATGATTTGATCTTTTTACAATTTCTAGATTAGCACGTAATGCTGTATTATATAAAGTTGAAGATACTTGGCATATTCCACCTCCGATTTCATTTACAACCTTTCCACTTACATATGCTGCTGCTGCTTTAAATCCTGCTCTAGCTGTTCTTTGTCCTACTACTTTATTATATGAAAACTCTTCTCCTGGCATTAGTACAACCCCATTAATTTTATTAGATGACAATTTTATATTAGTCGTACGATTTGTGTTACTAGTAGAAAATGTAGTTGAATATGTTGCAAGTAGATCTGGAAACGCTTCAGTTCCTATTTTATTTGTAGTTATATTTGGTGTTGTTATTTTAAGTGGTATTTTTACTATATCCTCATTATTATTTAGTAATGATTTTGCTTCTTCTAAACTTATATTAAAATCCATCCCAATGCTATGTGGATAAATTGTAAAAGGATCTTTTGTGTAATATGCATCTTTTGCTTCTTTATAAATTTCAGTATGAATTTTTTCTATATCTATTTTATCAGGTTCTTTTATAAAAATAGGAATATTGATTTCTTCTTTCTCTATTTTGAAATTAGTAAGGTCGTTTAATATCAATTTTTCTAATTCTTCTGTGTTTACTGCATATCCAGATTTTCCTTTAGTTATAACCAAAGCATTACCATCTATGATATATGAGTTATTTACAATTTTATTTGGAATATTTTCAGCCGTTTCATTTATAATTTTCATTAATGCTTCTTTGTTATATGTAAAAGAAGAATTTATATTTGCTTTTCCTAGATAAGTATTAATAATAGTATAATTATCTTTTAGAATTTTCCCGCTTCTCCCTATATTATATGCTATTTCTATTGCCTCGTCTATCCCAAATTTAGTTTCTATTTCTTCAAGATTGAATTCATTTGAATACTCATTTTGCTTTAATATAATATTTTTATTTAATTTGTTTTGATATATTCCGCATTAGTTTTTCTTTTGCTGCTTCAATGTCAAGTCCTGAAACTTCTATCCCATTTATATAAACTCCATTTACTATTTTGTTACTATTTCTGTTTATTAATCCGAATACTGTCGAAAATACTACTAGTCCTACAAATAATAAAACTGAAATTATAGTTATTACTATAGTATATTTATGTAAAAAGTCTAACTTAGTTTTTTCATTGATTTTATTTGTTTGATTTTCCGCTTCTTTATCTTCTAAAATTGTTTCTTGTGTTTGTTCTAATATGGTAACCTTCTCTATCTTAGAGTCTTTTTCATTGTTTTCGACCTTTGTTTTGCTTTCTTTTACGTTTTCTTCAAGCTCTTCTATATTTTCTTTTATTTTTCCTTCTTTATCATTAGTTAAATCTTGGTTTAAAATTTCTTTTATCTCACTCAAAATTTTACTCCTCTAAAATTAAAATAAATCGCACTATAATTATATTCATAGTACGATTTATATATTATCATATAAATAAAAAACAAACAACATTTTTTACCAATTTTTGACTTGTTTTGTATAAATTTTTGATAAATAATCTATTCAAATATTTCTTCAAATTCTTCAGCTGTTACTGTTTCTTTTTCTAGTAATAATTCTGCTAAAATTTGTAATTTATCTGTATTTTTTGAAAGTATACTTATTGCTGCTTTATAAGCATTATCTATTAATGTTTTAACTTCTATTCCTATTACATCTTCAATGTTTTGTCCAAAAACTGCTAAGTTATCTTTATCTTCTAACGAAATTGGTCCTAATTTTTCACTCATTCCGTATGCAACAACCATATCTCTTGCAATTTCTGTTGCTACTTGTATATCATTTCTTGCACCTGTTGAAATATCATCTAATGCTATTTTTTCTGCAGCACGACCTCCAAGTAGTCCAACCAATCTTTCCTCTAACTCTGTTTTTGAACGATAAAATTTGTCTTCGTTTGTTTTATACATAGTGTATCCACCAGCTACACCTCTTGGTATTATTGATATTTCTTTTAGTGGTTCACCTGTATTCAAAAACCTTCCTACTATAGCATGTCCTGCTTCATGATAAGCTGTTAATCTCTTTTCTTTATCAGATATTACTCTTGTCTTTTTTTGTATTCCTACTGATACCTTCTTCACAGCTTCTTCTATATCTTCTTGCTTAATACTTGAATGTTTATTTATAGTTGCAATAATTGCTGCTTCATTTAAAATATTTGCAAGTTCAGCACCAGTATAACCTGCTGTATCTTCTGCAATACTTTTTAGAGTTACGCCTCTAGCAAATTTCTTTTCTTTAGAATGAATTTTAAGTATTTCTTCTCTACCTCTAACATCTGGTGGTGCTATTGTAATTTGCCTATCAAATCTTCCTGGGCGAAGTAATGCTTTATCTAACATTTCTGGCCTGTTGGTTGCAGCAAGCACTATAATTGTCTCATTTTTCTCAAACCCATCCATTTCAACTAGCAATTGATTTAAGGTTTGATTATTTTCACTTTCTGCACCACTATTTGATGTTCGTCTTGAACCTATTGCATCTATTTCATCAATAAAAACTATACATGGTGATATTTTTCTTGCCTTTTCAAATAACTTTCTTACACGTGACGCACCAAGTCCAGCAAACATCTCTATAAATTCAGAACCACTCATTGAAATAAATGGAACTTTAGCTTCTCCTGCAATTGCTTTTGCAATAAGTGTTTTTCCTGTTCCTGGTTTACCATATAATAAAATTCCTTTAGGAATTTTAGCTCCCATCTCATGAAAACGTTTTGGCTCTTTTAAGAAATCAACTATTTCTACAAGTTCGGCCTTTTCTTCATCAAGCCCAGCAACATCAGAAAATTTTACATCAGTTTTATTTTCTACTCCATCATAAACTTTACCTTTATCACCAAGTCCTTGCATTTTGAATATTAGAACAAATAGTGCAACCATCATAAGAGTAGGTAGTAAACTAAGTAACGTAGTTGGAATTTTCAAAAATATATTTTGTTGTTTTTGGATTAAATTAATTTCATTTCCTTTATCTATTTTTTCACTTTGAATAAGCTCAATAAAAGCTTGTGTGCTAGGTACAATTGCACTTTTTTCCTCTTCTTCCCCTTTTAATTTAACCTTAATAGAAGAACTCCCTACTGTCATTTCAATTTTTTCAACATTCTCATCAGTAATTTCTTTTAATAAATCTGTATAAGAAATATTTTTTTCTTCATCTTCTCCTTTTTTATTAATCATATATAGACCAAATATAGCTACAGCAATTAATAAAATTCCCATTACTAGTGTTAATAAATATAAACTCGTTTTCTTATTTTTTTTATTATTTTCCTTCTTATCCATTTATAATTTCCTTTCCTATTCTCCAGAAATGTTATTTCCTTGAGGTGTAAGACCGTGAATCTCCTAATCCTGTTTCTTTTCCTTTTTCTTCGTCTTTTTTATCCTTTTTCTTCTCGTCTTTATCTTTGCTATCTTTAGGTTCTTTTTTCTTTTCTTCTTCTTTTTTTCTTTCGTTCTCTTCTATTTCTTTTTTAACTTTTTCTTGTTCTTCTATAATTTTCATAAGTTCAACTTGTCTATTTATTAAATCTGTTTTAATAATAAGTATTGCTACAATCATATAAATATAAGATATTGTTGTATACATCCAAGAAAAATATTTAATTTCAAGTCCAGTAATAGAATTGATTATAATGTATATCATATTTAATAAAATAGGTAAAGTTAATGCATATACTCCCATATTAAAAGTAGCTTTAAATCTTAATCTAATTCCGACTATTCTAGAGAAAATAAATCCTAATATTCCAAGCATTATAACATCAGCCATTGTGCTTACAAAATATATCATAAATAGATATATTACTATTATTATAAAGAAACTCACATACAAATTTATGTTATTAGTATTAGCAATAAAAGTTAATACATCTTCTCTATCAAATTCACTAATTCCATATATACTAGCTATATCTTTATAGTCATAATCTATATTTTGACTTAACATTTCATTTTTATAAATAAATCTATCCTTTAAAATTAAAATCCCATTTTCATAAGAACTAATTTCATTTTGATAATTTTTTTCTTGTTCTTCAGTCGCATTAGTATTAATAATAACAATTGGTAGAACCTCTTCAGGATTTATAAGTTTTAACTCTTCTCCTGAATTAATATTTAAGTTATTATCTTTAAAACTAACTTCACTAATATTAGTTTCAAAATAGTCTATAGCATTATTTGTAGATATACTAAACTTGTAAGTAAATACACTAGCAATTACTATAGAAAAAATTAGAATAACTAAAGCTAAATAAGCTATAGCTTTTCTAGTTTTTTCTGTAGCAAAAATTGCATATTTTTCAAAATCCTTTATACTCGTTATAAGTCTATTAAAAAAGTTCATATTCTTTTCTTCTGTCATTTATTTAGCTCCTTTTTTCTACTATCATATCATCTTTTAAATCTTTAACATTATACCCTTTTTCATTAATTTCATTTCTTAATTTATCTGATAGTTCCCAATTTTTATCAAGTCTTGCTTGCTTTCTTTTTTCTACTAATTCTAAGATATCCTTTGGAATTTCTTCGTTATTTTCTTCTAATTCTTCTATTTTTATTCCTAATACAGTATCAAACTTTAATAATAAATTAGCAAGTTTTTTAGATTTTACACTATATTTGGCCACCTCCCATACAATACTCAAAGCAAGTGGCATATTTAAATCATCATTAATTGCTTCATGAAATTTGTTTTCAAATTCATTAACAATTTCATCTTCAACTTCTTCATTTCCTTCAAGATGTTTTTTATAACTTTCTTTTAGTTTAATCAAGGCTTTATTTGAAGCATCAATAGCTTCCCAAGTAAAGTTGATTTTATTTCTATAACTTGCAGAATAGGAAAATAATTTATATGAAAGTGGTGAATATCCTCTTTTCATTATATCACTTAATAAATACACATTTCCTAAGCTTTTAGACATTTTTCCACCATTTATTAATAAATATTCCCCATGCATCCAAAACTTTGCTGGATTTTTTCCTGTTAATCCTTTACTTTGCGCTATCTCATTTTCATGATGTGTAGGTATTAAATCTATTCCTCCTGTATGAATATCAAATTCTTCTCCAAGATATTTTCTTCCCATAGCAGAACATTCTATATGCCATCCTGGATAGCATACTCCCCAAGGACTATCCCATTTCATTAAATGATTTTTTGGTGCTTTTATCCATAATGCAAAATCATATGGATTTTTCTTTTCTGGGTCTATGTCCACTCTTGCACCAGCTTTTTGTTCTTCTAAATTTATACCAGATAAAACACCATATTCATCTAGCTTTGATACATCAAAATAGATTGCAGTAGATGTTTCATATGCATATCCTTTTTCCATTAATCCTGAAACAAATTCAATCATTTCATTAATATGGTCTGTTGCTTTACAAATAATTTCAGGAAGTTCAATATTTAAGTTTGATAAGTCATTCATAAAACGTTTAGTATAAAATCCTGCAATTTCTAAAGGAGTTTTTCCTTCTTCTTTTGCAGATTTGATCATTTTATCTTCTCCTTCATCTGCATCTGAAACAAGGTGTCCAACATCTGTTATGTTCATAACGTGTTTTATTGTATAGCCATTATATTTTAAAACTCTCCTTAAAACATCTTGAAATATATTTGTTCTCATATTTCCTATTGTAGCATCTTTATATACTGTTGGTCCACAAGAATACATACGTACCTCATTATCTTTTAAAGGTTTAAAAACATCTTTTGTTTTAGTAAGAGTATTATATAATCTTAATTCCAATTTGTAATCCACCTTTCTGTTAATCAGTAGGGTTGCATTATATGCAACCCTCTTGATTTTGTTTATTTTTTAGTATTTGTGTTTGTAGTGGTATTTGTAGTGGTGTTTGTAGTAGTGTTTGTAGTTGTATTCGTATTCGTGCTATTTCCATTAGTGCCTTTAACTATTTTTACTGTAATAGCTTTAGTTCCCATATTTCCTGCTGCATCTTGTACAGTATATGTTATTACATATGTTCCAACTTTAGAAGTGTCTATTTTTTCTACTACTTTTCCATCTTTTTTTATTTCTGTTTTTATATTTTTTGTTATATCTCCATCCACATCATCTTTTGCTGTTGCTTTTGGTAAAGTAAATTTATCATTCACTTTAATTTCTATTGTATCTTTAGTTACTCCTGTTAAAGTTATAACTGGTTTTACTGTATCTGCTGGTTTTGTATGTTGTGTACAGTTTTCTGTTGGTGCCATATACTGAGCATCTGGAACATTATGCCATGACGTATCTGTATCACTATTTGGTCTAGTTATAAATACTTTTTCTTCTACATTCTTACAGAATTCATTTGCTATTTTTCCAGTATCTTTACATATTTTTAATTTAACATGTGTTTCACATGTTTTTGAAGGTACTGTTCCTGATACAAACATTTCAGAATATGTTCTTCCACCTCTTGGATCTTGGTTACATAGGTCATTTGCAAGAAGCCCTGAATCTTTACATATTTTTGCATTAACTATTCCACTTGGTTTATCAAATTTTGCAGAAGGTAATCCTTGATGAATTTTATTCATAATTCCACCCCATCTGCCAGCAACAGTTCCACTTCCTGGTGCTCTTGCATCTTTTTCATCATATGCAAAATACATTGCCCCACTATAATATGGTGTAAATCCACAAAACCATGTAATTTTTGTATCATCTGCTGTACCAGTTTTTCCACAAGTTTGTTGTCCTGTAACCCTAGCTCTTGTAGCAGTTGCTCCAGCCGTTCCACTTATTCCAGTTCCTGTTGGTTCTGTAAGTAATGATTGTAATATATATGCATTTTGTTCACTGATTACTCTATGTGTTTCTTGTTTCTTTTCCATAACTACATTTCCATTTGAATCTTCAACTTTTATATAAAATGTAGGTTCTATATATACTCCATCGTTTGCAATTGTTGCATAGGCTCCTGCCATTTCAAGTGGACTTATACCTTCTGAAACTCCTCCAAGTGCTAAAGCAAGTCCTGCATCTCTTTCAGCATTTACAGTAGATATTCCAAATGATTTTAAATATTCTATAGATTTAGCAGGTCCTAATGTTCTCATCATTTTTACTTCTGGAATATTTCTTGACTCTCTTAATATTGATCTTATATTATATAAGCCTTTATATTTCCAGTCATCATTATGTGGTTTATAACTTCCAAATGACACTGGAGTATCATCAACAACGGTTCCTGCATTTATTAATCCTTCTTGTAGTGAAGGTGCAATAACAGCAATTGGCTTTATAGAAGAACCCGGCTGCATTCCAGCACTGGTTGCTCTATTTGTTCCCCACGCAGTTTTTTCTCCAAGTACACCACGAGAAGCAACAACATACCCAGTTTTATGATCAATTATTGCCATACCTGATTGCATTTGAACTGTTATCCTATTTCCATTTTCATCTTTTTTACTCTTAGATTTTGTCGTTGTCATCCAACTTGTATTTTCAGTATATTCTTTATCTAATATGTCTTGTAAGTTTTTCTTTTCTGTAATATAAATTTTATATCCACCGCTCATTATTTTATTTAATGCTATTTTATAATCTAAATCGTGTTCTTTTGCATAATCTTTCGCCACTTGTTTAAGTGCCGCTTCCTCAGTCTGCGTTAATGAATTGTAACTTGTTATATTTCCTTCTTTAAATGCAAGACCAGCATTTACTTCTTCTATTGCTGAATTATATTGCTCTTCATTTATTTTTTCTTGATCTAACATTTCTCTTAATACAGTCTTTGTTCTATTATTAATTCTTTCCATATTTACATTTTCCTTAAAAGGAAGATAAATATTAGGTGAATGGTTAATTCCAGCAATATAAGCAGATTGTGCAAGTGTTAAATCTTTTGGTGCTTTATCAAAGTAATAATTTGATGCAACTTTAACACCATAAACATTTTTTGCTCCTCCACCAAGAGGAATTGTATTTAAATATGATTCTAATATTTGGTCTTTTGACATTTCTCTTTCAATTTGATATGCCTTTGCAATTTCCTTTACTTTTCTCATTGAAGATTTATCTTTTTCACCTGTTGCATTTTTTATTAATTGTTGTGTAATTGTACTTCCACCATAAGTTGAATTTCCTAAAAAATATTTTATTGTTGCACTTATTGTTCTTGAAAGATCTACACCATTATGACTGTAAAATCTTTTATCTTCAATAGCAACAAAGGCTTTAGGTAAATATTCTCCCATTTCTCCAAGTGTTATTATTTCTCTATTCTCGTCACCATTTAAAGTCGCTACTTGATTTCCATCTAAATCTATTAATACACTATTTTCTATACTTATTTCTAGATCTTTAACACTTATTTTAAAGTCATCTCCAAAAAGTCCAAAAAATAGTCCTGCAAAAACACCTGCACCAATTATTGCAAGTATAATAATTAATGCAATAAATATTTTAAGAAATAGCTTCAATTTTCTATGTTTTCCTTTTTTCTTTTTATCTTTTTTATTTAAATCTTTATCTTTTACAGTTTTAACTTTTTTAGTTTTTTCTGTCTTAACTTTTTCTGCATCGTTACTGTTTTTTCTTCCCTTTTTAGCTCCCATAAAATATCCTCCTTTGTAGTACTATAAAGTACATAGGCATATTATATTACAAATGTATTAAAAATGAAAGTCTTTTAAGAAAATTTTAATTGTTTATCTATCTCTTCTAACACCTCCTCTACCTCTGTAATACATTTTGCACCTTGTTTAATTAATTCATTTGTACCAAACGAGTTATCACTTGTAATATTACCGTGGAACCACAAAAACATCTTTTCCTTGTTCTAAAGCAAAATCTACTGTTATTAGAGTTCCACTTTTTTCTTTTGCTTCAACAACTAAAAGGCCATCACTTAACCCACTAATAATGCGATTTCTTGCAGGAAAATTCATTCTATTTGCATTTGTACCTATCACATATTCTGATAAAATTAACCCTCCATTTTTTATAATTTCATTATATAATTTTATATTTTCACTAGGATATACTCTATCAAGCCCACTTCCTAAAACTGCTATTGTCTTGCCTTTTTCTCTTAATGCTCCAATATGTGCAGCACTATCTATTCCTTTTGCCATACCACTTATAATACATACTTCTTCTTTTGCTAAATCCTGTGCAAATTTTTTAGAAACTTCTTCTCCATAAATACTACAATTTCTACATCCTACTATTCCAATTATTTTATTACTACTTACTAATTTTCTATTTCCTTTATAATATAAAACTATAGGTGGATCATAAATATTTTTTAATTTTTTAGGGTAATCTTTCTCTAATATAGTAATTATTCCTATTTGATATTTTTCCATATATTCTACATATTGTTCTAAATTACTTCTATATTTTTTATTCAATATCTGATTTGCTATTTTCTCTCCTATTCCTTTTATTTTTAATAATTCTTCTTTTTTTAATTTCCAAATTGTTTCTGGTGTTTTATAACTTTCTAATAATTGTTTTATTTTTATTGGTCCAATTCCCTCAAGTCTAGATAACCATATCCAATATTTTTTATCGTTCATAAATACCTCCTAATAACAATAAAAGGAAAGCGTATATCGCTTCCCTTAAATTTTATTTAATAATATTTTTGCCCCCACAAAATTATTATTACTATTTCATTCTTGCTTTTGCAGCTTTAACAACATTTACCATAAGCATTGCAATTGTCATTGGTCCTACACCACCAGGTACTGGTGTTATGTATGATGCTTTTTTAGATACATCTTCAAAATCTACATCTCCTACTATTTTGCCTTCTTCATTTCTATTTATTCCAACATCTATTACAACAGCACCCTCTCTTACCATATCTGCTTTTATGAAATTTGGTTTTCCTAGTGCCGCAATAACTATATCTGCATTTTTGGTAGTACTTGCCAAATCTTTTGTTTTAGAATGACATATTGTTACTGTTGCATTTTTATTTAATAAACATTGTAATAATGGTTTTCCTACAATATTACTTCTTCCTACAATAACTGCATGTGCTCCTTCAAGTGGTATGTTATAGCTTTCTAACATTTTTATAATTCCATATGGTGTACAAGATACAAAACAATCTTGATTTAAGCTTAATTTTCCAACATTTATTGGGTTAAATCCATCTACGTCTTTTTCTGTTGCTATTTCTTTAAATGCTTCATTTATATCTAATTGTTTTGGTAATGGACTTTGAAGTAAAATTCCATGAACATTCTTATCCACATTTAAAATATGTATTAAGTTTAATAGCTCGTCCATAGTAATATCTTCTTCTAATAAATATTCTTTATAATCCACACCAATTTCTTCACAAGCTTTAGACTTATTTTTAACATATACCTTTGATGCTTTATCATCTCCAACCATAATAACAGCAAGTCTTGGATTAATTCCATTTTTCTTTAACTTATCAACTTCTTCTTTCAAATTTTCACGAATACTTTTTGCAAGTGCTTTTCCATCTATTAATTCCATATTTATACTCCTTTTTACAAGTATGAATGTTTCTCATTCACTAGTGTATCTTTTTTCATATTGTATATTAAAGATGATTTTTTTTCAATGCTTTTATAAAATTTTTCTTATGTAATGATGTGTCTAATTCGACACATCAAAAATACTAACAACATTTCTTACAACATATAAGCATTATAATTCTAACTATAATTAATACAGCTAATAATACTGCTATTGCGACAAATGCTCCTAATCCTAGTACAGCAAATATTCCAGTAACAGCTCCTATTATAACACCTAACACAAAGGCGAATAAAAGTGATAATACAAATATAACTACATCTATACAACATTTTCTACATTTGCAATAATTTTCTTCAAACATAATATTTCACCTCCTTATAACACTAAATAAGTGTTATAATATATTATATTCATGTCCTATAAAGAGGTGACACGTTTCGACATTATATAATTTTTATTGTCCTTTTTCTTCTCTAATATTAATCATATTTTTAACTTTCATTTCTCCTGCTCTTGTAATTTTTTCATATCCATATTTTTTCTTTAAATTATCCATAACTCTATCTAAGCTTTCTTGTTTTTCATTATTGTTCGCATCAAATAATGATATTTGTACTTCATCTTCATTAATAAGTTTATCTACTCTTAGTCCAATTAAACGTACTCCCCTATTTTTATGTAATTCTTCTAATAAGTGTTTTGCTGCCTCGTATATTTCCTTTGTTATATTAGTTGGCTTATCTAACTTTCTTTGATGTGAAAAATTAGCAAAATCTTTTGTTCTTATTTGAACATTAACTACACTTGCTAGTAGTTTATACTTTCTTAACCTAAATCCCACTTGTTCTGTTAATGCAAGTAATATTTCATTTAACTTATTAATATTATATACATCTTCTGGTAAGGTAATAGAGTTTCCTATTCCTTTTGGTATTTCTTGTTCATATATAACTTCACTTTCATCAATTCCGTTAGCATATTCCCACATTATTCTTCCATGTTTACCAAATTTCTTTATTAATATGTTTTTATCATATCTTGCAATATCTCCTATTGTTTTTATTCCAAGCTGATTTAATTTACCTATGCTTTTTTTACCCACCATAAATAAATCTTCTGCCGGTAGCTTCCACATTTTATCTTGAATCTCATTTTTAAATAGAGTATGCACTTTATCTGGTTTTTCAAAATCTGATGCCATTTTTGCAAGTAACTTGTTATTTGCTACTCCTACATTTACAGTAAACCCTAATTCTTCTTTTACTCTTTTACTAATTTCATATGCTTTATTTATTAATTTTTCATTTTTTCTTAAAAATAGTGTTAAATCCATAAAACATTCATCTATTGAAAAACGTTCTATTTTATCTGTATATTCTAATAGTAAATTATATAATTTATTTGAGTGCTTTTTATAGTTATCAAAATTTCCTTGAAATACTTGAACATTAGGACATTTCCTTCTTGCTTGGTAAATGGGTTCTCCTGTTCTTATACCAAACTCTTTAGCTTTCATACTTTTTGCAAGTACCACTCCGTGTCTTGTTGCTTCTTCTCCACCTATTATAGCCGGAATTGTTCTTATATCTAATTCTTCTCCTAAATTTAGCTTTTCAATAGCCGTCCATGATAAAAACGCATTGTTTACATCTACATGTAAAATCTGTCTTTCCATATTATCACCATTTCTATTATAGAACATGTGTTTTTAGGTGTCAAGTATTTATAGATGAAAAAAGTAAGAGATTAAAAAAACAACCTCTCACCCTTTCAGTTTGTTATACACTCATATGTGTACTTTTTTACATTTCTGCCAGTTTTTGATCATATTCTTTTTAAGTATGCTTCCCTTTTTTCTATTCTACTTCTTCTGCCTTTAGAAGTTTGCTTCCATAAGAATAAAGTTCTGCATCCTTCCCGATGTAAGATAAAAATTCTCTAAAATCTTCTGAATTTTCTCCCAAAAGGCTTTTCATCCAATTTTTAATTGTACTGATTGAATTCCGATCAACAGTTTCTCCTTTGTAAGTGGCTTCCTCGATAATTCCATCTTTTATTTGGAACCCCATATTAACGCCATTCTCAAAATGAGATACTACCCTCGCAGTCATTTTTTCTCCTTTCTGCATCACTTTTTTGTGTATTATCTATAATATTATACTTTATTTTTATATGCATTTCAAGATTTTTTTGTATGAAACTTTTATTATAGCTTTCAAGTATATAGCTTTTTATTTGTAGCTATAAATTGCAATAATGTATTATTTTTCTTTATTTGTGGCATAATGTAAAAAAAGAATTTTAGAGGTGACAATATTTGAACAAAAATTCAAAATTAGAAGAATTTAATTTAGAAGAAAAATATGGTCTTGAAAGCATTTTACCACGTGATGAATTTTTATCAAAAATGAATTTTTTTAAAAATGGTTTAACTACTGATTATGCTAAAAACTTACTACATAAAAATGGACCAAATGAACTAAAAAGTGCTAAAGAAAAGAAATGGTATAATTATTTTTTTGATAGTCTTTTTAGCCCCTTTAATATTATTCTTTTAGGTATTATGCTTGTATTATTTTATACTGATGTAATTTTGCAAGAGCATTCAAACTATTCCAATATTATAGTTATTCTTATTTTAGTAACTGCTTCTACCTTACTGGAATTTTCACAAGAATATCGTTCTAATAAAGCTGCGATCAAACTAAAAAGTTTAGTTGCAACTACAACTACTGTTATAAGGGATAATGTTACAGCAAAAATTCCAGTAAAAGATGTTACCTTAGGTGATGTAATAATACTTTCTGCTGGTGACCTAATTCCTGCTGATTTAAGGATTATAGAAGCTAAGGATTTATATGTTAGTCAATCCTCTCTTAGTGGTGAATCTGAGGCCGTAAAAAAGGTAGTAAACTCTGAACTAAAATCTATTAAAGATATAGAAAATATTACAGACTTAGATAATATATGTTTTATGGGTACAAATGTTATAAGTGGTAGTGCTAAAGGAATTGTTATAAAAACTGCAAAAGATACTTACTTTGGTAAAATTGCAAAAAACATCACAATAGGTAAACCAAAAACTGCTTTTCAAAAAGGACTTGAAAATGTTAGTAAACTATTAGTTAGATTTATGTTAGTTATGATTCCTATAACCTTTCTAATAAATGTTTGGAAACATGACGTATTAACTGCTTTTACCTTCTCTGTTGCAATTGCAATTGGTATTACCCCTTTACTACTCCCAGTAATTCTATCTTCAACGCTTGCTAAAGGTGCAATTAGAATGTCTAAAAAGAAAACCATTGTAAAAAAATTAGACTCTATTCAAAGTTTTGGAGCTATGAATATATTGTGTACAGATAAAACTGGAACTCTTACAGAGGATAAAATAGTACTTGAAAAATACTTAGATGTAAAAGGAAATGAAGATTATGGCGTTTTAAAACATGCTTTTTTAAATGCTTATTTCCAAACTAGTTTAAAAGGTAATATTGATGAAGCAATTATAAACCGAGCCCTTGAAAATGATATGGGAAATATTCTAGAAAAGTATAAAAAGATAGATGAAATTCCTTTTGATTTTTCAAGAAGACGTCTTTCTGTTGTGGTTTCAAATGGTGAAAAAACTCAACTTATAACCAAAGGAGCCGTTGAAGAAATTTTAAACATTTGCACTATGCTTAGTTTTAATGGTGAAGTTTCTAAAATCACAAATGAAATTAAAGATAATATTAGAAGTATTACTAAAAATATGAATAAAGATGGTCTAAGAGTAATTGCAGTATGTCAAAAAAATGATGTGGCTGGAATTACTGATTTTGGCGTTAAAGATGAATCGAAAATGGTGTTAATGGGATTTATTGGCTTCTTAGACCCTCCAAAAGAAAGTGCAAAAGAAGCTATTGATAGATTAAATAATAAAGGAGTTCGTGTTATTGTTTTAACTGGTGATAATGCTGAAGTTACTAAATGTATTTGTGAAAAAGTAAATATAAATTCACGGAAAAATTGTTTTAGGTAGCGAGATTGATAAACTGCAAGATAGTGCTGTTTTAAGACTTCTTAAAAACACAAATATATTTGCTAAACTTTCTCCTATACAAAAAGCTAGAATTATAAGATTACTTAAAGCAACTGGTAATGTGGTTGGTTATATGGGTGATGGAATAAATGATAGCCCTTCTCTTACTAATGCTGATGTTGGAATAAGTGTTGATACTGCTGTAGATATTGCTAAAGAAACTTCAGATGTAATTTTACTTGAAAAAGATTTAAATGTATTGTTAGATGGTGCCCTAGAAGGTAGACGTACTTTTGCAAATCTTTTAAAATATATTAAAATGGCTGTTAGTTTTAACTTTGGAGAAGTATTATCTGTACTAATTGCAAGTATATTGCTTCCCTTTCTTCCTATAACACCTATACAACTTTTAATACAAAGTTTACTTTATGATTTAGGCCAACTATCATTACCCTTTGATAATGTTGATAATGAATATCTAGAAAAACCAAGAAAATGGGATTTAAAAAGTTTATTATACTTCATGCTATTTATGGGACCAACCAGCTCAATTTTTGATTTAATGGTATTTGCTAGTTTATGGTTTGGATTTAATTTAAGGTTACCAGATGCTGCATTATTTCAAACCATTTGGTTTTCATATGGAGTTGTATCAAATTTAATTGGATTACACATTATAAGAACAGCAAAAACTCCATTTATAAAAAGCAATGCTGCAAAACCTGTATATGTAACCTCCATACTTTTAAGTATAATAGCTCTAATTGTACCCTTCACAATCTTAGGCAAATGGATCGGCCTTGTAGGCTTTCCTCCAATTTATTTAGTTGTAATTATTGGATTCCCTATTTTATATTGTTTTATTGCAAGTATTGTTAAGAAATTATATATTAAAAAATACGGTGAATGGATTTAAGTTGTCAACGGGGACGGGGATTTTTGACAACCGTTTGATTTAAATAGTTTGACATAATTTGATTTATAGTTAATTTTATGTTATACTATAGTTGTATCATAAACCATAGAGTTTCGTACTAAAGTACAGAAAGGACTACATTATGAGTAAAACCTTTATTTTTGTACCTCAAACAGCTGAGCTCGCAATATACAAGCTCACAGAAAGCGAACTTATCGCATTGTTATCCTCATTGCCTGGCGGTTTCGTTGAAGTTGAAGCCGGAACAGGCGTATACAAGGTTAACGACCTTTCTCAACTTGCTGAAACATATAGCTCTTTGTTTTCGCAGAAGTAAGAAAAAGCCCTATCGCTCAAAGTGATGGGGCTTTTTCTAGTAAATAGTTTTTAATTTAATAACTCTATGTAAATATATTGTTTTTTCATTTAATTTTGCTAAATTGTTTAGATTCTTTGCCAACTAAAAGTTGCAAGGATTTTATATATTATCTTATAATACAAAAGATAATATTATTACTGCAATACCCACAATTACTCTATAAATTGCAAAGCCTTTGAAGCTTCCTTTTTTTAGATATTCTAGTAAAAATTTAATTACAAATATACCAACTAAAAAACTTACTATTATTCCTATAAAAAATGGGATACTAAATACAAAATCTTTAAATTTATATACTGTAGCTGCAAATACTATTGGTGTTGATAGTAAAAATGAATATTTTGCAGTTGATTCCCTGTCTACTCCCATAAGTCTACCTGTAGTCATTGTTACTCCTGAACGTGAAACTCCTGGAATGAATGCTAAACTTTGAGATAACCCTATTAAAAATGTCTGTTTTAAACTCATATGTTCATAATCTGTATTTGCTTTTCCATTTTTATCTACAAAGTATAAAATAATTCCCATAACTGCAAGTGCAATTCCTATAATAATTGGCTTTTCTAAAGCGTCACCTACAAAATGGTCTAATAAAAACCCTATTGCTCCACCAGGTAAAGTTGCAAGCACTATGTACCAAAACATTTTTCCTTCTGTTGTTTTTTCTTTTTTTACTACTTGATTAAATCCACCTTTAATTAATGCTATCCAATCTTTGAAAAAGAATATTCCTATTGCTAAAAGAGTTCCAAAGTGTAATGCCACATCAAAACCTTCAAAGGCTGCTTGAAACTCTTGTGATTTAGTCCATCCTAAAATCCAAGGTATAATATTTAAATGTGCTGAACTTGAAATTGGTAAAAGTTCAGTAAGTCCTTGTACTATTCCTAGTATAATTGCTTGTAGTATTGTCATTTTATTTCTCTCCTTTTAATTTATTCTTTTGAAATATATAAAATTCCTACCCTATTTCTTTAAACATATTAATTAATGTTTCTTTCATAAACTCTGCTGAAGTTATAGGCGATACTTTTCCTGGAAGTGATAATGCCCAGTTAAATTTTATTCCTAATTCTTTTATAGCATTTCTATCTACACCACCTGGGTTTGATGCTAAATCTATTATTAGAGCGTCTTCTTTTACTTCTTTTAACATTTCTCTATCTAATACTACAAACGGTATTGTATTAACTATAATATCATACTTATTTATTTTTTCTTTTAATTCTATTAAATTAATTGGCTCATATCCATATGCCTTAATCCATGCAAGATCTGTTGTCTTTCTTGCTTCACATGCCACTTTAGCACCTATTCCATCAAGCATTTTCGCTAGAACTTTTCCGATTCTACCAAAGCCCATTACTAATACATTATTGCCATGCAAGTTCTTTGGTGTTTCATTTATTGCAATTTGTATCGCTCCCTCTGCTGTTGATATGGCGTTTAGAACAGCTAATTCTTCTCTTTTTACAATATCTAATATAGTTATATTTCTTTCATTTGCTTTATCATATACTTCTTGCTTTATACTACCTGCAATAAAAGTTTTTCCTTCTAGTGCATTTAGTAATTCATCTATACTAACTTTATTATCACTAAATGGTGTATTTATATATTCTTCATTACTTGATAATGGTAAAGGTCCAACAACTATATCTGCATCTTTTATACATTCTTCTAAATTATTACTTTTTTTAGTTATCTCTGGACTTTTTTCTACTCCATATGTATTTACAATATAACCTTCTTTTTCTAACATTCCTGCTAGTTTAATAATTCTTAAATCTCCACCTATTACTGCTATATTTTTTATCAATATAATCACTTTCCTTATGTTATATTTAGGTTTTATGGTGTACCTATAAACCTTTTTCTTCTTTTTATTTTATGAAACTAATCTTATAGTTATTCCTTTTCTCTTTGTTCTTCCTTATCTATTCCTTCATTTTGTTTTTCTTTTTTTAATCTAATATTATTTAAGCTTAGTTTTCCTACTAATTTCATTGTATTTTCTAAATGTTCTTGTACTTTTATTTCTTTAGGTGTTAAGTTACTTTCTTTTTCTTGTTCTTCTTCCATATCTGGATAGTTTATATAACTTTTAACAGGAATAAAAAGTGGTTCTTTGTCTGCTTTATCATAAAAATTGTGATCTAATTCTATTGCAATATTTAAGAATTTAACAGCATTTTCTTTGTCGCCTCTAATCATGTATATCTTTGCTAAATTGTAATATGCTTTTGGCTCTATATCTTTACTCAAAACACTTTGCATAAAGTATTTTTCCGCTTCTTCTAAATCATTATATATTAAGCTAATTTGTGCTAAATTATAATATCCATTATATAGTAATGTGTTTATCGCTGCAGCTTTTTCATAACAAGATTTTGCATTTTTAAAGTCATTAAGCATTGTGTATACAATTCCCATGTTATAATAAAGTTCATAACTTGCAGGATTATATTTTAACGCTTCGTTATATATATTAGATGCTTCTTTATATCTTTCTTGCTCACAATATATATCTCCTAATAATATTGTCGCGTCCAACATTTCTGGTTTTTTTCTTAAAAGTTCTTCTAACATCTGGCTTGCTTCTTTTTTCTTTCCCAAATCATTTAATAAATAAGATATCTTATAATACGAATTATAATCTTTCTTATTTATCTGTATAGCTTGTACATATTCATCAATTGCTTTTCTCATTCCGCCTTCTTTTTCATAAATTTCAGCTAACATTTTATGACCATAGTAACTCTCAGGATATTTAGTAACTAGAGTTATTAAGAAATTCTTTGCACCTTTAGAATCCTTCATCAACAATGCGATTTTAGCAAGTGATATATAGATAATTTCTGAAAAACTAATTCCTTTATATTCGAAATATATAATTATTACTGGTATTATTACTGACAATAAATATATAAGAAATTTCATAAAAACTCCAATATTTAATTTGAAAATAATTTCTATAAAGCTTATAAGAATTCCTATAGCTTGCATGCAAAGAATAATTACATAGTTTGTATCATTCTTTTTTATCATTTTAAAGAAAATTAATATAAATAATGAAAATGCCAATACATTAAAAATAATCTTCTCAAATAACATTTTCATTCCCCTTTCTAGTTTTTTATATACCTATTTTATGACATTTCCTTCCAAAAGTCTATAGAATTATTAAATAAAATACAAAAAAGCCACCTATTATATAAATAAGTGGCTTTTAATCTATTCTAAATATTTCTTTAAAAATTTACCTGTATAGCTTTTATCATTTTTAACTATTTGTTCTGGAGTACCTATGCCTATTATTTCTCCGCCATTATCTCCACCGTTCTTTACCAAGGTCTATTATATGGTCTGCTGTTTTTATTAAATCCAAATTATGTTCTATAACTATTATACTGTTTCCTGTATCTACTAATCTTTGTAAAATATCTACTAATCTATGAACATCTGCTATATGAAGTCCTGTTGTTGGCTCATCTAGTATATATAAGGTTTTTCCTGTTGCTTTTTTTGAAAGTTCTGTTGCAAGTTTTACTCTTTGTGCCTCTCCTCCAGAAAGTGTGGTAGATGGTTGTCCTAGTTTTATATATCCTAATCCTACATCATTTAAAGTTTGAATTTTTTGCTTTATCTTAGGTACATTTTCGAAGAAAACTAGTGCTTCCTCTACTGTCATATCTAATACATCTGCTATTGTTTTTCCTTTATATTTTACTTCTAGAGTTTCTCTATTATATCTTTTACCTTTACATACTTCACAAGGAACATATATATCTGGTAAAAAGTGCATTTCGATTCTTAATATACCATCACCTGAACATGCCTCACATCTTCCACCTGGCATATTAAAACTAAATCTTCCTTTTTCATATCCTCTTAATTTTGCTTCATTTGTAGTAGCAAATATTTCACGAATACTATCAAATACCCCTGTATAAGTTGCTGGATTAGAACGTGGTGTTCTTCCTATTGGAGATTGGTCTATATTTATTATTTTATCTATATTTTCTAATCCTTTTACCTCTTTACATTTTCCAGGTTTTTCATTAGATCCATTTAATTCCTTTGCAATGGTTTTATATAATACTTCATTAACTAGTGTACTTTTTCCAGATCCCGAAACACCAGTTACACAAGTAAATACACCTAGTGGAAATTTAACATTTATATTTTTTAAGTTATTCTCTTTTGCACCTATTACTTCAATTGCTTTTCCATTTGATTTTCTTCTTTTTTTAGGTACAAGTATTTTCTTTCTTCCACTTAAGTATTGACCTGTAATAGATTCACTTACCTTTTTTATTTCTTCTGCTGTTCCTTGTGCTAATACTTGTCCGCCGTGTACACCAGCACCTGGTCCTATATCTATTATTTGGTCTGCGGCATACATTGTATCTTCGTCGTGTTCTACAACAATTAAAGTATTTCCTATATCACGTAATTTTTTTAATGTAGCTATTAATTTGTCATTATCTCTTTGATGTAATCCTATACTTGGCTCATCTAATATATAAAGTACTCCTGTTAAACCAGAACCTATTTGCGTTGCAAGACGTATACGTTGTGCTTCTCCACCTGAAAGAGTTCCAGCTCCTCTTGATAATGTTAAATATTCAAGTCCTACATCTATTAAAAATTGAAGTCTTTGTTTTAGCTCTTTAAAAATCATATCTGCAATCATTGCTTCTTTTTTGGTAAGTTTTAATGATTCTAGATATTCTTTTATTTTAACAATAGACATATCTGTTAATTCATTTATGTTTTTATCTCCAACTTTTACTGCTAAACTTTCTTTTTTTAGTCTTGCACCATGACAAGTTTCACAAGGGCTATAGCTCATATACATCTCATAAAAATCTCTCATACCTTGAGATTTTGTTTCATTATAACGTCTATTTAAAGTTGGTATAACCCCTTCAAATGGTACTTTAAATTTTCTTGTTCCGTGCAGCTGAAGTATATTCAAAATCTATTTCTTCGTCACCTGTACCATATAAAATCTTTTCTAAAAATTCACGTGGTAATTTTTTTATTGGTTGCTTTATATTTACTCCATAGTGTTTTGCTATACTTTCAAAATACATTTTAGCCATTGTATCGCCTTTTTTCATTGTGCTTGCACCAAATGCTTTTACACCATCATACAAAGTTTTATTTTTATCTGGTATAATTAAATCTTCATCCATTTTCATTAAATATCCAATACCTGTACAAGTTGGACAAGCACCAAATGGATTATTAAATGAAAACATTCTTGGAGATAGCTCTTCAAAGCTTATTCCACAATCAGGACAAGCATAATTTCCACTATATAATTTTTCTATATGCTTTCCATCATTTATTGCATCAATTAACACTAAATTATCTGCATGTTTTAATGCTATTTCTACTGATTCTGCAAGCCTATTTCTTATCTCTTCTTTTATGACTAGTCTGTCTACAATTATTTCTACATTATGCTTTTTCTTTCTATCTATTTGTAGATCATCTGTTAATTCAACGTTCTCTCCATCTATTCTTGCACGAACAAATCCTTCTTTTGTAAAGTCTTCAAGTAGCTTAATAAATTCACCCTTTCTTCCTCTAACAACAGGTGCTAGTACTTGAATTTTGGTTCCTTCATCTAATTCCATAATATTATCTACTATTTGATCTAGTGTTTGTTTTTCAATTTTTTTACCACAATTTGGACAATATGGTACACCTATTCTTGCATATAATAAACGAATATAATCATATATTTCTGTTACTGTTCCAACAGTAGAACGTGGATTTTTTGATGTGGTTTTTTGGTCTATTGATATTGCTGGTGAAAGGCCTTCTATAGTTTCTACGTCTGGCTTTTCCATTAATCCTAAAAATTGACGTGCATAACTAGATAAACTTTCAACATATCTTCTTTGTCCTTCTGCATATAAAGTATCAAAGGCAAGAGAAGATTTTCCGTGAGCCTGAAAGTCCTGTTACAACAACAAGTTTATCTCTTGGTATTTCTAAATTTATATCCTTTAAATTGTGCTCTTTTGCTCCCTTTATTATTATTTTATCATTCATTTTTTACCCCCAATATGTATATATTTTTATATTATTAATACATACAACCCATATTATACTATATTTGTTTTATTTAAACAAGTGTTTGTGTAAAAATATAAATAAAATACCCCTTAAAATTATTTCTTTTAATCTTTATAATTTTAAAGAAGTATTTTATTTATATATTATTTTTGTTCCTCTTCAGCTTCTTTCGTGTTTATAGCTTGTTCTACATTTCTTTTTTCTATACGTTCATTTATTGCACCAATTCCTTCAGTAATACCAACTAAATCTTTTTTTTCACTCACAAAAAACGCTCTTTTCTTTGCATCTGTTCTACTATTGTTTGGACATACTGCAAAACCATTTTTTCTGGAATTCACGTAATCTATTGCTGCTATATCATTTCTACCATTTCCGCAATAAATACACATTCCTATATCTGTATATACATTTTCGTCATATGCCTCATACCAATTCCTAACATAATGAGCTTTTCCATATCTTGCAGTATCAAAGTCTTGACTATTAATTGGTCTTTTTAGTGGTACTATTCTATCTCCTTCAAATTCTTCAGATTGTACTCCTTCTTCTGGGTAACACGCTGCTCCTTCTATCTCTTTAATGTATCCTCTACTGCTATGAATACGATTATAACTGTGTATATTCATATCTATTCTATCCATTACTTTTTCCATTACATCTTTATATACTGGTGAAACCAAGTGTATTTTTACTTGTCCATTAGTATTTTTTTGTAATTTATCAATTTGTTCTAAAAAGTGATACATTTCCTCATCATCATATAATCCATCTTCTTCTCTTAAAATAGTTCCCTCTAAATCTAGAAACAGTAATATTATTTTCCTTTTTTCCATATTTATTATCTCCTTATGTAAGTTTTACTGTTTCATTTTACCATATTATGTTAATTTTTTCAATAGTAATTTTATAATTTGCTATATTTACACATATTTTTCTACTTTTACAATAAATCTACCTTTTTTCGTATTTCCCATTACTTCTAATATTTTAAATCTTCCTTTTCCTCTTATAGTTATAATATCCGCTTCTTTTATTGTTTTTGAATCTTTAATAACATTTTCAAAATTCACAAAAACTCTTCCAGAATTTATTACCTCTCCTGCTTTGGTTCTTGATGTTTTTGCAAGTTCTGAAACAATATTATCTAATCTTAATGAAGATACTATAATTTGTATTTCTTCTGTTTTTATTTCTTGTTTATGTAGTTCTTCAATCTTCTTGGTTTGTATTAAAGACTTACTAAATCTTGTTAAACTTGTTATATTACCGTTTACGAAATCTAATATCTCATTTAAAACTATAATATTAGCCCCTTCATTAAATACTATAATATCACCTATCTTTTCTCTCTTTATTCCAAGCTTCATAAGCCCTCCAAGATAATCTCTATGTGTGTAGCTTCCTTGTAATTCATTCGGTAGAATAATTTCTATTATTTGCATTATATTGTTATAGTTTTTTTCTACAAATTGTTTTTCAAGTTTTTCTGGATAAAAAATTACAAGTTCTCTTTCAGCTTGGTCGTTTCCTCCAAAAAACAAATAATTTTCACACTTTATGCTGTTTAATAGTTTTTGCACCAAATTCTTTTGATATAAATCTAAAAAATCTGTATTCGTTATCTTGTTTTTTGATTTTGCAAATTCCATTTTATCTAAAACTTTTGCTATTAGTAATCTATCCTCTTCTTTAGTATATTTCTTTAAAATTTCTTGTTTATTCATATTTCTACCTCTCTTGTATAAGTTGACTAATATGATATCACACTATATTACAAATTTCTACTTCTATTAATACAAGTTATTAATAGAAATAAATGCTATCATTAACCCCAAAAGCTAATGATAGCATTCATTTTAAAATTCTGCATTTTCTCCTAGTTCATCTTCTATATTTAATAATCTATTATATTTAGCAACTCTATCAGTTCTACAAGGTGCTCCTGTTTTTATTTGACCTGCATTTGTAGCAACAGCTATATCTGCAATTGTAGTATCTTCTGTTTCGCCAGACCTATGTGATATTACTGCTGTATATCCATTTTTCTTTGCAAGCTCAATTGCATCTAAAGTTTCTGTTAAAGTTCCTATTTGATTTGGTTTTATTAAAATACTATTTGCTATTCTATTTTTAATTCCTTTTTGTAATCTTTTTTTATTTGTTACAAATAAATCATCACCCACAAGTTGTATTTTATCTTTTAATCTATTTGTTAATTTTTCCCAAGATTCCCAGTCTTCTTCAGCAAGTCCATCTTCTATCGAAATAATTGGATATTTAGTGCTGAGTTCTTCTATATAATCTACCATTTCATCTCTTGACCTAAACACATCTGTCTTCCAAAAATAATATCCATCTTTTCCTATTTTTTTAGCTTCTTCAAACATCTCTGTACTTGCAACATCAAGTGCTAAACATATATCTTTTTTAGGCTCATAGCCTGCTTTTTTAATAGCTTCTAATATAGCTTCAATTGCCTCTGTCTCATCTTCTAAGTTTGGTGCAAAACCACCTTCATCTCCTACTGCTACAGAATATCCTTTTTCTTTTAATACTTTTTTTAAATTATGATATACTTCTACCCCCATTTGTAATCCTTCTCTAAAAGTAGTTGCTCCTACTGGTATTATCATAAATTCTTGAATATTAATATTATTATCCGAATGTTTACCACCATTTAAAATATTCATCATAGGACGCGGTAATATTTTAGCATTTATCCCTCCAATATATTTATAAAGAGACATTCCTAATGAATTTGCTGCGGCTTTTGCTACTGCAAGAGATACTCCAAGTGTTGCATTAGCACCAAGTTTTGATTTATTTGGAGTATCATCTAGTAATATAAGTTCTTTATCAATTTCTAGTTGATCATACACATTCATACCTTCTATTTTTTTTGCTATTTTTTTATTCACATTTTCTACTGCTTGTAAAACACCTTTTCCTAAATACCTCTCTTTATCTCCATCACGTAATTCGACTGCTTCAAAACTTCCAGTAGATGCTCCTGATGGAACCATTGCTACTCCTGAAAATCCTCCTTCTGTAACGACTTCTACTTGTACAGTTGGATTTCCCCTTGAATCTAGCACTTCTAATGCAGATACTTTTTCGATACTCAAATAATCTTTCATAATATCTCCTCTTTCTAAATTAACATTTTAAACTATATATATTATGATACTATTTTTGAAATTTATTCCATTTTATATAACAAAAAAGTACCTAACTTAAAGTTAAGCACTTTTATAAATTTCACTATTTAATTTTCTTCTAATATTGGATTTATCTCTTCTAATAATGTTTCTTTTATTATTTTACTACTATAATCAAATTTTTCTTGATCTTTTGGTTCTAATTCTAATTTAACTATTTTTTTAATTCCTTTACGATTAATAATCGCTGGAACTCCTATAAATAATCCTTTTTGTCCATATTCTCCATCTTGATAGGTTGATACTGGCATTATCGCATTTTCATCATCAAGAATTGCCTTTACTAATCTTGTTAAAGAAATTCCAATTCCATAGTAGGTTGCTTTTTTCTTATTAATAATCTCATATGCTGCTTGCTGAACATTATTATATATTTTATCTAAATCTTTTATGTCTTTTCCATTTTCTTTCATAACATCAAGCAGTTTTTTACAACCAACATAGCAATGTCCCCAAGGTACAAAAGAAGAATCACCGTGTTCACCTATTATATATGCATGAACATTTTTACTAGCAACATCTAAATATTCTCCTATTAAGAAACGTAATCTTGCTGTATCCAAAACAGTACCAGAACCTATTATTCTTTCCTTTGGAAATCCTGATGTTTTATAAACAACATATGTCATTAAATCTACTGGATTACTTGCAACTACAAAAATACCTTTAAATCCATTAGCTACAACTTGTTTTGTTATATCTTTCATAATTTTTGCATTTGCTTTTGCAAGTTCTAATCTTGTTTGTCCTGGTTTTTGGTTTAATCCTGCTGTTATTACTACTATATTTGCATCCCTACATTCTGAATAATCTCCTGCCTTTATATCCATTTTACTAGGAGCAAATGGCATACCATGAGATAAATCCATTGCTTCTCCTTCTGCTTTCTCTTTATCAACATCTATTAAAACCATCTCATTAATTCCGTCCTTGGTTTAAAATAGAATATGCCATACTCATACCTACAAAGCCTGTTCCAACTAATACAATTTTTCTTCTTTCTACCATATTTTTTCCTCCTTAATTTTTTATAAATATTCTAACCTTTTATTAGTAAATTATAAGTAAAAAATTAAAAATGAAAATTTAAAAGTATAGAGATTAACTTTTTTATAACAAATCTATTGTTTACTTTTTACTCTTATCTTTTCACTCTTATCCAAACAATTTTATTGGTTGGGGTACTGTGATTCGAACACAGGAATGTCGGAGTCAGAGTCCGATGCCTTACCGCTTGGCGATACCCCATTATGTATCTTTATATATATTAACACAACAAAAATAAAAATTCTAGTACTTAAACTAGAATTTTTACTTATTCAATTTTACTAGTATATTATTTGTTTAAAATAATATTTACGATTAATATTGTAACCCACTAATTACATCTATATATTTTTCATAGTTTGGTTCATATTGTTTTAGTTTTTCATAGAACCTCTTTGAATGTGTTTTATTTTTTAAATGTATAAATTCATGCAAAACAATATAGTCTATAATTTCTTCTTTATATTTTACAATATCTGGATTAATTATAATTGTACTATTATCACATTTACCAAGAGTATTTTTCATTCTTTCTAACTTATAGTCCTCTGGGGCATAGCCTAATAAAATTCTTGTTTTTTCCATAGCCCTTTCAATTTCTCTTTCTGCTATAACATTATAAATTTTTTGAGTTAATAATTTTAATAATTCATCATTATTAACTTTTTTATATTTATTAGGAAGTTCTATCTTAATAACTCCATTTTCAATATTTACATTCAAGCCCTTTATGTTTTTATATCTAATTTTTAGATTGCAATTTTGTCCTAATATTTTAACAATTCCACTATTAACGTATTCCTCTTTTTTTACTTCATATTCTTTTATTTTTTCTAAAATCCATCTCTTTTTTTCTTCTACAATTTCTTGTATTTGGTTTCTGCTAAAATACCAAGGTGCACATACTACTACTTCTCCATTTTGAACTGATATATATAAATTATTTTTTATTGTTTTATCAATTGTATAGGTAATAATTTTATTTCTACTTTTTAAAAATCCCATTTAAATGCCTCCTCAAAATACAAAAATATGTTCTCGAACTTCTGTTTGTTTTATTTTATATTTTCGTTTTGTTTTTGTCAATAGTTTTTTTAAATTTTTCTAATTTTTTTATTCTATAAAATTAAAGTAAAAAATGATTGAAAAAAGTTACATTTTGTTATACATTATATATATAATTTTTTTCTAGAGGTGAATTATGAAAAACAAGAAGCCAAACAAAAAAACTAAAAATCAATTTATAAATTTACAGAAATACAGATTAAATATTCAATGGATACTTCCTATATTTATTATTATTTTAATACTTTCTTATTTTGGTGTTGAATTTATTAAAGATCTAACATATCAAAATGTGTATAACAATATTACAGAACTTAGTGAACAGACAGCTGCTCAATTAAATCAATCTATAACTGAACAAAAAAAGTTTGTTGAAATAATGGTTGATTCTATTAATAGCGGTTATTTTAAGACTCCTGAAGAAATATTTGAGCGCTATAGTCACGATTTAGAAGACTATCACTTTACAAGACTGGTTATATTAGATAAAAAAGGAAATGGTTCTACTAGTGATGGGCATATTGTAAAAAACTATCACAATATTGAAGAATTTTTTAATCAAGACACTGTATATCTATCTGAAAATAGGCCTAGTACCGTTTCAGATAATCAAGTAAATATTTACTCTAAAACGTTTACTTTAAATAAAAAAGAATTAGTATTATTTGCAACTGTTAATACTGAAGATTATAAAGAAATTTTGTTAAGAAGATTATTTCATGGTAAAGGAGGCACTTACTTAATAAATAATAATGGTTCTATATTAATTGACTCTTTTAATGATATAAAAGAAAATAATATTAATTTATATGGCTATATAAAGACAAGTTACAATTTAAGTAAAGAAGATATCCAAAAAATTAATCTTATGGCAGAAAATATTAAAGCAAAACAAGTTGGAACTTTTGATATTAAATTAGAAAAAAACACACATTTTATTCACTATGAAAAACTTAGTGTAAATGATTGGTATGTTGTAACTATTGCACCTGATGATACTATCGCTAAGGAACTTACTACATTTTTAGAAATATCCCTTGGCGTATGCCTTTTGGTTAATTTTATTATAGTAAGCATATGTATTTATATTGATCTTTCAAACCAGAAGAAAAACCATAAACTATATAAAGTTGCTTATATTGATCCTGTAACTCTACTTGGCAATGAAGCATATTTTAAAGATAATGGTTCTATATTTTTGAAAAGTTCTACTAAAAATAAACACATTATTGTACTTGATATTAATAAATTTAAAGCACTTAATAATATTTATGGATATGAATTTTGTAATCATATTCTAAAAGTACTTGGAGAAAAATTAGTAAATATTCTGCCTTCTAACAATATTACTTGTAGAATATCTAATGACGTTTTTGCTACCATATTTAGTTATGAATATGATATAAAAAACTTACTTGATACAATATTTAACAATGCTTCACATTTAAAAATAGATGATACTTCTATACATATTAATTTATCTATTGGGGTTTACAAAGTTAATTCAAAAGATATTGATATAAATAAAGCTTTAGACAAAGCATATATGGCTCGTTCTAAAATAAAAGGTCTATATAATGATAACTATTATATATTTGATGAAATACTTGAAAATAAGTTAGTCGAAGAACAAAAAATCGAATCTTCTATGGAAGATGCTTTAAAAAACAAAGAATTTAAAGTAGTTTATCAACCTAAAACTCTTACCAGCAATGAGAAATTTATTGGTGCAGAAGCTTTGATAAGATGGTATAAAGATGGAGATATTATCTCTCCTGGTAAATTTATTCCTTTGTTTGAAAAAAATAAATTTATCATTAAATTAGATTTATATATTTTTGAACAAGTCTGCAAAGATATGGCTAGTTGGAAAGAAAAATATGGTTATCTGCCAACTGTATCTATTAATGTTTCAAAAGAACATTTTGTAGATGAAAACTTTATTAATGAATATGTAAAAATCACTGATAATTATAACTTAGATAGAGCTTGTATAGACTTAGAAATTACAGAAAGTGCTACAATTGATGGTAAAATAGATGTTTTAAAAATATTAAATAATATAAAAGCAAAAGGATTTACAATTTCAATTGATGATTTTGGAACAGGATATTCTTCTCTTAGTATGTTACAAAATATGCCAATTGATATAATTAAAATTGATAAAGTTTTTGTAGATAAAGCAGATTTAAACAGTAATCAAAATATTATTAACTATATTATGATTCTTGCAAATCGTTTAGGAGTAAAAACAATTGCAGAAGGCGTTGAAACAAAAGAACAAGTAGATTTTATAAAAAGTATAAAATGCGATATGATTCAAGGTTACTATTATTCAAAACCTCTATCTAAAGAAGATTTTGAAGATTATTTTAATAAGAATAGATAAAAAATATTCCACGACTACTAAATCGTCGTGGAATACTTTTATTCACCTATATTATTAAATTTATTTTCCCAGATCTTTCTAATATATCTTAAAGATAATGTTGATAAAGTAAAACCAATAACTGGTACTAATGAACTTAAGAATATATTATCATAATTCCTTACTATATAAGAATATATAATAACTACAATGTATGTTAAAATACAAATACAAATTTTTCTAGTCCAACTAGTTTCCCACTTTTTATCTAACTCCACTTTTTTATTTCTTTGTTTAATTTTTATTATCTCATTTTCTAATTCTTGATTATTCATTTTATCCTCCATATATTAATAAATTTATTACTATAAATTTTTTCAATCGATAAATACAATTATCTATTTTTCAAGCTTTTATTATTCTCTTTTTCTAATTGTTTCAAACTCTTTTTAGGTGTGGGTAATTCTTCTGGCATAGTACCACCATTTTTGGCAATTACTTCTCTTATATTTTTACCAATATTATAATGTGTTTTATTGGCTTCTTTTTCACTACAAATATTATCTTTTTTTAATCTTGATTCAGTTTGTGTAATACGAAAAAGATTTGCTGCAAGTTCTTCACTTCTCATATTGTCTAAAATATCTTCTCTATATCTTAATCCTTTTCTTTTGGCAATATCGTCAGCAGTTTCTCCATTATATAAACCTTTATAACCCGAATTATGAAATCTATCAAAGTTTTTTACCCCTGCATTTTTAGCAGTTTGACTAAGTGAGTAATTTCATTTTCTGGTTAAATTTCTTTGATAAAATCTTTTTTCATCTTCTGTTAATTCACTATATTCTTTTTCGCTAATTTCTTGTTTTCTAGTTTGTACTGCAAAATAGGTTTGTGCAAGAGCAATAACTTTTTTTCTCGAATCTCCATTTTGTGCTATTAAATAGCAAGCATAACGAGTTAATTTATAATCTTTCTGTTCTCTATAAGCTCCTGAACCAATTTGAACCATTTTATTGGCATCAGTAAAATGGTCTATTACACTAATATTGCTGTTTCCACAAGCAATAATTGCTTTCTGAAGTATTTTTTCAAAATTCTGCTAATTTGAATATTGCAAAATAGGCATTAATTCTCTAGCATACCAAAATTCAATTCCATTTTCATCAATATGCTTTATCTCTTCAAAAGTTTGATTTGGATAATTTTCTTTTCTATCTAACTCATTCATTTGAAATCATCTCCATTTATTTCATTGCTATTTTATTACAATTCTAAACCAATTGCAATAGTTTTTGCGAAATTTTGTTTTGTTTTAATGTTGTTTTATTGATCTATAAAAATAGCTTGTAAACATCGCAAGTTTACAAGCTATTTATTATAGTGCCCAAGGTGGGACTCTAACCCGCATGTTTTCCCGCACGATTTTGAGTCTTTTAATCTATTCTATACTTATTTATTTTTAGTATTAAATATTGCTTTTAAGAAAATATAATATAACTACATTAGCTTAAATAAGTGAATATAAATCTTCAACTGTAAATAAAATAGTTGAATTAAAAAGATTAAGAGAGAAAACTTATAAAGAAAAGTGCAAGATGATCTATTTGTAGTAGAAACACACACCATCAAGCTGATAGTGTGTGTTTCTGCTTAGATTAAACGTGTAGTTTCACGTTTACAGGTTTGCCATAGCTGTACTTCTTTACAGCATCGTAGCTTCTTTCAGAAAAAACAACGAGTTTGTCGTTGTTCTCGACATCTCTCAAAAGAAATTCGAAAACAACAAGTTGTTTGTCCGTCAAATAGTCGGGTGTGTAGATTGCATAGTCATTATTACCAAAGTCTGCAATGGCAAGCATTGCAGGACCATCTTCAGTTTCATAATCTCCACAAACTGAATAGATAAAAACTGACTCTGCTACCTTTCTCCGAAACAACTTGCAAGACCCACATTTTTCCTGAAGCTTTGCAATAGCATTGTACTGGATTTCAATTTGCTTTTTGGGTGTTGTTGAAATTAACGCCATGTCTTTTCCTCCATTTCATAAAAGTATTTAGTACTGCCTTTCATTGTTATGACCAACCTTTCAAAGTTATTTTAGATTGCTCTAACACAAGTATTATATCACTAAATTATGTGAATTGCAAATTTACATTCTTATAATTGCTCTAGCCCTTAATTTTTCCATCACATTGCCACTATTCTTTTACAAATTCATAATTATCTGTTGGTAATTTTGCGCCACTTCTTTTTAACAATTCAAATTCACCTTTTTCAAGAATCAAATTAGTAAGTTAGCAAGTATTTATATATTATTTTTCATTAGCAATGGTGCCCAAGGCGGGACTCGAACCCGCATGGTTTCCCGCACGATTTTGAGTCGTGTGCGTCTACCAATTCCGCCACTCGGGCAAATACTACTTACATATATTAGCACAAAATAAGGAACAGGTCAATAGCCTATGCTCCTTATTTTGTAATTGTTCTATAAATTTATTTTTCTGTTAATTCATATTCATATAAGCATATTTCTTTTGTTTTTATTTTAAATTCATTTTCTAATTTACTTATTCTAAAGCTTTCTTTGCCTATTTCGTTCATTTTGTATGTTTCTAAATTTAACAAGCCCTTATCGCTAATATCCATTCCTATTGGTAAGGTTTTGTTATAATTGTCATAATAAATTATGTTTGAGAAATATACTACTTTAGTATCTTCTTTTAACTTAATTTTATATAATACAATTTTTTTATTATCTTCCGCTTCTTTTATTACTTCTTCAAGGTTTAAATTTAAAACTTTAAGTCCTTCTAATTCTTCTTTTCTATCTAATGCAATATAAGCAGGAATAGAAATTAATTTCTTTTGTTTATTTATTATCCTTTTTACATTATCTAAAACCTTTTTAAGTTTATCTTTATATTCTTCTAAGTTTGTATCTTTGGTAATTTCTAAAATCTTCAGCTTATCTTTTTTAGTCTCACGATGTTTTTTATCTCCTAAAGTTTTTATTTTAGTATTATCATTAGCCATTTCTCCAAAAATATCAATTTTATCTGTATTAAATAAAACCCTATTATTTTCCAGCTCTTCTTTTAGTTGTTTTAAACTATTATCTACTATTTCGTCATTATCAATATTATTTAATACCTTTAAAAGTTCTGTTCCTGCAATATAAATTGAATCTGTATCATCTTTAGATAAATAACTTCTTTGTATTTTATCTATTAAATCTCCTATTTCTTCCCTATCTTCATCATAACTATATACTTTTTCTATTGTTCTTTTATTAACATTTTGAACTATAGAACCTTGGTTTAACATTAATTTTTCATCTTTGTTTGCAAATTTCCAAAACTCAAAAATGCTCTTTTCGTGTTTATCAATTTCTTCTATGTACAAATTAGCATTTTGAATTTTTATATTCATACTTTGGGTTCTATTTTCTAAAGCATTATAGTCTAATTTTAGATTTTTTACCTTTTCTAATAATAAATCTAATTCTTTATAAATCTTCACTATATCATCTATTGTATAAAATTCTCTTATAGTAAAGTTTGTATTTGTAATCTCTTCTTTGTTTTTTTCTATTTCTTTTACATTGTTATCTTCTTGTTTTTCAGTATCTTCTTTCTTCTTTTTCTTTAGTTTAAAGAAATATTTTACTCTTCCAAAAAAAGTTTTTCTACATTCTAAATATGTTGCTATTTGTCTTTCTTTTGATAAATATTCTTTTTCTTGTTTGACTGATATACTTTTTAACTCTTCTATACTAGCATCCAAATCATTCTTTTCTTTTTCTAGTGATGACATTTCTTCCATCGCTTTTTTATAATCTTCTGCAAGTACTGTAAACATATTTTCATATGTTATTTCTTTGTTTTTTAAAGAAAATCCTAGTTCACCATTTTTATCAATCTTTGCTACAAATTTATAATAATGTGGTAATTCAGTTGATAGTATAAACATTGCCTTTAAAAATTTATAAAACTTAAGTGCTTGTTCTTTACTTTCTAATTTGTTTTTATATACACTTATTAAATCTTCATAAACTACTGTATCTCCAGTAATTTGTAAAGACATATTCCCTTGAATATCATATACTTCATAAATATTTGGCCATTCTTTTGTAAAAAACCATATATATTTTTCTAAATCTTGTATTTCCGAGTTTTTAAGAAAGTCGCTTGAATAGTTTTCATATACAATTGGAACAAATATCATTTGTTCTTTTTTTGTTTTATGATATTCTATTTGCTTTTTTAATAAATAAAAGAAACTCGCATATTCCAAATCCTCTGTTGGAACAAGCATAAAATAAATATCATTCACATCAGAATAGTAAATTTGCCATAAATAGTTTTCTTCAAATTTAACTTTAAATGGTATATTTTTATTTAATCTTACTTGTTCTTTTGCAAGCTTTTCTATCTCTTCTATTTTTGTCTCTTTTAACATTTTTAAAAAGGTAATAAATTTTTCATTATCCTTTTCGTCTTCTAGTTTTAAATAACTTTTTAAGGTAGAAGCTTCCCCATATTTTTCTTTTATTGTGTTTAACCTATTCTTTGGTGTTAATAATATCTGTATTTTTGATATTGGAACATATTTATATACTCTATATGTATTTTCGTCATATGCTTTTAAGGGCCTGTAATCAATATTACTAGAGTTCATAAAAAACTCTGGAACATTTTCTAAATCAAGCCCTATATATTTTAATTTTTTAGTTATTTCATCATCATTAGTAACTTTTGGCATTTATATCCTCCAAAATTTTTTTCTTTCGATAGTATATCATAAAAATTTTTTTCATACAATCTCAAAAGCAATTTTTCTTGTCTCTTTATTTGCATCAATAACTCTAATTTTTAACTTATCACCAAGTTTATATATTTTACCAGTTCTTTCTCCTATCAATATTTTTCTTTCATCGTCATAATTAAAATATTCATTTTCTCCTAAATTTTCAAACCTAACTAATCCTTCAATTGTATTTTCTAACTCTACAAATATTCCAAAATTAGTTACACTACTAACAATTCCATCATATTCTTCCCCAATTTTATCCATCATAAATTCTGCTTTTTTAAGATCCACACTATCTCTTTCAACTTTCTTAGCTATTTTTTCTCTTTCAGAAGATTTGTCTGCTACAATCTCTGCAATTTTTTGATATTCTCCTTTAGCTTTCTCTTTTAAATTATATCCATTTTCTAGATACATTGAAATAATTCTGTGTATAAATAAATCTGGATATCTTCTAATTGGTGATGTAAAATGGCAATAAAATTTACTAGATATTCCAAAATGTCCTTTGTTTTCACTTTCGTATTTCGCTATTTTTAAAGTCCTTAATATTAAAGTGGAAACTACCATTTCTTCTGGTTTTCCCTTTATTTCTTCTAAAACCTTTGCAAACTCTTTAGGATGAACATTATCTTTACTACCTTTTATTTTGTAGCCAAAGTTATATAAAAATTTATTTAGTTCTGCTATTTTCTCTATTTCTGGAATTTCGTGTACTCTATAGACAAATGGTGCTTCTAACCAATAAAACTTTTCTGCAATGGTTTCATTTGCAGTAAGCATAAATTGTTCAATAATTGTATTTGCAAAAGTTAACTCGTATTTTCCAACTGAAATTGCTTTTCCTTGTTCATCTAAGACTATTTTACTTTCAGGTATATCTAAATCTAAACTTCCAGCAATTTGTCTTCTTTTTTCTAATATTTTTGCAAGTTCTTCCATTAACTTAAAGTTATCAATATATTTTTCATATTTCTTACATATTGCTTTATCAGAATTTTCTAATATTTTATTTACATCGGTATAACTCATTCTTTCTTTAACATTAATAACTGCTTTAAAAATATTTGAATCTATAACTTTTCCATTTGGATCTATTTCCATTTCAATAGATAATGTAAATCTATCTTTTCCTGCATTTAAGCTACAAATTCCATTTGATAAACGTTTTGGTAACATTGGAATAACTCTATCTAACATATATATACTGGTTCCTCTTAATAAGGCTTCTTTATCTAGTTTAGAATTTTCTTTTACATAGTAACTAACATCTGCAATATATACACCTAGCTTATAGTTTCCATTTTCTAACTTTTCAACTAATACTGCATCATCTAAATCTTTTGCATCTTCTCCATCAATTGTAAAAATATCTTTATCTCTTAAATCTACTCTATTTGGAATATCTTTCTTTTCTATTTCTTCTCTAATTTCATTTGCTTCCTCTAATACAAACTCTGGAAATTCATAGGGTAAGTTATATTCTTTTATTAAGCATAGCATATCTACTCCTGCTTGATTTATATTACCTATAACTTCTATAATTTCACCTTCTGCATTTTTTCCTCTTTCTGGATATTTAGTTATTTTTACAACAACTTTTTCATTATCTTTTGCTCCTTTAAATTTCTTTTTAGAAACAAATATATCTGTTCCTATTTTTTTATCATCAGGAATAACAAATCCAAAATTTCTACTATTTTTAAATGTTCCAACAACTCTATCAATACCACGTTTTAATATCTTAATAATCTTTCCTTCTTTTGTCTTATTATTATTTTCTTCTTCAATAATCTTTACTAAAACTGTATCCCCATTTAATGCATTTTTAGTGTTTTCTACAGATATGTGTATCTCTTCATCACTATCTTTAATTTTTACAAATCCAAAGCCTTTTTGATTTGCCAAAAATTCTCCTTCTATATACACTTCGTCCATTAAAATATATTTGTTCTTTCTATTCTTTCTAATTTTATAATCCGCTTCTAATTCATCTAAAATGCTCCTTAATTCATCTTGTTCTTCTTTAGGTACCATTAATACTTGTACCATTTCTTTTAGTTTCATTGGTACATATTCTTTATCCTTTATAAATTCTAATATTTTCTCTTTTCTATCCATACGTTTTCTCCTTCAAAGTAAAGTTTTATATCTTCTATTTTTCACTGTATATTTTATCCTATTATTATATAAAGCTCCTTTTATATAATAATAGAGGCAACTAAAAAAATATGTTGCCCCTTTTTATTATTTACTTAAAACTAAATTACATACATAATTGATAATACAATTGTTAATATTGCAAAAGCTATTCCCAACATTATCGTCCATCTTTTTAGTTTTCCTTCTCTAGTTCTTCCTTTATTCTTCTCATAAAAATTATTTGATGATGAACCAGTCATTGCTCCACTCATTCCAGCATCATCTTTAGATTGCATCATAGCAACAATAATTAATGCAAGGCAAACTATAACATATACAATAATTACAATATATTTTAAAATTTCCATCTATTTATTCCTCCTCTAAAAGCAAAACTTTAAAACTTTTCACTCTTAAGTTTAATTTCAATATTGATATTTTAGCACAAACTATAATAAATTGCAAATACTTTTAGAAATTTCTTTTTATAATATACAAATTATACTATATATTATTATTTTCAAAATATCTTTCGCAAATATATCTAAATTTACAAGTTTAATTCCCATATTGTTTAATTCATCATATTTAGATACAATTTTATTTACATTTTCTTTTGAACATATATTATTTTCTTCTAAATATTCTTTAGCAATGTATCTTGCTTTTGTCATTGCATCTGTTTCTAACATACTTCTAATAAAGTACTGTACCATTCCCATAACTATAAGTATATATAAAAATATTGATGGCTTAGTAATAACATTACATACAGTTAATATTGATACTATTAAAAAATACAACATATAAATATTTGTATAGATAAAGTTAAACCATAGCATTCTTTTACTTTGAATGGAATGTATACATTCATGTGCTACAGTTTGTATCCTTGTATAAGAATCTCTTATGTTTGCAATTGTAATTGTATTAGTTACTACTACATATAGGCTTGTTTTACTATCCTTATCTTCCTTTATATTTACATTGTTATTTCCTAATTTGTTCAATATATTTTTACAAATATCTATATTATCAGGAAAGTCCTTTGTAATACTATCTAATTCTTTATCTTCACCAATTTGTTTTAGTTTTTTTATATTTAGTTCTAAAATAACCCACAATACCATTAAAAACATTAAACAAATTAAAATTAGAAATATATATTCCATATTTATTCTCCTCTTTTGTACTTACCTTATTCTATTTAATTAAATCTTCAACTGCATCGCCTATTATTTTATTAATATCAGTTAATAATACATTAAACTTTAATTCTGCGTCAAAATATTTTTTCATAGTTTCGTCTTGAATTAATTCAAGATATAACTTTTGCATTTCTATTGTTTTTTCTTCATCTCTTTTACCACTTTGAATTGTCATCAGTTGAACTTCATATCTTGAAGTTTCAAATTTATTTAACTTTTCTTTCAATTCTTGATTTTCATTAACTTCTTTTTTTAACTTTTTATAGTTTAGATACTCTTCTGAGTTTTTAATTTCATAAGCTAATCTATTAGCTGTATCATAAATATTCATACTATCTCCTCCTAAAAAAATTAAATGGCAGCACCTCCACCACCATCCTTCTTAATTATTAGCTATTTTAAAATAAATTTTTAAGCATATGCTTGTCTTTTTTTGAAAGATAACAAGTTTGTAATTTCTGCTTCTGTATTTTTTGCCTTTTTTGCTTTTTTTGCTTTTTCTTGTGCAATTTGATTTTTCTGGCGTTCTGCCATAGTTTGACATATAGCTTTTTGATATATAAAATGTGTATCTTGTGCAATTTTTGCCCAATTATATTCATTTTTCACTTTAAGTTTTGCTTTTTTTACTACGCTATCTGCAAGTGCAGGATTATATAATAATTCAAGTATTGAATCTGCAAGTGAATTAGCATTTCCAGCATAGCTCTTCATGCCATCTACACTGTGCTCAACTATTTCATTTAATCCCCCAATATCTGAAACAACCACTGGTGTACCTGAAAGCATTGCCTCTAATGCAACAATTCCAAAAGGTTCGTATGTACTTGGAAATACAGATACATCTGCACATTTATACATTTTACAAACTTGCTTTTGATCCATATATCCTGTAAAATACACTTTATTTCCTAATCCCATAGAGTATACTTGTGATTTTAATTCCTCCATCATTCCACCTTTACCAGCAATAATAAGTTTTGCATCGTGATATCCTGCTAGTATTTTAGGCATAGCTGAAATTAAATGTTGTACTCCTTTTTCATAAACAAGTCTTCCCATAAATAGAATTATTCTTTCATTATCTAAAGCATATTGTCTTCTAAATTCATAATCTTTTTCTACACCATTAAACATATTTATATTTATTCCATTTGGTGCTACATTTATTTTTTCGAATGGTAAGCCAAATAATCTTTGTAGTTCCCTTTTCATATAGTTACTATTTACTATTACTTCTGTAGATTCATATGTAAGCATCCATTCTGTATCATTTATATATCTTTGTGTTTCATCGTGAATTCCTGAATTTCTTCCGTGATTCTGTTGCATGTATTGTTGATACTATTGGTATATCATATGAATTCTTTAGTGTTTTTGCAGCATAAGCAACTAACCAATCATGTGCATGGATTACATCAAATGCACCTTCTTTTGCAATTATTTCACTTGCCTTTGCTACCATATTAAAGTTCATTTGCATAACCCAATCAATAAAATTGTTTGGATTAATCATATAATTATCTACTCTATAGACTTTAACCCCTTTATCATCCTCAAAATATGGTGCATTTCCTTCTCTATATGTAACAACTGTAACTTCATGACCATCTTTTATTAATCTTTTTGATAAATCGTTAACAACTCTCGCAATTCCGCCAACAATTCTTGGTGGATATTCCCAAGTGAGCATAAGAATTTTCATAGGTCAAAGTTCCCCTTTCTTCTGTGTTATCTTCTGTTTTATCTTTTTGTATTTTATACAACTTTATAACAAAAGTAAATATATTTTTACAAAATAACTCTTATTTTGTAAAAATGTAATATAACTGTAATATTACCTGTCTTTATTAATTTTTTATGAAAATACACACATATATTAAATTATATGCTATAATGTAAAATAGAGATAGTTTTAAGGAGTTGAACCTTGTATTTATGCTAGAGATAAAAGAAAATATTCACGAGGATTATACCAATATGCGTGAATTTGAGAATATTATATATGATTTAGTTACTAATGATACTGTATTAAAAATGAAAAATTATAAACAACATTATGAAACAAGCTGCTTTGAACATTGCAAAATGGTTTCATATTATTGTTATTTAATATGTAAAAAATATAATTTAGATTACATATCTGCTGCTCGTGCAGGAATGCTACATGATTTATTTTTATATGATTGGAGACTAAGACAAAATGGTAGAAAAGGTTTACATGCTTTTACTCATCCGAAAACTGCTTTAGAAAATTCTAAAAAATTATTTACTTTAAACGAAAGAGAATGTGATATAATTTTAAAACATATGTGGCCTGTTACATTATTTAGTTTTCCTAAATATAAAGAAAGTTTTATTATTACCCTTGTTGATAAATATTGTGCAATACAAGAATCAATTAAGGCATATAAATCTAGAAAGAAACTACAAATTGCTTATAGATATGCTTATGTGTTTTTAAGTATGTTTATTTTACTTAGATAATTTATAAGAAATGAGGTATTTATTATGGTAAAAGTTTTAATCAATGGTTGTAATGGTAGAATGGGTCAAGTTTTGGCTAAAGAAATTGATCGTTTTTCTAATTTATTATTAGTTGGAGGTTTTGATATCGCTGATAATGGTTCAAACACTTTCCCTGTTTATACTAATATAAATGATATTAAAGAAAAACCTGATGTTATTGTAGATTTTAGTGTTCCTGTTGCAACTCTTAATATATTAAAATATGCAGTTAATTCAAAAATCTCTATGGTAATTGCTACCACTGGATTTGACTCTGAACAATTAAAAGAAATTGAAGAAGCTTCAAAAATCATTCCTATTTTTAAATCTTCTAATATGTCTTATGATATTAACTTGATGAAAAAGGTTGTTGCAGAAGTAGCTAAAGCTTTAAAAGGAACTGATATAGAAATTGTAGAAACACATCATAATAGAAAAATTGACGCTCCTAGTGGTACTGCTATTACTCTTGCAGACAGTATAAATTCTGCTTTAGGTAATAATATGGAATATGTGTTTAATCGTCATGATATACATGAAAAAAGAAAACCAAATGAAATTGGCTTTTCTTCTATTCGTGGTGGTAACATTGTTGGTGAACATTCTGTTCAGTTTTATGGTGTTCATGAAACTTTTGAAATAAAACATACTTCTTATTCGAGAGATGTGTTTGCTGAAGGCGCTTTAAAAGCTTGTGAATTTATCGCAAATAAAACACCTGGTTTATATGGAATGGATGATATGGTATAAAATAAAAATATATTTATGATTTTTATAGTGTTAAATGGATAACTGTTTTTAAATAGTTATTCATTTTTTATTTTTAGAAGATATTTATATAATCAATTTTTATAATATATTATCTAAACTAAACATCTCTTTTTCATGAATATGATCTAAAATATAAATGCACTTATCTATTGCCTCTATACTTTCTAAGTATTCTTCCACTTCTATATAGCTTTTAGCTGAGGTCAGTGCCGTTTTAACCTTTTCAAGTTCATCGTGTTCGATATAATATGCCATTATATCGTCTAACTCTTCCCATTTATCATAAGCTATATTGATATCACTTGTAACTTTAGCCTTATTAGGAGCTTCTTCTAACGCACTATTTCTCACTGTATTTAATTTTTCTGTGACTGTTTCTACAGTAATATCTGTATTTCTTTGTGTAACATAATTTAAACTAAAAATTAATGCTACTATTATTATACTTATTATCAATTCTTTATACATAAGCACTCAATTCCCTTCCTTCTTTTGGCAAAAAATTTGCCCCTTTCCATCAAATGTTACAAGTAGTGCTTCTTCTGGTTTAATATTAAATTTTTCAACCTGTTTTTTTAACCATATATAATTTTTACCTATTGCTTTTAAATTGTCATCCATTATTTTTCCATCCACTACTAAATCATATGGTATACCTTCATAATCAGGCATTATATTAAAATCTTCTGGTATAGTGGTTCTTTTATTGGGTTTTTGAATTACTGTTACTTGTCCACTGGTTTCCAAAATTGCATATTCTACATCCCCTATATTAAATACAGAATTATCTCTTAATCTTTCTTCTAATTCATTAATTGTAAATCTCTCTTTGATAAGTGCTTTTTCATCAATTTTTCCCCTATAAATCAAAATTCTTGGTTTTCCACAAATTAATTCTCTTGCTCTTATACTTTTTAAATTAATAATAGAAATTATTAAATGCATAACTAACAAGCCCAAAATCGGAATTATTCCCCTTGTTATAGGAATTCCTGTTTCTGTCATTGGAATTGATGCAAGGTCTGCTATCATTATAGAAATTGCAAGTTCAAACGGTTGAAGTTGTCCTATTTCTCTTTTTCCCATAAATCTCATAACTATTAAAACTATTATGTATAAAATAATTGCTCTTACAAATGTAATAATCATATTTTTCTCCTCTTGAAATTTAAAAAAATTACCTTGTAACTTATTTTTTACAATTTTGATTTTATTATACTTATAAATCTCGAATAATTTTATTTTTTTTGTAAATAATAATGTCATGAACTTTAAAAAATCATAAATGTATAAACTTTTTATAGGAGGTTTTATTATGGATAACGAAAAAAGTAATGTTCAAAGTTCAAGCACAATGGGTACTATAGGACAAATAGTATGGAGATTTGTTGCAGCTGCTATTGTTCTTGCTATTACAGCTTTCTTTACACCTGGTTTTACAATTAATAATATATGGTCACTAGCCCTTGCAGCTGTTGTTTTAACAGCCATCGATTATTTAATTGTTAGATTTACAGGTCTACATGCAAGCCCTTTTGGAAAAGGTTTTGTTGGATTCGTATTATCAGCAGTTGTATTATATGTAACACAATTTTTTGTTGCTGGTTATGCAATATCTTGGATAGCTGCAATAATAGGTGCACTTGTTTATGGTGTAGTTGATTACTTTATTCCTGGCGATAGTAAACTATAGTGTAAAAAAGAAGATAAAATAATTAATTATTTTATCTTCTTTTTATTTATTTTTTCTAATTTTTATCTTTTATCTTATTATATATATCATACCAAGAATAGCATCTAGTAATATTATTACCTAAAGAATGTTTATTATATTGTGTATTGTAACATATTATAGGAACTATTTTAGATAACTGCATAATATTATTAGGATTATCTTCAATCATTAAATCTATTTTATGGTCGATTAATTCTTGTACTTTTTCTTCATTATTTCCTTTAGAAAAAATCAACTTATCATATACAATATCATATTTTGATAACCAAGCTTTAACTATATTTCTCATTTTTTGTCCTATTTCGTCATCTCTATTAGTAGTCCATCTAGCAGTAATTATATATATATCATTTCCTTCTTGTTTTAATTTTTTTATCACTTCTCCTGTAAATCTTCTAGGTGCTTCATTTATGGCATAATGTTCTAAAAATGTTTTCCAAAATTCATCAGTTATATCCGAACTAACCTCAAATGTTTTTTCTGTTAAATAATCAATTTCGTTAATCTTATATTCTATATTGTTTTCTACACAATATTTGCTAAAATAATCTAACACATATTGTTCAAAATTAGTTATAACTCCATCTATATCTATTCCAATTCTCATTTTATTCTCCTAATTATTTTTTGTTCCAACCTTCTTTATTTACTTGTCTTTCTCTTGCTATTGCAAGTGAATCATCTGGTACATCATCAGTTATGGTTGAACCCGCTGCTACAAATGTATTTTTCCCTAATGTTACTGGTGCAACTAAGTTTGTATTAGAACCAACAAATGAATGCTCTCCTATTATTGTTTTACTTTTATTAAATCCATCATAATTACAAGTTATTGTTCCACATCCTATATTTGTTTTTGCTCCTATTTCACAATCTCCCATATAAGATAAGTGTGGAACCTTCGCACCTTCTCCTATTATAGCTTTTTTTACTTCTACAAAACTTCCAATTTTAACCTTATCACTAAGTCTACAGCCTTCTCTTATATATGCATTTGGTCCTATTTCGCAATCTTCCCCTATTACTACTCCTGATTTTATTGTTGTATTGGGATGTATTATCGTATCCATTCCTATTTCTACATCATCATATATATAGGTATTATTTATATCTTCTATTGTAACTCCATTTTTCATATGTTCTGTATTAATTCTAAGTTGTAATGCTTTTGTTAGTATTTGTAAATCCATTCGATCATTTACACCTAACACTTCGGCATTATCAGATACTACTATAGAACCTGTTTTTAGACCTTTATCATACATTATTTTTATAACATCTGTTAAATAGTATTCTCTTTGTACATTATCATTTTTTAAATATTTTAATGCCTCTAATAAATCTTGTATATCAAAACAATACATTCCAAGATTAACTTCTTTTATTTGTAGCTGTTCTTCGTTACAATCTTTATGTTCTACTATTTCTTTTATCATTCCATTACTATCATGTATTATTTTTCCATATGGTATTAGCTTATCATGCACCATTGTTAAAATTGTAGCACTCTCTCCTCTTTTATTAGATTCCTCAACTAAGTTTCTTAAGGTTTCGGGTCTCATAATAGGATGGTCACCATTTAAAATAAGTACTTTTCCTTTTTTTCCTTCTAATAATTTTGATGCTTTAATAACAGCATGCCCTGTTCCTAATTGTTCATCTTGAATAGCATATTTTACGCTATCTCCTAGCACTTCTTGTATTTGTTCTTTTTGATATCCCACTACTGTTATAACTTCTTCTATTCCTGCTCTTTTTGCATTTTCTACTGCTCTTCTTATTATTTCTTTTCCATATATTTTATGTACTAATTTTGATTTCTTTGATTTCATTCTAGTGCCTTTTCCTGCTGCCATAACAATTGCTACTATTTCTTGCATAATAACATTGTCTCCTTTCTTATGCTATAATAATTCTTATATATTCTAGCATAAAATAATATATAATGCAAATAAATTTCTCTATATATTATGTAAAAAAATCTATAATTGTTAATATGCTTACTAAACTTTATATTATCCATAGTCCTAACATCTCTTATTTAATAATTATAATAAATTTTGCAAATTCTCTTTATATTTTTTATAAATTTAGTCATAAACCATATTAGGTGCAAATATACATTAGTAAAGTTAATTTTGTACAAACATTTTTCAAGGGGGTAAATTATAGATGGAAAATTTAGACTTATACGAGGACATAGCAAAACGTACTGATGGTGATATTTACATAGGAGTTGTTGGTCCTGTTAGAACTGGTAAATCTACATTTATCAAAAAATTTATGGACTTATTAGTTATACCTAATATTGACAACGAATTTAAAAAAGAAAGAGCAAGAGATGAATTGCCACAAAGCGCTGGTCGGAAGAACCATTATGACTACAGAACCAAAATTTGTTCCAAATGAAGCAATTGAAATTACTATTGGTGAAAATCTAAAACTAAAAACAAGACTTGTGGATTGTGTTGGATATCTTGTAAATAATGCAATTGGATACTTAGAAGATGATGTTCCAAGAATGGTAAAAACACCTTGGTCAACTGATGAAATTCCTTTTGAACAAGCAGCTGAAATCGGAACAAAAAAAGTAATTGAAGAACATTCTACTATTGGAATTTTAGTTACTACTGATGGTTCTATTACAGATATTCCAAGAGAAGATTACATTTCTGCTGAAGAAAGAGTGGTGAATGAATTAAAAGCATTAAACAAACCTTTTATTATTGTTTTAAATTCAAGTGAACCATATTCAGAATATACAAAAGAACTTGCAAGAAAACTAGAAGATAAATATCAAACCTCTGTTATTCCAACAGATTGTTCAAATCTAAACACTGATGATTTAAATGATATATTTGCACGAATTTTATATGAATTCCCAATTGAACAAATAAACATTAATTTTCCAAAATGGGTTGATGGATTAGATGATAGTCATTGGTTAAAAAGTAATCTATACAACGAAATAAAAGATGCTTTTTCAGAAGTAAAAGTACTAAAGCAAATCGATAGTGGAATTAGTAAAATTCAAAAAACAGAAATAATTGAAAAAACTTCTTTAACAGAAATAACACTAGGAAATGGTAATGTAAATATTGGAATTGACTTAAAAGAAGAATTATTCTATAAAGTTTTAACTGAAATTTCTGGTGTAGATATTTGTAATGAAGGTGACTTATTCTCTATCATTAGTAATCTTGCAAAAACCAAAAAAGAATATGATAAAATTGCATATGCATTAGAAGAAGTAAAACAAAAAGGTTATGGAATTGTTACACCTTCTATGGATGAATTAATTCTAGACGAACCCGAAATGGTAAAACAAGGCTCTCGCTTTGGTGTAAAATTAAAAGCAAAAGCTCCAAGTATACATATGATAAGAGCAGACATTGAGACTGAAGTTTCACCTATAGTTGGAAGCGAAAAACAATCTGAAGAATTAGTAAACTACTTACTTTCAGAATTTGAAAGCGATCCACAAAAAATTTGGGAATCAAATATCTTTGGAAAAAGTTTACATGAACTTGTAAATGAAGGATTACAAAACAAACTTTGTAGAATGCCAGAAGATGCACAAGGAAAATTACAAGAAACATTAGAACGTATAGTAAATGAAGGCTCTGGCGGACTAATTTGTATTATTTTATAAAATATGTTATAATTAATTTATAACTCCAAGAAAGGAAGGTACTTTTATGCTAAGAATTGGCGGATTTGAAATTGATGTAAAAGGATTACTCACTTTTGTTGCAATACTCTTTGCCGGATTAGCGCTTGCTTCTATTTTCTGTTAACCATTTTTAGTACGCCACTCATACAAATGGGTGGCATTTTTCTTGTCAAAATTCTATATGCCAATTGACACCTTTGGTAATTTTTCAATTTACGTATAATTATTCCTTTTTTGGAAATTACTATTTTAAAACAAAATTTTTATGGAGTAAATTAAATGGATAATACTAAAAAGAAAAACTTTTTTCAAATTTTTAATACTATATTTGAATATAAAGAAACACCTGAATATAACTTTTCTGTTCCTGAAAATGAAGATGAAGAAAAAGATAAAAATATCTCCTATGAACAAGAAATTAAGGAACAAAAATTAGCTAATGAACCAAAAAACATCTTTCCTTCACTTAGTGTTAATCTAGAATATATAAAAGTTAGATATAACTCCCTTATAAATAGTGATATATCTATAAGAGAATTTACTTTAACAGCTAGAAACAAGCAATATAACGCTTTTTTACTATATATTGATGGTATGGTAGATACTACTTTAATAAATGATTATATCTTAAATCCACTAATGTTAAAAAATAGATCAAACATTTTTGATGGTGACGAAGAAAAAGTAATTTCTGAAGCTATAACTAATAATATAAGTGTTAGACGAGTTAAAAAATTTAATCTTTTAGACTATATTATGAATAGTCTAATTCCTCAAAATAGTGTAAAGCAAGTACAGGAATTCGATAAGTTAATTTCTAGTGTAAACTCTGGAAATTGTGCTTTATTTATAGATACTTTAGATAGTGCTTTTGATATAGATGTAAAAGGTTTTAAACAAAGAAGTGTTGATAAACCTGCAAACGAAATAGTCGTAAGAGGTTCTCAAGAAGCTTTTACAGAAAATATAAGAACTAATACTTCTTTAATCAGACGTCTAATTAATAATGAAAAACTAATTATAGAGAATATTGAAGTTGGTACTTTAAGTAAAACTAAATGTGCTGTGTGTTATATGAAAGATATTGCAAATAATGAACTAGTAAGTGAAACAAAATTCAGATTAAATAACGTAAATATAGATTACCTTATCTCCTCTCGGTCAACTGGAACAACTAATTGAAGATAATGGAAAATATAGTCTACCTCAAGTTCTATCTACTGAAAGACCTGATAAAACCACAAATTATTTACTTGAAGGAAGAGTTTGTGTAATAGTTAACGGAAGCCCTTATGTTTTAGTAGTTCCTGGTACCTTAGTAGATTTTATATCTTCACCAGAAGATTTAAATTTGAAATATCAATTTTCTAATATGGTTAAAATAGTGCGTATAATTGGTTTTATAATAGCTCTACTTTTACCTGGACTTTATATTGCAATAACCAATTTTCATCAAGAATTAATACCGACAGAATTATTATTTGCAATAGTTGCTTCACGTGAGTCTGTACCATTTCCTGTAATTTTCGAAATTATATTAATGGAATTCTCTTTTGAACTAATACGTGAAGCAGGACTTCGTGTTCCAACACCAATAGGTCCTACAATAGGTATAGTTGGTGCTTTAGTTCTTGGTCAGGCTGCAGTAGAAGCAAACATAGTCAGTCCTATCTTAATTATAATAGTAGCAATAACTGGTATATCTTCATTTACGATACCAGACTATTCTCTTAGCTTTCATTGTAGGCTTCTAAGATTTGTATATATTATCTTAGGGTATTTATTAGGTTTCTTAGGTATTTCTATTGGTTTATTTATACATTTTTTAATAATGTCTAGTCTAAAATCATTTGGATATCCATATTTACAACCTTATATACCAGTAACTCGTGATTATAAAGGTCTACTTTTATCTCCTGCATGGAAAAGAGAACATCGAGCAGACTTTTTAAATACAAAAAGACCTAAAAAACAACCGAAAATAAGTATGGAATGGAAATATAAACAAGGAGGATAAAATATATGAATTGTAAAATAAGTAATATACAAGCTATAGCATTAATTACAGTTATTATGCTAAATCATCTCATATTAAATATGCCCAAAAATTTACTAGATTCTTGCCGGTCCTTCAGCTCCTCTTAATGTAATTTATATTATTATATTAATGTTTATATTTTTATATATAATACTAAAACTCTTTAAGAATTTTTCAAATAGTGATATTGTTGATGTAGCTGAATACTTAGGTGGTAAATTTTTAAAAATTATAATAGGTACTCTATTTATTGCATATTTTATTGTTATCTCTGCAACTCAGCTTAGAAACTTTTGTGAAATTCTACAATTAGCATATTTCCCTGGATTACCTATTAGTTTATTAATAATACTATTTTTGGCAATAGCTGTTATTGCTAATAAATTTGGAAATATGTCAATTACAAGAATCAATTTAATTGTAGTTCCATTGGTTATGATTAACTTACTTATAGCATTTTTTTGTATTTCCTCAAGATTCGTACCTGAAAGAATATTCCCTATACTTGGTTATGGTATAAATGAAACTTTCTTTTCTGGTACTACTAATTTATTTGCTTTTACTGGATTATCTTATATATACTTTTTACAGCCATTATTAAAAAATTCCGAAAAATTTAAAAAAGTTTCCTTTATTGGTATGGGAATCTCAGCAATATATCTTTTCTTAAGTATTACAACTCTCCTATTTTCATTTGCTGATGTTCTTTCGATAAATGAAATTTCACCTATATATCTATTAGTAAGAGGTGCTGATTGGGGAAGGTTTATTCAACGACCGGATTCTGTTTTCTTCCTTGGTTGGATTTTATGTATGATGTCTTATATAAGTATTTCTATAATGTTAGTTATAGTAATATTCAAAAAATTAGGAAATTTAAATTCTAAATTTCCTCTAGCATATCCTACAAGTGCATTAATTTTTATTGTAGCAATTTTACCTAAAGGAATTGCAGAAATAAGATTTATTGAAAATTATATTTTTAAATATTTTACACTTATTCTTTTATTTATTATAAGTTTTCTTGTATTAGTATTAGCAAATATAAAACATAAAAAATTAAAATTGCCTAATAAGGAGGATTTAGTTAATGAAGTTTAACAAAAATTTAAAGTATATAACTGTATTCCTCATTTTAAGTATGTCTTTATTTTCACTTTCTGGATGTCATTCAAGTTTTAATATTGATAACTTAGCATATACTGTTGCAATTGGTTTAGATGTTGGAGAAAATAATAAAATAAAAGTTAGTTTTCAACTTTCTGTTCCTGGTAGTGAATCTTCAGGTTCTGGTTCTGCACAATCAGACAGCTCTATAGTAAATACTATAGAATGTAGTTCAATAGATGCTGGAATAAATATATTAAATACGTATTTAAGTAAAGAAGTTAATCTTTCTCATTGTAAAGTAATAGTATTTTCAGAAGAATTTGCATATCTTGGAGTTGGAGAAGCTCTTTATTCTTTAATGAATAATATTCAAATAAGACCCGACTGTAATATAATAATTAGTAGATGCACAGCAGAATATTTCTTGAATAATTCAAAACCAATACTTGAAAAGTTATCTGCAAAATATTATGAAATCGCTCCTACTTCGAGTGAATACACAGGATATACAGATAATGTTACTCTTAGTGAATTTTTCTCCGATTATACGGATTCTCTTTCCGAATGTCATGGAATATTAGGACGGAGTAAATACTCCTGAAACCCATTCGAAAGATGCCAGCAAGTTTCCAAGCGAAAAAGATTCTGATATTAAAGCAAATGAAACTCTTATAACTAGTAAAACTAATATAGAAAATGTAGGGCTTGCTGTTTTTCATGGAGATAAACTTGTAGGAGAATTAAGTGGAATAGAAACAATTTGTCATCAAATTGTTTCAAACAAATTAGATACTTGTACAATTAATATTCCTAGTCCTTTTGAAGAAGGTAAAACAATAAGTTTACGTATACGTTTTGCAAACAAGACACATAACGATGTTAAAATAACAGAAAATCGGACCATACATTACTTCTAAAATATCTTTAGAAGCACAAATTTTAACAATGAATGATAGTTCAAATTATTTAGATTTTGATAACGTAAGTAAGCTTGAAGAAGCCGTTACAGTATATATGAAGAGTCAAATAAATTCATATTTATATAAAATCTCAAAAGAATTTAATAGTGATATAGATGGATTTGGAAAATATGCTGTAAGACATTTTTTAACTTGGGATTCCTGGGAAAACTATAATTGGTTAAATAATTTTAATACTTCTTTTTTTGATGTAACTGTAAAAACTAACGTAAAATCTGGATATATATTAATGGAAACTTAATTTATAGAGAGGAAAATTAGTATGAAAATCATTGTAATTATATTAAGTTTATATATTTTTTTTAAAACACTATATTATGGTATATATGAAATTAAACAGAACAATCAAATTCCTGGCATTTCAATAATTGTTCTTTCTGTAATATTATTAATTATTTTAATTTTAGTTAGTTTGTTTTGCATTTAGAAATAGAAAATAGAGGTTGCATAAACTGCAACCTCTATTCTCTATATACTATTTTATAGCATTTACTTCATTTATAATATTATTAGAATTTATTTTATTTTGCTCTTCTTGTTTTTTCTTTTCTTCTTGTAATCTTTCTAATTTATTTATTAATTCTTGCAATCTTTTTAAATCTTTTCCTATCATTTCCCAATCACTATTATTTGCAGAATTTTCTAAATTACCATTAGCCTTTATTATTGCGTCAACTAAATCATCTATAGTATCTGTATTTTCTACCTCTATACTTACCGCAGATTGAGAAAGAAGTTTTCTTATTGCTCCTTGTAATGTATCATCTATTGCTACTTTTGTTCCTCCTGCAACCACTACCTTTTTTAATATTGGTGTACTCTTCCCTTCATTTAATGTTTCTTGATATATTGATTCTATATAAAGTATTGTATTATTTATTGGTACTGCTGTCATATTCTTTATTATTTTTGTTCCAGCTACATTTAAAGTTCCAAGTTCACGTGAAATGGTTTCGTCTTGGCTTAATAATATATCTAGTTGCATTGGTCCAAGTACTGTACTATCTCCGAGGAAATTTGTAAAGTTTTAATTTAGTATTTCCATTTTCATCATATGCGCCAATCAAATAAGCTCTTAAATTTTGTTTGTCTAACCCAGTATATTGTAATACAAGTCCAAGCTCATACCTATCTTCATCTACTGCTTTTAACATTGTATAATATGGCTCTTGCTTTATACCTTTTGAAGCAGCACTTGTAGATACTTTTGCAACTTCCCATATGTCATCTGCTCTATATAATACATCCGTGCTAACATTATGATACATTTCTAACATTTTAGCTTGTGTCTCATATAAAAACTTAGGATATATAAAATGTTCTTGAATATCTTCTGGTATTTTTTCATCTAGTTCCATAAATAAATTTGGATATATATTTCTATATGCCATTATAATAGGATCAGATTTATCTGTTATATAAAAATCCATTGTTCCATCATATGCATCTACTATTACTTTTACTGAATTTCTAATATAGTTTATTTCTTCTTTTATGCCGTCGTGTTCTATTATTGTATGTTGTGAATAAGGATATTGATTTGTTACTGTATATGCATCTAATACCCATTTAAGTCGTCCTTCATCTGTTATTACAAGATATGGCTCTTCATCATAAATTAAATATGGCATAATCTTTTTCGCTCTTGTAATAATGTTTCTATTAATTAATATTTTACTTTCATCCGTTAAATTGCTTGAAAATGCCAAGTTTAAATCCCCTTCTTTTAAAGCTATTATCATTCTATCTATAAAATTTAATTTAAGTCCTGCATTTCCTTTATATGAATATTCTGCATTTTGTGAAGTAGAGGTTGGATAATCAAATTCTGCTTTATTTCCTGTATTTGTTACAATTGTATTGTTTGTTTCTAACCCAAAATAAATTCTTGGTTCTATTATTTTTAATGGTTGATTATCACTTATAAAATCTTTTTGTATGTATTTTACATTTCCAGCTTCATCTGTATCTGTACCACAAGTAATAACTGCTCCAAATCCGTGTGTATATTCATATGTTTTATTGTTATATGTTCTATTTCCACTACTTACAATTTCTCTTGGAGAGATATATATAACCTCTTCTTTTCCATTTATACTATATTTTCCAATATTAGCATTCCTATATGAATAATACCCTGTACTTGTTTGTGTAACACCTATGGTTTTTAAAATTATATCATCACTAATAATTGTAGTCTTATCTATTAATTTAGAATTGCTTTCAATTTCTTCTAATGCATTATCTTCGTTTTTAATATCTATTTCATCAATTTTTATTCCATACGCTGCTTTTGTATTTTCAATATTATAGGATAAATATTGCTTTTCTTTATCTAATTCATTTGTATTTATATAAATAATATTAAATCCAACCATTACCACAAATAATATAACCATATATACAGGTACTATTAAGATTGATGTAATAACTTTTTTAGAACTCTTTTCTCTTGCTCCTTTAATAGCTCTATATGCAGATATCATAATTACTAAAGCAAGTATTCTATATCCCCAAAATTTTATTGTAACATCAGTTACTCCCGCTCCATATATAGTAGTAGAATTATTATCTTTTAATATTAAAAATTTATCATTTAACATTCCTTGTGTAGAAACTAACATATATATAGAAATTCCAAATGCAATGGACATTACTATCCAAGTTATTTGTTTGAAAAATCTACTTTTCTTTAAAGTTTGTATGTTAATTCCATCAAAGTATATATTAAATATTGTAATATAATATATAGCCATATATACAGCTAGTCCTACTATTACTGCAATAAAGTATATAATTAACATTTTAAATAATGGTAATTCAAAAATATAAAAACCAATATCAGCTCCAAATACTGGATCATTTATACCAAACCAAGCCTTATTTATAAACAAGGCAATTTGCTCTTTTAAGAAAAATGAAGCAATTACACTAACTATCATTGATAATATAAATGCAATTGATTTATTTGGTAATTTAGGCATTACCTTTTTTTCTTCTTCAAAAAATGCTTTTAATCCTTTTTTTATACTATTATTTACAATTGTTAGAATTACAAACAGCATCATAAAATTTACTGCTATTGTTATATATTGATATTTTAAGTCTTGTGTAAATACTTGTTTAAAATTTTCTCCTATTTCAATCGTTTCTAAATAATTTCCTCTATATGAAACAAATGCAAATATTGCCATTAATATAATAAAAGCTAAGACAAGTATTACTCTTGTCTTTATTTTGTTTGTTTTAGTAGATTTATCATTTTTAATTTCTTGTCTTACTTTTTCTTGCATATTCTTCCTCCTTTATAATATCGCCTTTATAAAGTCCTCACTATTAAATATTTCCATATCATCTATTTGTTCACCAATACCAATAAATTTAACTGGTATCTTATTTTCATCTACAATTCCAAGTACTACTCCACCCTTTGCTGTTCCATCTAATTTTGTAAGTATTAAGCCTGTAAGGTTTGTAGTTTCTTTGAATGCTTTTACTTGTGATATTGCATTTTGACCTGTTGTTGCATCTAGTACTAGTAAAACTTCTTTTGAACTTTCAGGTAATTCCTTATCTATTACTTTATTTATTTTTTCTAATTCGTCCATTAAATATTTTTTGTTATGAAGTCTTCCTGCTGTATCACAAATTAGTACATCTGCATTTTTTTCTTTTACAATTCTAATTGCATCATATACTACACTTGCTGGGTCTATTCCTTCTTCTTTTTTTACAATATCACACCCCGCACGACCTGCCCATATATCTAATTGTTCAACAGCTGCTGCTCTAAATGTGTCTGCTGCTGCAATTACAATTTGCTTTCCATCTTTTTTAAGTCTATTTGCAATTTTACCTATAGATGTTGTTTTTCCAACTCCATTTACTCCAACTACTAAAATAACTGATGGTTTAGTTTGTAACTTTAAACTATTATCTATACTATCTAAAATATCCATCATTTCTTCTCTTAAAGCTTGTTTTACATCTTCTACTTCTTTTATATTTTCTTTTTTTATTCTATTGCGTAATTTTGAAATAATATTAACTGATGTTTCAAGCCCCATATCAGACATAATAAGTATTTCTTCTAACTCTTCTAGCAATTCTTCATCAACTTTTCTAAAAGCACTAAACGCACTATTTATCTTTTCATCAAATGAGTTTTTAGTTCTACCTAAACTCGTTTTTAATTTATCAAAAAATCCCATTATAAACCTCTTTAAATTTATTATTGATATTTAAAACATATTGGAAATTATATCATATAAATAGAAAACTGGCAACTAATTAGAAATAATTAGTTGCCTTTATGTAGATTTTGTTAATTACATATTAATGATTTTTTCTATATCTTCTATTTTGTTAATTCCAAAATACTTTTTTCTATTATTGTCATATTATATTTTTCAGTGTTTTACATTTGGAGCTACTAACGGGAATCGAACCCGTGACCTCTACCTTACCAAGGTAGCACTCTACCGACTGAGCTATAGTAGCGAATTATTTACAAATTTTATTATATGTGTTACAATAACTTTTGTCAATATTCATTGGCGATTTTTTTATAGAGGTGAAAATATGGCTGTAATAGAACACAAATTTGAAATTGGATTTCGTGATGTTGGTAAAAGTAATAAATTAACTAATAAGGCTTTACTTGGCTTTTTAGAAGATATTGCAGGTAAACATTCTAACATGGCAGGTTATGGTCTTAATAATATAGAAAAAACAGGTGTTACTTGGGTTTTATTAAATTGGAAAATAAAAGTATTTAATAATCCTTTATATGGAGAAACTGTTTTTGTTAAAACCTGGGCAAGAGATACTGCAAAATTTTATACATATCGTGATTTTGAAGTATATAATAAAAATAATGAATTGATTGCAATTGCAACTTCAAAATGGGCTTTATTAGATGCTAAAACTATGAGTTTAATAAAAATCCCTAATGAAGTTATTGCTCCATATGAAATAGAAACAAAAAAAGTATTTGGTGAAGAACCAGAACCAAATAAAATTATGATACCTAATGAGATTTCTTCTGTTTCTAATTATATAGTACAAAGAAAAGATATCGATATAAATGGTCATGTTCATAATGTTACATATATGGATATTGCATACGAAGTTCTACCTGAAGAAGTTTATAATAATATCGATTGTAGTTCATTTGAAATTATGTATAAAAAAGAAACAAAACTTGGTGAAACTGTAAAATGTTTTTATTCCCAAATAGATAATACACATTATATTGTAATGAAAACTGAGGACGAAAAAGCAGTTCACTGTATAGTTAAACTTGCATAAATAAGGAGACGTTTATGGCATTTTCACGGAATAGTTACAAGACAAATAGTTAAAGAATTAAACTCAATTCTCACTGGTGGTAAAATTAATAAAGTATTCGAGCCTAATAAAAATGAGATTTTATTAGGTCTTTATGCTATGCGGGAAAAACCTTTCTTTACTAATTAATATTGATGCTTCAAATTATCGTATGCATTTAACCACTACCTCAAAACCAAACCCTCTTAATGCACCTAATTTTTGTATGTTACTTAGAAAACATTTAATAGGGATGAAAATAAAATCTATCTCAAGTTATGATTTAGAAAGAATTATAACTATTGAACTTGAAGGTTTTAACGAATTGAACGACTTTATTACAAAAAAACTAATAATAGAACTTATGGGAAAACATGGAAATATTATATTAACAAATGAAAATAATATTATAATAGATAGTATTCGTCATTTAGATACTTTTTCAAATTCAAATAGAGACATTTTACCTGCACACGAATACACTTTCCCTGTGAGTGATAAAATTAGCTTTTTAAATATACATTCCTTTGAAGAATTTTATAACTATATTAGTAATGATTCTTCAGATTATATAAACACAATTGCAAATACTTTTACAGGTATAAGTAAAAACCATTTACAATATTTGTTTCAAAGCTTAAACTTTTCAAGCAATCTAACAAAAGATGACTTAGAAAAAGTATATAATACTTTAAGAAATACAATTAATACTGAAAAACTTACTTGTAAACCTTATGAAATTTCATCTAAAATTGATTATGTAATAGATGTTACTGATACTTATTCCCCACTTTCGGTTAATTTCTTTTTAGATGACTTTTATTCTAAAAAAGAAACAAGTGAAGAATTTAAAAATTATAGAAATAATATATTAAAACTTATATTAGCAGAACTAAAAAAATACACCAAACGTCTTAATAACATAAATAAAAAGTTAGAAGAATGTGCTACTATGGATATCTATAAGCTATATGGAGAGTTAATCACTGCTAACTTATATAAAATTGATAATAATAAAAACTTAGATAAGATAGAATTAGAAAATTACTATGACAATAATAATAAAATTACAATTCCATTAGATAAGACTATTTCCCCTGCTTATAATGCGAAAAAATACTTTAAAAAGTATAACAAATTAAAAAACGCTTTACAGATAGTAAGTGAACAAAAGAAAGATACTGCAAGAGAAATAGATTATATAGAAAGTATAATTTATGAATTAGATAGTGCTAAAACAATAAATGATGTTCATTTAATATATGAAGAAATAGCTGAAAATGTAATTTTTAAGGATACATTAAAAGATAAGAATAAAAAAGACAGTAAGTCTAATAAAAAGAAAAAACAAGAAGAAGAATTTTCTCCATTAACTTTTGTTATAGATGGCTATACTGTTTACGTTGGAAAAAATAATAAACAAAATGATTACTTAACTTTGAAGTTTGCACACAATAATGATATGTGGTTTCATACTAAAACTATTCATGGAAGCCATGTAATACTTAAAACAAATGGAGATGAAATATCACAAGAATTAATAAATAACTGTGCAAGCCTTGCTGCATTTTATAGTAAAGCATCTACATCTTCAAATGTGGAAGTAGATTACACTTTCGTAAGATATGTAAAAAAGCCAGCAAATGCAAAGCCAGGTATGGTAATATATACAAATTATGAAACTGTAACTGTTAAACCTAATAACTTTGAATAATAATTCATACAATATATTAATATAATATCTAAACGGGTCGACGAGGGCGTCTGCCCCTACAATTATCAATTCATTTGTGTATATTTGTAGGGGTCGACGCCCTCGTCGACCCCTTTTGTTGTTATTTACTGATATATTACAATCTTAATAAAAAATTAATTGGATATTTTCGAAAAATAGTATATAATGTTGGAAGAGGATGTGAAAAATTTATGAAATTCTTTAAAAGATTATTTTTAGCAATTGTAATATTAGTAATCTTAGTAGTTGGTGGAATTGCTTTTATGGGACATTCTATGTATAAAGATGCCATTAATAAAACTAGTATTGCTAATAAAATTGCTAAAATAAAGGAAGATAAAAATTATGTTACTATTGATAAAATCCCTGATAATTTCAAAAATGCAATAATTGCTGTTGAAGATCACAGATTTAAAGATCATAATGGTATTGATATAATAACTACTACTAGATCTATGCTTGAAAATATAAGAGAAAAAGATATTGTTGCAGGTGGTAGTACAATTACCCAACAAACAGGAAGGCTATTATATTTTACACAAGAACAACGTTTTACAAGAAAAGTTGCAGAGCTATTTGTGGCTTTTGATTTAGAGGAAAATTATTCTAAAGATGAAATATTAGAACTATATTCTAACATTATTTATTATGGTAATGGTTATTATGGCATTAGAGAAGCAAGCCTTGGTTACTTTAATAAAGAGCCAAAAGATTTAAACCTAGATGAAGCTTCTCTACTTGCAGGTATTCCTAATGCTCCAAGTGTATATTCTCCTAATAAAAATTTAAATCTAGCCAAAAAAAGACAAGCTGCTGTACTTTCTGCAATGGTAAAATACAATTATATAACTGAAGAAGATAAAGCAAAAATTGTAAACTCAAACAATTAAGACGTGATATTTTATCACGTCTTATACTTTATATTCTCGCTTTATACTCAATATCAGTCATATATGGAAATAGCTCTTTTAACCTTTTACGTGTTATCATAAGCATTCTTGGTTGTGGATTTTTATCGTGCACAGATATTAGCATTTGTGTATAACAGTTTTCAGTAGTTTTAAAAACTAAGTACCTATTATTTACATAGGTAAAATAAATTTGAAAACCATTTTCTAATTCATTATCAAATCTTTCAAAAGTATATTTTTCTTCCATAACTATCTCCTATTTTATCATTTCTTCAAATTCTTTTTCTGTTATGATAGTAACACCTAAGTTTTGAGCTTTTGCGAGTTTACTTCCAGCATCTTCTCCTGCAAGTACATAACTTGTCTTTTTTGATACTGATGATGATACTTTTCCACCAAGTTTTTCTATTATTTCTCCTGCTTCTTCTCTTGTGTAATTATCAAGGCTACCAGTTAGAACAAATATTAATCCTTCAAATTTTAAGTCTACTTGCTCTATTTCTTCTTCCTTCATATTTACTCCTGCATTACGTAATTTTTTAATTAAGTCTATTGTTTGCTCCCCTTTAAAAAATTCATAAATGCTCATAGCCATAATTTGTCCTACATCTTCTAAACCTGCTATTTCTTCTACTTCTGCATTCATCAAATTATCAATATTTTTAAAATTCTTTGCTATTGTTTTTGCAGATTTTGCACCAATATGTCTAATACCTAATGCAGTTATTAATTTATAGAATGGTCTATTTTTACTATCATTAATAGCATTTATCAAATTTTCAGCAAATTTAGTTCCATTCTTTTTTAGGCTTGCAATATCTTCAAATGTTAATGTATAAATATCTGCTATATTTTCAATTAATCCTTTTTCTATAAATTGCTCTACTAAGTTTTCTCCAAGACCATCAATATCCATTCCTTCTTTGGATACAAAATGAATGATATTTCTTACAAGTTTTGCAGGACATTCTATTCCTGTACAACGAACTGCTGCTTCTCCTTCTTCTCTTACAGCTTTAGCACCGCATACTGGGCAAACTTTTGGCATAACAAATTCTTTTTCATTACCATTTCTTTTTTCTTCTTTTACTTCCACGATTTCAGGAATAACATCTCCTGCTTTTTGTATAACAACTGTATCTCCTATTTTTAAATCCTTTTCTTTTATAAAATCTTCATTATGCAATGTAGTTTTAGAAATAGTAGAGCCTGCAACTGAAACTGGCTCTAAAATTGCCATTGGAGTAATTGCTCCTGTTCTTCCTACTTGGCATATTATATCTTTTAAAATGGTTTCTTTTCTTTCTGGTGGATATTTATATGCAACTGCCCATCTTGGAGTTTTAGAAGTAGCACCCAACTTTTCTCTTAATCTTAAATTATCTACTTTTACAACTGCTCCATCTATACCAAAAGATAAGGATTCTCTTGTCTCGCCTATCTTCTTAATAGCCTCTATTACTTCATCAATATCTTTACAAGGTATCCTAACAGGATTTACATTAAATCCAAGTTCTGCAAGATATTCTAATTCTTCAAAATGTGAGTTGAATTCTTTCCCCTCTATTTTTTGCACATTAAAAATATAGATATCGAGTGGACGTTTTTCAGTAACACTGCTATCTAATTGTCTTAGAGAACCTGCTGCTGCATTTCTAGCGTTTGCAAATAAGTTTCCATCCTCATAACCTATTTCTTCATTCATTTTTTCAAATTCTTTTTTTCCAATAAAAACTTCTCCACGTACTGTTATATTTATCTTTTCCTTTAATTCTTTTGGTATTGTTTTTACTGTAGCAAGATTGTTAGTTACATCTTCTCCAACTTGTCCATTTCCACGTGTTGCACCTTGTACAAACTTTCCATCTACATATTTAAGACTTGCAGATAAACCATCAATTTTTGTTTCTACAACATAATCCGTAGTTTCTCCAAGTTCCTCTACTTGTTTTTTTATTCTTTTATCAAATTCATACACCTCTTCAAATGAAAAAACATCTTGTAAGCTTAATAGAGGTACCTCATGAGTTACCTCTTTAAAGCCTTTTTTTACTGTTCCTCCAACTTTTTGTGTGTTTGATTCCTTAGTAACTAACTCTGGGAATTGTTTTTCTAAATTTTTCAATTCATTATTTAGCATATCATATTCAAAATCACTAATAATAGGTGCATCCTCATCATAGTACTTTCTATTATGATACGCTATAGTCTCTCGTAATTCTTTTACTCTTTTTTTAGCCTGTGTAATATTCATACATATATCAATCCTTTAATAAATCTTTTCCACCTTTTAGATAGTTCCATCCTGAAAAAATAGTTGCAAGTACACATATTATTAAAAGTGATGTTGATAGTACATTAATTCCAAATTGTAAATTAGTCATATATATACCTGCACTACTTTCTAACATTTGTTGTTTGCTTGAAACTCTAAAAATAAAGTTACCAAAATTAAATCTATCAGCAAAGCAACAAATTATTGCAAGCATTTGTGTTACAGTTTTTATTTTTCCCCAGATTGATGCTGGAATTACTTTCCCACCTTTTTCTACTGCAATTAATCTATATCCAGATACCATAAATTCTCTTATTAATATAATTATAGGTATCCACGCTGGAATTTTTGAATATTCTACTAAAATAATTAGTGCTGCTAGTACTAATATTTTATCAGCTATTGGGTCTAAAAATTTTCCAAAAGTAGTAACTTGATTCCATTTTCTTGCAAGAGTTCCGTCTAATTTATCTGTAATTGATGCTATTACAAAAATTATATTCATTATCCAAAATGAGACTGGTACACTTAAAAATTCTCCTGTTATTCCGAATTAAACTATCAACTATTGGTACTATCATCATTATTATAACCAAAATCATTCTAAAAACAGTAAGTTTATTAGGTAAATTCATATTTTCCTCCTATTTATATATTTTTTCTGTTTACTGTTATTTCACTTACTTCTATCATTTTAGGTAAGTTTAATATGTAAAACATCAAATCTGCAATATCAGCAGGGTTCATCCATTCTTCTGGATGTTCAATTTCTTTTCCTGTCCATTTTGTATGCATTCTTGTATTCATTCCACCAACATTAAATTGTATTACACGGCATTTATATTTTTTAAGTTCTAATTGTAAATTATAACTTGTTCCACGCATTGCCCATTTTGATGTTGTATAAGCAATTTGGTCATTATATCCTGCCTTTGTTCCAATAGTTGAACCAACATTTAGAATATCTGCTTCACTTTCTTTTATTAAAGTTATAAGTTGAGTTGTTAGATAAATTGGTGCAAGTACATTTATCCTCATTAAATCGTCTAACACCTCATAAGTAACTTCTTCTAACTTTTGCACCCCTGGAACACCTGCACAATTTATTATTGCTTTTATTTTACTATAATTTTTCTTTATTGTATTACAAGCATTTTCTATTGAGTTTTCATCAGTTAAATCTGTTTGTATAAAATCACATTGGTAGTCTGGTTTTGTTCTGCATAATGCTATAATATTAATATTTTCATCTTTTAAACATCTATTAGCAAATTCTTTTCCTAATCCATCACTCGCACCTGTTAAAATAATATTTTCCACTATTTCCTCCTATTTTAATTTTTCAATTCTTTCAATTGTTGTTTTAAGCATTTCTTGGTATTTTGCTAATTTTTCTTTTTCTTCGTTAATTTTAGCCTCAGGTGCTTTTTCTACAAATCCCGGATTTGATAACATCTTAGTTGCTCTTGCCACTTCACTTTCTAATCTCTCTTTTTCTTTTTCTAGTCTTTCCACTTCTTCTTTTATATCTACTAACTCTTCAAATGGCATAAATACTTCTATTCCAAAACTTTGTACACAAATTGCGTTTTGTGGGATGCCAATCTTTTCTTCTTTAACTTGTATTTCATTTCCAAAGCCTAATTTTTCTATAAATTCTTTTGATTCTTCTATTTCCTTTTTGTACCCGTTTGTTACAAAAATTAAATTAGCTTTTTTTGATGGATGAACATTCATATTTGCTCTTGCATTACGTATTCCTATAATTGTTTCTTTTATGCTTTCTATAAAATCATGTTCAGTGTCATATTCTACTCTTTTCTTTGTTTTTGGCCAACTTGATACCATTAAGTCTTTATCACTATAATTTACTAGTTTTTCATAAATTTCTGAAGTAACAAATGGCATAAATGGATGTAATAATTTTAAGCTATCTCCAAAAACATAGTTTAACACGAAACTTACTTGTACTTTTTCTTCCTCATTCTCGCTATATAATCTTGATTTTGCTATTTCTATATACCAATCGCAGAATTCATTCCATATGAAGTTATATATTTTATCTAGAGCTACTCCTAAATCGTACTTTTCTATATTTTCTGTAACAGCTTCTATTAAATTATCTAGCTTATTCATAATCCATCTGTCTTCTACTCTTAAGCCTTCTTTTTTGTATAATCCATTCTCGTCTTTAATTTTCTTCCCAAACTCTACAATCTTCTCGTCATCCGCCAAGTTCATTGTTATAAATCTTGCAGCATTCCAGATTTTATTTGCAAAGTTTGATGCTTGCTCTAGTTTCTCTGGCATATATCTTATATCGTTACCCATTGTAGTTCCAGAAAGTACTGAAAACCTTAATGCATCTGCTCCATATTCATCTATTATTTCTATAGGATCTATACCATTTCCTAATGTTTTAGACATTTTTCTTCCCTTACTATCACGTACCATTCCATGAATTAGTATGTCTTTAAAAGGTGCCTTACCTGTAAATTCTAATCCTTGTGACATCATTCTTGATACCCAGAATGTAATAATGTCAAAACCAGTTACTAGTACATTAGTTGGGTAAAATGTTTTATAATCTTCTGTCTCTTTGTTTGGCCAACCTAGTGTTGAAAATGGCCATAAGGCAGAGCTAAACCATGTATCTAGAGTATCTTCATCTTGATGTAAATGTGTGTCTCCACATTTTTCACATTTTTCTGGTATATTTTTAGAAACGTTTATATGTCCACACTCTTCACAATAAAATGCTGGTATCCTATGTCCCCACCATAATTGTCTTGATATACACCAATCTTGTATATTATCTAACCAGTTAAAGTATTGTTTTTCATATTTCTTTGGTATAAATCTTGCTTCCTCATTTCTTACAGAGTCTGCTGCTCTTTTTGCTAATTCTTTCATAGAAACAAACCATTGCTCTGATATTTTTGGTTCAATAGTATTTTTACATCTTTCACATTTTGCAACATTGTGTGTGTATTCTTCTTCTTTTACTAATGCTCCAATTTCTTTTAATTTTTGGACGATTTTCTCTCTTGCCTCAGTTAAATCCATTCCCTTATATTCAGGAACTAAATCACCCATTTTGTTATTTTCATCAAATACTTCAATAATTTCTAAGTTATGTCTTAATCCTGCTTGGTAATCGTTCATATCATGTGCTGGTGTTATTTTTACACAACCTGTTCCAAATTCTTTTTCAACAAATTCATCTTGTATTATTGGTATTTCTTTGTTCATAATTGGTAATATACAATTTTTACCTACTAAATCTTTGTATCTTTCGTCACTTGGGTGAATAGCTACTGCTGTATCTCCTAGCATTGTTTCTGGTCTTGTAGTTGCTACAATTATATATCTATCTTCTGTTCCTGCTATTTTATATCTAATATGCCATAAATGGCCTGCTTCTTCTTTATATTCAACTTCTGCATCTGATATAGATGTCTTACAATTTGGACAATAATTTATCATTCTTGTACCTTTATAAATTAGTCCTTTTTCGTATAAGCTAACAAATTGTTCTAAAACCGCATCAGACAAACCATCATCTAATGTAAACCTACGTCTTTCCCAATCACAAGAGCAACCCAATTTTTTCTGTTGTTCCTCAATAGTTCCACCATAAATCCTAGTCCATTCCCAAGCTTCTTCTAAAAATTTTTCTCTTCCTAATTCTTGTTTTGTTTTTCCTTCATTTTTTAATTTTTCTACTACTTTCATCTCTGTTGAAATAGATGCATGGTCAGTTCCTGGAAGCCATAATGTATTATACCCTTGCATTCTTTTAAAACGAATTAATATATCTTGTATTGTATCATCTAATGCATGACCCATATGAAGTTTTCCTGTTACATTTGGTGGTGGCATCATAATACAATATGATTCTTTTTCATGATTCATACTTGGTTTAAAATATCCTTTTTCTTCCCATTCTTTATATAATTTTTCTTCAAAATCTTTTGGATTATATTTATCTTGTAATTTATGCTTATCGTTCATTTTCAATTCCTCCCAATTTCTTATTATCTAAAAGCTCTATTGCTTTTTTATATGCTGAAAAATACACTCCTGCAATTTCTTTTAATATTTCTTCCTCTTCTTCGTTTAAACGTTCTCCTTTTCCAGTTTCAAAAAACTGTCTTACTTTATTTAAGACTCTATCTCTTTCATCAATAGGAATTTTTCTATTTTGTTCTTTCACTTCAACTTCTTTTTTTATTCGTTTTCCTCTTCCACTAAAAGCTTCTGATTTCATATAAGCTTCTACTTCACTTACCCTATTTTCCATTTTATTATCCTCCTTTCGTAATACTCTTTTAATCAAAAAAACTCCGTCCCATATATAAGGGCGAAGTTTAATTCACGGTACCACCTTAATTTATTATATTTCTATAATATCTTGATTAGCCTATAACGTGGCTTATACGAATATGTTTACTATTTTCAACATATTAACTCAAAAGCTACCTTCATTTGCCTTTAATAATAGAAACTTTCAGTCTACGATTTCTACTCCCTGATACTTAAGTACAAATTACTCCTCTTTTTCCTCGTTTTTCAATATATAAATATTATATAGTATTTGATATTTATTGTCAACATTAAATATTAAAACAAATAAGTAATGCACCAATAATAACTAAAAAGAAACCCAAAATTTTTAATCCACTAGTGGCTTCATTTTGGTCACCAAAACTAAAAAGCTTTTTTGTTAAATATCTTGCATCAAATACCATTATTGTTCCGAGTCAATGCAATTATTGTTCCAACTATTATTAATATTACCTTTAACATATTATTCAACATCCTTATATTAAATCTTTTCAATTAATATATTATAATTTTATTATTGTTTTGTCAAATTCAACCTATATCTCCAACCTATCTCCAAATTTTTCTTTTGTCATTCTTCTTAATTTTTCATTTTCTTCTAGCTCTAATTTATGGTCTCTTTGTAAAATTTTATAAGATAGTTCTTGAACTTGTTTTAATATAGGCATATCTTGAAATAAGTTTGCTATTTTAAATTCAGGAAGTCCATGCTGTTTTGTTCCGAAAAATTCTCCTGAACCTCTTAACTCTAAATCCTTTTCTGAAATTACAAAGCCATCATTTGTATCCTGCATTACCTTCATACGTTCTCTTATAGTTTCAGAATTTCCTTGATATTTTAAGATGCAATATGATTTATATTCTCCTCTTCCAACTCTACCTCTTAACTGGTGTAACTGTGCAAGACCAAATCTTTCTGCATTTTCAACTACCATAATACTTGCATTTGGTACATTAACACCTACTTCTATTACTGTAGTAGATATCAAAATATCTATGTTTCCATTTTTAAAATCTTCCATTATAGCGTCTTTTTCTTTTGGTCTCATTTTTCCATGCAAATATTCTACTTTATAATCACTAAACACTTCGTTTTTATAAAGTTCTGCAAGTTCTATTACAGATTTTAAATCCATCTCTTCATTCTCTTCTACAAGAGGGCATACAATATAACATTGTCTTCCTTCATCTATTTGTTTTTTTATAAAATTATTTACTCTATCACTCATACCTTTAGTTACAGCAAATGTATCTATCTTCTTCCTATTTGGTGGTAGTTCATCTATAATAGATATATCAAGGTCACCATATAAAATAAGTGCAAGAGTACGTGGTATTGGTGTTGCTGTCATTACTAATACGTCTGGATTATTTCCCTTTTTAGATATAATTTTTCTTTGTCTTACCCCAAATCTATGTTGCTCATCAGTTACAACTAATCCTAAATTTTTAAATGCAACATTTTCTTCTAATATTGCATGAGTTCCAATTAATACATCAATTTCTCCATTTTCTAGCCTTTGTAAAATATCCTCTTTTTTCTTTTTACTTATTCCACTAATTAATAGTTCACATTTAATATCAAATTGACTTAATATTTTACTAAATTCTTCCATATGTTGAGTAGCAAGTATTGCAGTTGGTGCCATAATCGCCATTTGATATCCACTTTTTACTGCTTTATATGCTGCAATTATTGCAACTACTGTTTTTCCGTGATCCAACGTCTCCTTGTAGTAATCTATTCATTGGTTTAGAAGATTCCATATCTCTATCTATTTCTTCTAAAACTCGTAATTGCGCTTTTGTTAATTTAAATGGTAGTATATTAATTACCTCTGACATTTTTATATTTTCATCAAATTTAATACCTGTTTCTTCTTGCGTATTCATATTTTTTAAACTAAGAAGTGCAAGTTGCATACCTAGCAATTCTTCAAACACCAATCTTTTTCTTGCTTCTTCAAAATCTTTAAAATCATTTGGAAAATGTATACTATTTATACTCGAATTTATATCTCTTAAGTTATATTCTTCTAATAAATATAAAGGTAATGTTTCTTCTAAACTATTTTTTGCAATATTTAAACCATTTTCAATTATTTGTCTAATAGTATTTTGGGATAAACTATAGGTTAATGGATATATTGGAATAATCTTACCTGTATTTTTTGTTTTACCTGCTTCATCAAATGTAGGTGAAACCATTTCAGTTACACCATTTCTTTTTACAATTTTTCCATAGAAGTTATACTTTTCTCCTAATTTAAATCTCTGTTTTAAGTAACTTTGATTATACCAAGTTATAACCATAGAACCTGTATCATCTCTTACAATTAACTTATATATTGTCATACCTTTTCTTCTTGTTCGAATTTCATTTACTCTGGATGTGCAAACCGCTTCTATTAAAACCTCTTCTCCATCAATAGCTTCTATAATATTAACAGGTTTACTTCTATCTTCGTGTTCTCTTGGATAATATGTAATTAAATCTTTTAATGTATAAATCCCTAATCTATTTAGTAATACTACTCGATTAGGTCCAACACCTTTTACAAATTTTACATCTTGGTTTAAATCTACCACTTGGTTATCTCCTCTTTACTATTATATAAAAAGAATATCACAGCCAAATACATTTGTAAATAATGTATTTCTATTTTATAGGTTTATATTATCTAAACAAAATACTGAAGTACTTGCTTATACTTCAGTATTTTAGTTTTTATTAATTTAGTGCTCCAGACATAATTCTATATTTGGGTGTATTTTCCCAAATTTCTTGTAGTTTTTCAAAATTTTCATTTGGATTTAGCATTAGCTTAGCTAAATCATCTAATTCTTTATATTCTTCTTCCGTTAATTCAAAATTTTTATTTTGTATATATCTAGGCATATGTAAAAATATTATTTCATTATTCATTAGTGAATGAAAATCATAAAATAATCCTCTTATACTAGCTTTTAATCCTAAAGTAACTGGATCAGAAGCATGTAGTATTGTTTCTTCATTGTATTTATTTTCTCTTATTCCTAAGTATGCTTCAGCACCAAATAAAAATTTATCATATGGAACATCATTTAAATCAAATCCCATTTCGTGATCTGGACAATGTTCATCTGCGTCAACTAATTTCCATCTATTTTCTTTTTTATCAAAATATTCTGTAATCCAATGATCATAATAAATCCCATCATAATGTATATATTCTGCATATCCGCTTCTTGCCCTTGCAGGAATTCCTTTTGCTTTTAGTATGCTCGCAAGTAATATAGCTTGTCCTCTACAAGTAATATGTACTTTATCTTTTGCTTCCCTTTTTATATCATAATCGGGATTTTTTCTTAATAATTCAGCAATTACACTTTGTGCGGTTGGATAAATATCCTCTTCATATTCAAGTCTTGTTTGGGGCACTTTTGTCATATCTCCCCAAAAGCAATTATTTTTTGTTCTAATACTTTTATCAATAAATGCTACTGGATGAATTATTTGCATTCTTTGTAACAAACATAATTTTTCAATATCATCAGGTAATTTTTGTGCAAATTCTTTATAATATCCTAAATCTGTATAAGTACTTGTTTTTGTATAAAATTCTAATATTTTCTCTTCCATATTAATACCACTCTAACACTTCCTTTAACTTCTTTCGGGGTCTTTGTTTTGGATTTTCATTAGGATATCCAATAGAAATTACTGAAATCAATTCCATATCTTCATAATTTACTAATTTTGCTATTTCTTTTCCGAGCATACACTGTGTCCCTTATCCAAAGTGAACCTAATCCCAAGTCTGTTGCTCTTAGGCAAATATGTTCTATTGCTCCACCAATTGAAAGAGTATCTCCTGTAATCCAATTATCATTATTTTCTTTAAAAACCAGTATTAATATAGGTGCTTCTTTTATTATTTGTGCTGTTGCTTTAACACTACTATTTGCATTTAGTTTTTTTCGTTCTAAGGATATATCTTTTATATCTCTGTTTTCTTCTTTTTCTAACATAAGCTCTGCTATTCGATTTTTAATTTCATTCTTAACTATTAAGAACTTCCAAGGTTGTCTATTTTTAGCAGATGGTGCAAGTCTTGCACAATTTATTAAGTCCTCTATAAGTTTATTTGGCACATCTTTATCTACATATTTTCTAATACTTCTTCTATTGTAAATAGTTTCTTTAAATTCCATATGAGCCTCCTTGTTTTTAAATTTTCATAAAAATAGTATCATATCAGTTTACATTTGTAAATAAAAAAGAATATATACCTATTTTTTTAATATACATATTACGAGGTGACTAAGTTGTTTATAAAATCTGTCAAAATAAATAAATCGTATATTATATTTTTCAGTGTATGTATTATTATAATTGCATCTATTGTTTTAGTTTCATTTGTATATCCTTTTAGCCTTCCTGCTAGTTCTGGAAATTTAATATGGAGTAACAATATAGAATCTAATACAGCAAAAGAAGAGAAAAAATATATTAAGTGGGTGGATTTTAGTGTTACATATGATGTGTTAGATAAAACCTCTAAATTAGATATAAATTCTCACAATAATAATGATCTTGTAAAATATAATTGGATTGAACTTCTTTCATACCTTGCTTGTAAATATGGAGGTAATTTTAAAAAATTCAAACAAAATGATTTAATCTCTTTAACAGACAAATTAAAAAATGGTGCTACAATGGAAGAATTAACTAAAGATTTAAAAAATTATAATTATTATTACGAAGCATATGATGCAATTTTACATGAATTTATTGGTGAATATGAAGTAGAACTTCCCTCTGATTCTGGAACTGAAGCTAAAACTTTCACTAAAAAATATGGTGTTAAAGCATTTTTACCTATTGCTAAAAATTATAGTTTTAGTCACTATGATGATTTTGGTAATGCTCGTTCATACGGCTTTAAAAGAGTACATCTTGGAAATGACCTTATGGGAAACATTGGTACACCTATTATTGCAGTAGAAAGTGGTACTGTTGAAGCTCTTGGTTGGAACCAATATGGTGGTTGGAGAATTGGTATTAGAAGTATGGATAAAAAAAGATATTATTACTATGCACATCTTAGAAAAGACCACCCTTATGTTGCTGATATGTATGAAGGTAAAACTGTTAAAGCCGGAGATGTTATTGGTTACCTTGGAATGACTGGATATAGTACAAAAGAAAATGTAAATAACATTAATATTCCTCATTTGCACTTTGGAATGCAATTAATTTTTGATGAATGCCAAAAAGATGGCATAAATCAAATTTGGATAGATGTTTATCAAATTATTGAATTTTTAAGAAAGAATAAAAGTGAAGTTGTAAGAGAAAATACTGATACAAAAGACTATACAAGAAAATATGATATTATAGACCCTAGTATTAGTGAGTAGGTGTATAGTGTGATAAAATTTATTGTTTTTAAATTAAATTATAAATTAATAGCTATTTTACTTGTATTTATACTATCTATTTCTTGCATATATTTTTACACAACTGTCAATGCAGATGCTGCAATCGATCCAGATTATATTAAAGTACCTATTATTATGTATCATAGTATTTTAAAATCTAAAAATGGAGATTATATAATACATCCAAATACATTAGAAAAAGACTTGGCGTATATTAAAGATAAGGGTTACACCTCTATAACAATGCAAGACCTAATAAACTATGTATATTATAATTCTCCACTTCCTGAAAAACCAATAATTATCACTTTTGATGATGGGCATTATAACAATTTAACTTATGCCCTACCAATACTCAAAAAATATGATATGAAAGCGGTTATTTCTATAGTTGGTAAATATACTGATACCTTTACAGAAACTGATGAAGCAAACCCAAATTATGGCTATTTACGCTGGAAAGATATAAATGAATTAATTTTTGATGGTACTATAGAATTTCAAAACCATACATATAATTTACATTCAATAGGTGCACGTAAAGGTTGTATGAAAAAGAAGTTTGAAGCTAAAGAGAATTATGAAACTCTTTTAACTAAGGATTTACAAAAGCTACAAGAAAAGTTTATAAAAAATACAAATTACACTCCAAATACATTTACATATCCATTTGGAGCAATTAGTAAAGATTCTATTGATATAATAAAAAAGTTAGGCTTTAAAGCTAGTCTATCTTGTGAAAAAGGTGTAAACCATATAACTAAAAACACAGATTGTTTGTATTGTTTAAAAAGAAATAATCGACCTAGTAGTATTTCAACTGAAGCATTTTTTAAGAATTTATTAGAAGAACAAACATAAATAATTCACCTTTACATATAAGTACACTCCATCTTGCTAAATGTAGGACGTTTTTGTTTTTCTCGAAATCCCGAAAAACAAAAACATCCTACATTCACGTGTCGCTATTTTTTATTAAAAAATCAATTTTTATCCTTAAAACTTTCTACCTATCAAAAATCGCTTTTCCTACTCCTTTATCTATCATAGTTGCAAAAATATTTTTTAATATAATAAGAACAATTGGTCCAACAAACATACCAAGAACTCCTATTGCTTTAAAGCCTGTATACATTGCAATTAACGTAAATATTGGATGTATTCCTATATGCTTACTTACTACTCTTGGTTCTGCAAATTGTCTTATTACAGACATAATTACCCACAGTATAATTATACAAAGTGCAAGTTTTATATCTCCATTTACTGCAGAAATAACTGCCCAAGGTATCATTGCAGTTCCAGAACCAAGTATTGGAAGTGCATCTACAAATCCTATTCCTAATGCTGCAAGAAGCGGATATTTTATATTTAATCCAATAAATTTAAATATATATAAACCTATTAAAGATACAAAAAATGAAATTAAAATAAGTGTAGCTTCAGCTTTTAAGTAATGTCCCAAACTGCTTATTAAGTCTCTTGTGTGTCTTGAAATCCTTTTTACCCATTCTTTGGGCAAATGATGTTCTATTTGATCTATCATATATAATTTATCTGTACACATAAAATAAATTGCTACAAAACATATTCCAATATATATTGCTATAGTTGGAATTTCAGTTAAAAATCCCATTAATGAAGTAAGAAAGTTTTTAACCCAATTTGACACTGTTCCAATTAAATCCCAAAGTGAATTTTGTATTACTTTGGTTACTTCTTGTGGTATTTTTAGTTTATTAAAATCTATATTTGATATAATATTTTGGACTTGATTATATGCTGACTCTATATAAGTATTTAATCCTTGCAAAAGATTTGTTGCTTCAGAAATAATTGATGTAATTCCCCAAGCAATTAATCCAATTAGAATTAATGATACTACTATTAATACTATAATTGCACTGGTTTTTCTTGTCAGGCTTGTCTTTTTACTTACAAATTTTATAAGAGGTTCAATTAATAAAGATATAATAAATGCAACTAAAAAAGGCATATAAAACATTGCAAGTTTAAATGCTAAAAATATTCCTACAATTGTTAATAATAATACTAAAATTCTTTTAGAGACTTTAGTCCAATAACTCATATCTATAACCATATATTTCATTCCTATCAACAAAAAAATAGAAGTAGTTTCCTACTTCTATTATTATATTAATTTTTATTATAATTATTCTGCATTTTTAGTATTTCCATTACATTTGCATATATTCTCTAAAGTAGCACACACTTCAGCTTTTCCAACTTCACCATCATGATGTGCTAAATCTCCTAAAGATAAAATACCTACTATTTTATTGTTTGCATCACATACAGGTATTCTTCTTATTTGAAACTTAGACATTAAATTTGTAGCCTCATCTATTGTCGTATCTTCTGTACAACAACATGGATTACATGTCATTATATCTGTAACTTTTGTATTGCATACATCTTTATCACAAGCGATACTTCTTAAAATAACATCTCTATCTGTAATTACTCCTACAACACAATTGTTATCATTACAAACTGGTATACATCCAACGTGATTATCACACATTAATTTAGCAACATCTTTTACACTATTTTCAGGTGTACAATAACATACTTTTGTACTCATACAATCTTTAACATTCATTTTACATACTTCCTTTCAAAATTTTGTACAAATTTATTTTGTGCATTTTTGAAAAAAGTATGTAAAACAAAATTTATAAATTTCTTAGTTATTATGGATAATTTGGAAATAATTTTGGAAATTTTTTCATTTTATATCTAAAAATCTCTTGGAAATGGTGGTCTTCCTCCCGGAAATGGTGGACGTGGTCCTGGCATAGGTGGTCTTGGTGAATGTGGTGGTCTATTGGGAAATCTATCTAATAATTCTCTTAAGATAAGTATTTTAATTAGATCCCTTAATATATTATTTTGTGGTGCTCTATCTTCCCTTCTAGAATTTATTTCTTGCATTCTCCCATTTTTTAAATCTTCTTTTCTTGTTTCTATTTTTACATTTGTCTGGATTTTTAAATCAATATCTATTTGATTTAAAACATTATCTGTCATTTGCTCTAAGATTTCATTAGTTACTGGCATGGTATTCATACTACACTCTTTACAAACTAGCGGATAAACCTTTCTGTACATATCTGGAAACAATTCATTTAAATTAGAGTTTTCCATACATTCATTACTATTTTGCATTATGTAATAATCATTTGTAGCAAATGTATCTTGCATACAACTTGGTGTATAACCTAATACATTTCTCATATATTCTTCATATGATGTATTATTATACATACTATCCCTCCTACTATTTTTTATAGTAGTATATGTATATTAATTATTTTTTGTTACTATACTATTCACATTTTTTTCTAAAAGTTTAAAATCGCAACATCTATTTTTTATTGGCATTTTATATATAACAACTTGTTCATATAATACTTTTGCATTTTTTACTATTCTTTTAAACTTAGGCTCACATAAATTATATTCATTTCTCAACAATTGTCTATAATTAATTTCCTTTCTTCATTTTAATACAAAAAGAGGGAAAGCTTCTATAAGCTACCCCCCATTTTCAACTTTTAAAGCTCCACACTTATTGGCAGTGGTACTCCTCTTTTAAAAGACGGATAACTAATGTTATCTATCTTAGTATATTCATTATACAAAAATTTATTTACTATGTTAACAAAATTTCTATAAATATTTTTACTAATTTACAAAGTTTTTACTAATTCTTTAAATTTTTCTCCTCTTTCAGCAAAGTTTTTAAATAAATCAAAGCTTGCACTTGCTGGTGAAAATAAAACTATTTGACCTGGTTTTGCAATCGTGTTTGCTATTTGTACTGTTTGTTTAAATTCATTACACATATAAATATCTAAGTTTTTACCTTGTCTTTGTAATTCTTTTTCTACTGCATTATAAATCTTTTCAGCTGTCCCACCTATTAAAATTAAACCTTTTACATTATCTACTATTGGTTTTGCTATTGGTTCATAATCTAAATGTTTATCATATCCACCTGCAATTAGTATAATCTCTTCATCAAACGAATTTAATCCTGCAATTGTTCTTGTTGGGCTTGTTCCTATTGAATCATTATACCATTTTACTCCATTAAGTTCTCTTATAAATTCTAGTCTATGCACAACTCCATTAAACTCTTTAATTGCTTTTATTTGTATTTCTGTATCTACTAAAGATTTAGTTGCAGCAATTGCTGCTGCAATGTTTTCATAGTTATGCATTCCTCTTAATTTAACATCACTAGTATTTACTATATGTTTTCTTAATTTATCTTCACATTCTTTTATAACATCCATATCAACAATAATTCCATTATCTAATTTTTCTTTACTGCTAAATAATACTACTTTTCCATTTGCTTCATTTTTGCAATTTCTTGTAATTTCATTATCATAATTTAGTACCACTATTCCATTTTCACTTTGATTTCTAAATATATTTTTCTTTGCATCTATATATTCTTCATAAGAACTATGTATGTTTAAATGATTTGGAGTTACATTTGTTATAACTGCAATATCTGGACTTATATTCATATTCATTAATTGAAAACTGCTTAATTCTAATACAATTATATCTTCTGGTTGTATGTTCTCAAGTTTTGTAAATAATGGTGTACCAATATTACCTCCTAAGTACGCATTATATCCTGCTTCTTTTACAATAGCATAAATAAGACTTGTAGTAGTGGTTTTTCCATCACTACCAGTTATTCCTATAACCTTACATGGAGCCATTTCCATAAGCATTTCTATTTCAGAAGTTACTATTGCTCCTCTTTTTGCTTCTTCTACCAATTCTTTTTTGGTTGGCATACAACTTGGAGAACGGAATATTATATCAAAGCCCACAAGCTTTGATAGAGCATTATCTCCAAAAGAAAATTCAAAAGCATATTTGGTAATTTTATCTAATATATCTTTTGGTATATCCTCAATATTTCTATCATCAAATACTGTAACTTTAGCATTCCTGTTATATAAATAATCTATTAATGGTATATTGCTTACTCCTAATCCAATTATTGCTACTTTTCTATTTTTTAAATAATTATTAAATTCTACTAATTTTTCATTAATATAACTCAAAACTCTTTCCTCCTATTAAACATTTACACTTGGTAGTTTTATTTTTTCTAATACTTTATTTGTTGATTCTTCTACTGTTTTACAGTCCGTAACATCTATTTTGATTGTTTTATTATGTAATTTGTAAAAACCTGCTTTTTCTTGTAATTCATCTCTTTTAATTATGTTTTCTCGTACTTCTTCTTTTTGAACTTCGCCTTTATATTGTATGCATTTTCTTTTTATTCGTTCAGCTAGACTAGCTGTTATAAAAAAATGATAATCTGTATCTGGATAAATTTGCATTATACTTCTTCCAGATATTATAACATTATAATTTTTCTTTAAGTCATTAATTAGGTTTCTTGCAAATTCAAATAATGCTGTATTATCTGCTTTTCCTCCAACTATAGATACTGCAATAGATGCCTCTTTTGATTGTATATCTTCTTCTTGTGCTAACTCTCCATTTATATAAAAGTTCGTTTCATTATTTTCTATCTTTATTTCAATATTAAAATAATCCATAATTGATTTTATATCAATACTGTTTGTTTCATTTTTTAAATTGTCTATTTTTTTACCACTTTGCATCATAGCATACACAATAGTTCTATATAAATTTCCTCCATTTAGTAAAATGGTTTTTGGCATAATTTCTATAAGCTTCCTACATATAGAAGTTTTACCCGCTCCAACTAATCCTTCTATCCCAATAACTATATTATCCATTTAACATTTCTCCTAGTCTCTAAAATATTTCGAATACTATTATAACATAATTTTCCGCATCTTGTTAAATTTTTGATATATTTTAAATTTTTAATGAATATTTTTTCTATTTTTGCAAAAAATATTCTTGTAATAGGTGTAAAGAAATGGAGGTGCTTTTAATGGCAAAGAATTCAAAAAACCAAAATAAAAATCAAAATAAAAATAACGAAAGAATAGAAAATCAAAATAGAGAAGAAATGAATAATCAAAAACAAAACAATAAAAACAATAACTGTAAATAGTTATAGAAAAACCGAGCAGATAAAAACACATCTGCTCGGCTTTTTTCGGTTAATTCTGCATTCCCAGGAAAACCACCTTAGGCATATCCGCATCGATCTTAAAACTGATGTCGACGCCGTTTCCCTTGTTTTCCTTAAGGCTACGTATTACGGCCCATTTGGAATTCACGTTTCCAAATGCCGGAGAAATAACCAGCCTGGCAATTTCTTCCGGGATCTCAACTGTATTGTCTACAAAGATCCACGCACCTTCAGTGGTTTCTCTGATTTCCTTTACAGCTGCGATGAAGCTTTCTACATCTGCAAACCGTTGCACTCCCATTGTTGTCATCATTTTATTTTCCTCCTAATCTTTTATAGCTTTATTGCTACATTATATTTATTATACTTTATTTTACATAATTTGTCAACTTTTTCTCTTGTATGTAATTGTGTTTCATTTAGTATATAACAAAAATGGTAGGCTATTTTTACCTACCATTTCTCATAATCGTTTTATAAATTAATCATTAAAATATCTTTTTAATAATCCTTCAAATCCTTTTCCATGTCTTGCTTCATCTTTACACATTTCATGTACTGTATCATGAATTGCATCATATCCTAATTCTTTTGCACGTGTTGCAAGTTGTTTTTTACCCATACAAGCACCACATTCTGCTTCTGCTCTTAACCTTACATTTTTCTTTGTATCTGGAAAAACAATTTCTCCTAAAAGTTCAGCAAATTTAGCTGCATGTTCTGCTTCTTCATAAGCATATCTTTTAAAAGCTTCTGCAACTTCTGGGTATCCTTCTCTATCTGCTTGACGGCTCATAGCAAGATACATTCCTACTTCTGTACATTCTCCCATAAAGTTATCTTTTAATCCTTTAACTACTTCTTCATCTAATCCTTTTGCTACACCAATTACATGTTCATCTGCATATTCATTTTTTGCTTTTTCTTCTCTTAATTCAAATTTATCTTTTCCTACTCCACATTGTGGACATTTCTCAGGTGCTTCTTCCCCAAAGTGAACATATCCACATACTTTACATACATATGCTTTCATAAAATTTACCTCCTAATATTTTATATTTATCGCACCAATTTTAATACATAAATTAATAATTTGTCAAATATTTTTCGCTTTTATCTTCCTTTTTTTTCATTTTCGTGATAGAATGTGTGTCAAGAAACAAAAGAATATGTTTTATTTTGAAATTTGGAGGATTATTATGGAATTTAAAAAATGTGATCGTTGTGGATGTTTTTTTCTATCTGATAGTAATGTTTGTTATAACTGCAGTCCAAAAGATAGTTTTGAAATGTCAAAATTAAGAAACTATTTAGAAAGTGAAAATTATTCTAATTCAATAGATTCTATTTCAGTTGATACTGGAATATCTGTAAAAAATTTAAATAGATATTTTGAAAACAAGGAATTTTCTAAAATATCTAGTAAATTAAATATAGGTACTAATATAAATATTAATTTATAATATATGTTTTAGAGCACGGTACCTCCGTGCTTTTTTGTTACTTTAAGGAGGTAATTATATGCAAACTGAAGATTTAAGTAATCTTTCTATTTATGATGTTTTAAAAGATAGAGATTTAATTAAACAGATTCCTTTTGAAGAGGAATTTAAAGAAATGGTAAAAAAAGAAAAGACAAAAGTATATTTAGGAATAGATCCTACTGCTGATAGCATACATATTGGCCACTTTATTCCTCTTATGATGATGTCATATTTTCAAAAATGTGGTCATACCCCTATAATTTTAGTTGGTGGTGGTACTGCATTTATTGGTGATCCAAGTGGAAAAACAGATATGAGAAAAATGTTAACTCGTGAAGAAATTTCTAAAAATGTTGACAATATTATAAAACAAGTAAGTAAATTCATCTCTTTTGAGGGTGATAATGCTGCTATTATAGTAAATAATGGTGATTGGATATTAGATTTAAATTATATGGATTTTATTCGTACATATGGTGTTCATTTTAATGTAAACAGAATGCTTGATGCTGAATGTTTTAAACAACGTATGGAAAAAGGGTTAACATTTTTTGAATTAAACTATATGCTTATGCAAAGCTATGATTTCCTACATCTTTTTGAAGAAAAAGGTTGTAAAGTTCAAATTGGTGGAGATGACCAATGGTCTAATATGCTTGCTGGTGTTGATTTAATACGTAAAATCCATCAAAATGGAAGTTTTTGTGTGACTTGTCCTCTACTTCTTAATGCAGAAGGTAAAAAGATGGGTAAAACTGTAAATGGAGCTTTATGGCTAGATGCTAATAAAACTTCTCCATATGAATTTTATCAATACTGGAGAAATATTGGAGATTCTGAAGTTTATGATGTTTTAAGAATGCTTACCTACCTTCCTATGGAAGAAGTTAGAAAACTTGCTAGCTTAAAAGATGAAAAAATAAATGAAGCCAAGAAAATTGCTGCTTTTGAAATTACTAAACTTATTCATGGTGAAGAAGAAGCAATAAAAGCTCGAAGTGCTGCTGAAGCTTTATTTAATGGTAATAGCGGTTCTATAGAAAATATGCCAACCACAAAAATTGATAATAAAAACATCTCTATTGTTGATGCAATAGTAGTAACTGGTATTGCTCCTTCAAAAGGTCAAGCAAGAACTTTAATAGCCCAAGGCGGTATTAGCTTAAATGATAACAAAATAGAAGATATAAATTACTGTTTAACAGATACAGATTTTAATGACGGATATGCAATTTTGAAAAAAGGTAAAAAGATATTTCATAAATTAGAATTATAGCGAAAGAGCAGGTAAACCCTGCTCTTTAGAATAAAAAAGACGTGTTATTTAACCTTCAGAGTATCTCCTTCATAGATCAAATTTGGATCCGTTATTTCTGGATTCAATTCCAGTAGATTATCTACTGTAGTTCCCTTTCTCTTAGCAATCTTCGAAAGAGTATCGCCCCTTTTTATTTGGTAAACTGTAGGTTCTACTTTTATGGAAAAATACTGTCTATCATCAGAATATATTATCTCTGCAATTTGATATCCATTTATCTCTCCATCTTTTTCTACAGTTTCTACAATTGAGTCAAACAGCCTAACATATAAGCCATTTATCTCAATTGCATCCCACTCACCATCTACCAGATTGCTTGCATGCACAATGCTATTTGCTGCTCTTTCTCCTGCCTCTTTGGCTTCATTGTAAGAAGTTTTCGACTCCTCCCCTTCTGCCGCCAACGCACTTAGTCCATAACAGCTAAGTATAAGTACTGATGCTAATACTATGAAACTTTTTTTCATTTCATTACTCCTCTTGTTTTTTTTTATGCTTGCTCGTCTTTTTCGCTCCTTTCTGTATTATTCATAATTTAAAATAATACTACTTACAAGCACCTATGGTTTATTCTATCACTTTTATGTAAAATAGTCAATTAGTTTTACATAATTTTAAAATTTTGGAACATATTTTTCTTCATACTCTCCCAGTTCCTGTATATATCCATTTTCTAAATCCAGAGAATATAAATATTCTTCTATCTGTTTATATTCCTTCTTTGTTAATTTTCTATTTATCAATTCATCTTCTTTCGCCCTATAAGTTGGAAAATATTGTGCCATTACACTAACATATATATCACTTGGCATATTCTCTTTAATCCATTTTAAAATATGTTTTGAATTTAATATATGGTTTGGTAATACCAAATGTCTTATTATTACCCCTTTTTGTATAATACCATCTTCATTAAATACTGGCGTACCTACTTGTTCATACATCACTTTTATTGCTTTTGTTGCATTTTCAAAGTAATTATCTATTCCAGAATATTTCTTTGAAAGCTCATTACTATAATACTTTAAGTCTGGCAAATATACATCTATATGTCCTTTTAATAATTCTATTGTTTCTATATTTTCATATCCATTTGTATTATATATTATAGGTATATTTAATCCATTTTTCTTTGCTATATCTAATGCTTCTATTATGTGATACACATATGATGTTGGAGTAACTAAATTAATATTATTAGCCCCTTTCTCTTGCTCAGCTAAAAATATTTTAGCAAGTTCCTCTATCTCTATCTCACGCCCTTTTCCAAGTTGGCTTATCTCATAATTTTGACAATATTTACAATTTAAATTACAGTTACTAAAAAATACAGTTCCAGATCCATTTTTTCCACTAATGCAAGGTTCTTCGTAATAATGAAGTGATGCTAAGGCAATCTTAACCTTAGCATTACATTTACATCTTCCTATTTTTCCTTCTAATCTGTTCACCTTGCAGTTATGTGGACACAAATTACAACTAATTAATTTTTCTATCATTTAAAACACCTATATTACTCTTCATTCTTTATAATATTTCTAATTTTATCTATTACAACCTCAAAACCAGCATCATTATTATCTTTATTGGCTGGAATAATAATATCTGCTTTTTTCTTACAAGGTTCTACATATTTTTCGTGCATTGGTTTTAGTGTATCCTTATATTTAGAAATAATATATTCTAGGTCTAAACCTCTTTCTTTTTGATCTCTTTCAACTAATCTTGTTAATCTTATATCTGCATCTGTATCTACGAAAACTTTAAGATCCATCAAATTTGTTAATTCCTCATTTTCTAATACAAGTATTCCTTCTATAACTACTATAGGCGCTGGTTTTACTGTAACTGTTTTGCTTTCTCTTAAACGTTCTGTATATGAATATATTGGTCTTTCAATTGTTTGTCCATTAATTAATGCTTTTATATCTTTAATCATTAAGTCTGTTTCAAAAGCTTCTGGACAATCATAATTTCTTTTCTTTCTCTCTTCTAGAGTTATATCTGTTAAACTTTTATAATAAAAATCATGTGCTAGTACGATAACATCGTCTTTAAATTCTTCTTTTATTTTATTTGCTAGTGTAGATTTCCCGTGAAGCTGTTCCTCCTGCAATACCTATTATAAATGGTTTTTCCATATGTTTTACCCCTCTATTTTATAAATCATCTATTTCTATTCCTTGTACACCATAAGCTGTTTCTAGATATGTTAAATGTTGATTTTTTCTCATTTCTTGTTCTTCTTGTAATTGTCTATACAACACATTTACAAATCTTCCTACTCCGTCCTTCATTATTATCTACTGCAGTAATAAATATATCCTTTATATCTAGTAGTAATGGGTCCGCATTTTTCATTGCTACTTTTAACCCTGCTACTTGAAGCATCTCTATATCATTTCCTCCATCTCCAATAGCAATAATTTCTTTTTTCTCTATTCCTAATCTTTCTGCTAACATCTCTATTGCACTTGCTTTTGTAACTCCCTCTCTCATAATATCAAAATATCGTAAAGTTTTAAGTTTTCCTTCTGGGTCTTTTTCAGGAGTTGTACGTATACATAGGTCTGATATTTGTAGTCCTTGTATAGTCTGTAATTCTTTCATAGCCTCTTGTAATTCTTCTTCTGTTCCATTAACAGCAAATAATGGTATTGGATCTGCTTGTCCTAATATATATTCTCTCATATTACTTTGGTAATTAAAAGGTACTCCCATATTATCATACATCGGATCAATAGTACGTCTATATGAATATTTAGAATCTGCAACTTCACATTTTGTTGTCATAAATTCATATTCTAGTCCATTTGCTTCACACACTTCAACCAGACTAGTTATTTGTTCTTTAGATAATGATCTACTTACAGTTTCTCCACTTTCTGCTTCCCATAATATTGCACCATTTGTAGCTATAATATATTTACCGAAAGCTTCGCCTCCTTGTCTTGCAATAAATTTTGCAACTTCTAATGGTCTTGCTGTAGCAATTACTGGGATTACTCCAAAATCTTCATATAGTTTATTAATTGCTTTAACATTTACTTCTGGTATGTTTTTCTCATCATTTAATAAAGTTCCATCTAAATCAAGTACTAGCATTTTATACATATTACTACCTCATTTCATATTTAAATACTCTTTTATTATACTGTTTGTTTACATATTTGTCAAGGTTTTATGTATATCTTGTGGTGTTTACTATTTCACTCGATACTTTTCATCTTACTACATAAATTTAAAGTACTTCTATTATTTATATGGTATCCTACCCATTTGTTGAAAATAAGCAATTGTTATTCCTAAAGCCGAATTACCTTTTTCTTTATTCGTAGTAAATTTCTTTTCTTTCGCTAATTTGTTTCTTCTGTATTTTCTTTGCAGAACTTTACTGGCTTAACACCTACTGAAATTGAATAATTTTCAACACAAAAAAAATCATCCATTTTACTGAATGATTTTTGTATCAATTCTGTTCTATTAGTTCTAACAGAAACGTAATTGGTGGACAGGGAAGGATTCGAACCTTCGTACTCGTATGAGAACAGATTTACAGTCTGCCGCCTTTAGCCACTCGGCCACCTGTCCATATATTAAATTATAAAAAAAGTGGTCCGCCCTCAAGGATTCGAACCTTGGACCCACCGGTTATGAGCCGGTTGCTCTGACCAACTGAGCTAAGGGCGGTGGAGCAGGTAGCGGGAATCGAACCCGCATAGCCAGCTTGGAAGGCTGGAATTCTACCATTGAACTACACCTGCACGTGTTTTTTCTTTCGACATTTATAAATTATAATGGTTATATATTTTTTTGTCAATAGTTTTTTAAAAAAATTTTAACCTTTTTTTTAATATTAATTTACAAATCACTTATAATAATATAAAATACTTATATATTAACTATTTTTCTACAAAAGGAGGTATTTTTGTGTATACTTTTGTTTCACATTCTGAAGATGATACTATGTCTTTCGCAAAAAAACTTGCAAGCAAATTAAAAACTGGAGATGTTGTAGTTTTATCTGGTGATTTAGGTTCTGGAAAAACAAAATTTACTGAAGGCTTTCTATCTTACTTTGAACTTAGTGAAGAAATCTCTAGTCCTACTTTCACTATTGTTAATGAATATAATAAAAATGATATAAATATATATCACTTTGACGTTTACAGAATTTCTTCTACAGATGAATTTTATGCAATTGGTGGAGATGGGTATTTTGATAACGGAATATGTATTATCGAATGGGGTGAAATTATAGAAGATGCCCTACCTTCCAGTTATATTAAAATAGATTTTGAAAGAGATTTTGAACACGAAAACACAAGAATTTTAAAAGTATCTACTATTGGAAATAAATATATTGATTTAATTAATGAATTTACCATGTAATAACTATTAGGAGGAATATATAATGAAACTTTTAAGTATTGATACAGCCTCTTCTATTTGCTCTGTTGCAATTTTAGAAGATAATAAAGTAATAAAAGAAATATCAAATGACGATGCTAATACTCATTCTGTAAAATTAATGCCACAAATTGAACAACTTTTTAAAGAAACAAATTTAACCTTAAATGATATAGATTTACTTGCTTGTGACAAAGGTCCTGGTTCTTTTACTGGTATAAGAATTGGTATTTCCACTGTAAAAGCTTTTTTGGATGTTACTAATATAAAATCCATTCGGCATAACTTCTCTTATGGCACTTGCTTATAATGTTAATTTTAATGGATACATTTGCTCTTTAATTGATGCCAAAAATGATAATGTTTATTTCGGTCTATTTGATAATTCTACAAATAATCATATAAAAGAAAATGATTATTTGGCAGAAAATATCAATTATGTTACAGAAATATTAAAAAAATGTAATAAACCAATATTTTTTGTTGGAAACGGTAGCATAGTTTATAAAGATATGTTAAAATCAACTTTGAAAGAAAAGGCCATTTTCCCTGATAATAATACATATAACAACTTAACTGCTATAAGTATTGGTATGGCTGCGTTTGATATATATACTAATGATATGTATAATAAAGAAGAATATAATCTATCACCTACTTATTTAAAAAAATCAAGTGCAGAACGCGAACAAGAGGAGAAACAAAATGGAAATAGTAATAAATAAAATGACTTTTTCCCATTTGCTAAAAATAAAAGATAATCTTACTATTGATTTTGATGATTTTTGGACCTATTCGATTTTTGAAAAAGAATTAAAAAATCCAAACTCTCAATATTTTGTTGCTCTAATAAATAATGAAATAGTTGGATTTGCAGGTATTTGGAACGTATTAGATGAAATGCACATTACTAATATTGTAACAAAAATTTCAAAAAGACATATGGGAATTGCAAGTAAACTTTTAGAAGAAATCATAAAAATCGTAAAAACTTCTAAAGCAAATTTACTTACTTTAGAAGTTAATGAAAAAAATACAAATGCTATAAAACTTTATGAAAAATTTAATTTCAAAAAAATTGGTTTAAGAAAGAACTATTATGGACAAAATAAAAATGCTTTAATTATGACGCTATATTTTTAGAAATATACATATATAAATGAGTGAAATGTACTTGCCTAACGGCAAGAAAGGAGAAAAACAAATGAAAAAAAATGAACTAAATTATAAGCAACTAAAGGATTATTGTAATCCAGATATTTTTAAGTTTGATGACACCTCTACTATATCTGGTATAGATACAGGTATAGGTCAAGACCGTGGAATTAAAGCTTTAGAATTTGGATTAAGTGTTGATGTTAAGGGATATAACTTATATCTAGAAGGACCTGATGGTGTTGGAAAAACAATGTATACCAAAAACTATTTAAATAAAATATCAAAGAAGGAAAAGGTTCCTTCTGATTGGTGTTATATTTATAACTTTGATAATCCAAATGAACCAATAGCTCTTCCCCTTGCTGCACGGACTAGGAAAAGAATTTAAAGAAGATATGGAACAATTTGTTAAAGATGTAAAAGCAGATATAAACAAAACCTTTAGCAATGAAGATTTCGAAAAAGAAAAAACTTTAATAAAACAAGAATTTGAACAAAAACGTTCTGTTTTATTAGAAAAATTAAATAAAGAATCTATGAAATACGGCTTTCAAGTAAAAACTGCTCAAAATGGTATTTATATGATGCCTGTTATTGACGGAAAAACTATTGAAGAAGAAGAATTTGAAAAATTAGATGAAAATATAAAAAGGGAATTTGAAAGCAAATCTAATATTGTACAAGAACAAATCATCTCTGCTATTTCAGAAATTAAAGCTATTGAAAGAGCTTCTGATAAAAAAATAGAAGAATGGCAAGCAAATGTTGCTCTTCTTACAATTAATGCTCACATTAATTATATTAAAGCAAAATATAAAAGAAATAAAATAATCAATAAATTTTTAGATAATGTAAAAAAAGATGTATTAAAAAATGTACAATTATTTATCGAACAACCTACTAATCAAAACACAAATACTGCTCAACCAGTAGCACCAAGACAAGAACCAAAACAACCTTGGTTAAACTATCGTGTAAATTTATTTATAGATAATAGTGAAGCTGAAGGTTCTCCAGTTATTATGGATTCAAATTATTCATATCATAATCTATTTGGAAAACTAGAATATGAAAACTATTATGGTGCTTTAAAAACAGATTATACTATGCTTCAACCAGGATTACTTCATAAAGCAAACGGTGGTTATATTATTTTACAAGCAAAAGACTTACTTGCTAATTCTTTATGTTATGATGCACTAAAAAAAGCATTAAGAATTAAAGAATTAAATATAGAAAATGCTGTAGACCAACGTACTTCTATGGTAATGGTTTCTTTAAAGCCTCAGCCTATTCCATTAGATTTAAAAGTAATTTTAATAGGAAGTTCAAATATTTACCATACATTACTTGCAATGGACCCAGATTTTAAGAAACTTTTCAAAATTAAAGTAGAATTTGAAGATGATGCACCAAAAAGCGAAGATAATATGATGAAACTTGCTCGCTTTATTCATGGTTTCTGTGAACAAGAAGAACTTTTACCTTTAGATAAAACAGCTGTAGCAAAAATTGTAGAATACTCTTCTAAACTTGCAAATGATAAAAAGAAACTATCTACTAGATTTAATGATCTTTCTGAAATAATTGCTGAAGCTTGCACTTGGGCAAAACTTGGAAAGTCAAAAGTAGTAACTGCTGAATATGTGCAAAAAACTCTAGATGAAAGAATAGATAGAATTAAAAAATATGATGCTAAATATACTGAAATGATACGTGAAAATACACTTTTAATTAGTACAACTGGCTTTAAAGTTGGGCAAATTAATGGTTTAACAGTTATGACTATTGGTGACTACTCATTTGGAAAACCATCAAAAATAACAGTTAATACTTATACTGGTAAATCTGGTATTATAAATATAGAAAGAGAAGTTGAACTTTCTGGTTCTTCACATTCTAAAGGTGTTTACATTTTAAGTGGATATTTAGGTGAAATGTTTGCACAAGATATACCTTTATCCTTAACAGCAAGTATTTGTTTTGAACAATTATATAATGGTGTAGATGGTGATAGTGCTTCAAGTACTGAATTATATGCCCTACTTTCTAGTTTGTCTGGTGTTCCAATTAACCAAGGAATTGCAGTTACTGGATCTGTAAACCAAAAAGGAGAAATTCAACCTATAGGTGGTGTTAATGAAAAAATAGAAGGTTTCTATCAAATCTGTAAAATGCGTGGACTTGATGGTTCACATGGAGTAATGATACCAGTACAAAATATAGAAAATTTAAGCTTGGCAGATGAAATTGTAGAAGCTGTTAAAAAAGGTGATTTCCATATATATGCGGTTTCTTCTATTGAAGAAGGAATTGAAGTTTTAACAGGTGTTCCAGCTGGTAAAAAAGATAAATTCGGTCATTTCCCTGCAGGTACTGTAAATTATATGGTTTATGAAAAATTGAAAAAATATGCTGAAGTAAGTAATAAATAAAAATTCATAATAGAAGCAATGCTAATCTTAGCATTGCTTTTTGTTTTATCTCCTATTCCCTTCAACTATTTCAATTATATCTGTTATATAGTCACCTATTACTGGTATATTTAGAGTAACTATCTTTTGTAAAATAATAACTAGTACTGCTGTTAATATAGAAAATCCTATACCTATTCCTACTCCCTTTGCAATTCCTGCAAGTATGTTTCTTATTAGCATTTCTTTTCTATTCCCTAAAATTTCAGCCAAATCTATTAAATTATTTTTTGTTAATACAAAGTTTAATTCATCTATATTTTTCATTAATTTTTCAAATTTCGATTTTTTTATAAACATATAACCACCTTATTCAATAATAGGGTGGTTATTTTTTAAAATTATATACATTTATCTCAAAAATCCATTTATAATCTGTTCTTCTGCTTCTTTTTCAGTTAATCCAAGTGTCATTAGTTTCATTAATTGTTCCCCTGCAATCTTTCCTATTGCTGCTTCATGTATTAAATTTGCATCTACATTATTTGCATCTATTTCTGGTATAGCTACTACTTTTCCACTATCTTTTATTATTGCATCACATTCTACGTGTGCATAACATTTTGTATTACCTAATATTTTAGAAATAAATTCTTGCTTAGATTCATCTTGAGCTACACTTCTTGATGTTACATGTGTACTTGAGTTTTCTCCATTTAATTCTACATAAAATTCTGTTTTTGCAAATTGATTTCCGTGTGTCATTATTTTTTCACTTATTGTAAGATTTGTATCACTCTCAAGTATTGCTTTAGTTTCTCTTACAGTAGAATCAACACCTTTTATTTGCACTGTTTCCATTTCCATACTTGACCCATCTTTTAATTCTACTTCTGTTATAGGATTTAATATTCTTTTTCCATTACCGCTACCTTCTCCATAATGTTTTTCTATGTATTTTACTTTTGCACCTTCTTCTAAGAAAAATCTATGAATTCCATTGTGTTCAGAGTCATTGTGATGATCGTTATGAATTCCACATCCTGCTATAATTACAACATTTGCATTTTTTCCTATATAAAAATCATTATATACTACATCTTTAAGTCCGCTTTCTGTTATTATTACTGGAATATGTACAAACTCAAATTTAGTATTTTCTTTAACAAATATATCTATTCCAGATTTATCTTTTTTTGTTACGATATTTATATTATCAGTTATTTTTCTTTCTATTCCTTCTCCGATTTTTTCTAATGTTATATGCACCATCTCTAATTTCACCAAGCTCATTAGATATTTCTTTTAGTAATTCTTCATCTATTTTATCCATTAGACTTTGCCTCCTTATTAAGCTTACAACAAGCACTATTTGTTACAAAATTTTCTTGTTTAAGTATTTCCTTGCTAGTACCCACCTTTTCTATTTTACCATTTTTCATTAATATTACTTCATCTGCAATATTTAAAATTCTTTCTTGATGTGAAATAATAAGAGTAGTCCCTTTTATTAAATTTCTCATATCTTCAAAAACTTCTATAAGATTATTAAAACTCCATAAATCTATTCCTGCTTCTGGTTCATCAAAAATAGTTAAAATAGATTCACGAGCTACTACTGTAGCTATTTCTATTCTTTTAAGTTCTCCTCCTGATAAAGAAGCGTTTACTTCTCTATCTACATATTCTTTTGCACAAAGTCCTACTTTAGATAGTATCTTACAAGCTTCAACCTTACTAATTTCTTTTTTAGAAGCAATTTTCAATAAATCGTATACTGTGATACCTTTAAACTTAACTGGTTGTTGAAAGGCAAATCCTATTCCAAGCCTTGCTCTTTCATCTGATTTTAAATTTGTTATATCTTGACCATTAAAAATAATATTACCTGAATCTGGCTTTTCTATTCCCATAATAATTTTAGCAAGAGTTGATTTTCCAGATCCGTTTGGTCCTGTAATTGCTATAAATTTATTTAAATCTAACTTCATATTAATATGATCTAATATTTTTTTATTATCTCTTTCAAAGCATATATCTTTTATTTCTAACATTACTATTTTTTCTCCTCTTCTTTTTTTATTCTATTTTTTGCTGTAATTTTAACACAATTTAAACATTTAGGATTTGTAGCATCATAGCCACAGTCTAAATCTCCTAAGTTTAATATTTTATTTATATATTTTTCAAGTTTTTTTACTGTATCTTCAGAAATTGCATGTTTCATAGCCTTTGCTTCAGCCTCTGCAATATCTTTATTTACTTCTAGTACTTCTGTTAAGAATAATTTTAGTGTGGAATATCTTTTCATAATATCTTTTGCTGTTACAATTCCTTCTTCTGTTAATACTATATCCCCATACGATTCATATTCTATTAATTTTATATCTTTTAAATTGTTAAGTGCTTTATTAACACTAGGTTTTGATATTTCAAGTTTTTTTGCAATATCTGTAACACGTACTTCTTTTTCAGTATTTTTTAATACATATATTGTTTTTAAATACTCTTCTAATGAACTAGATAGCTTCATTTTCTCCTCCATTTAAAGTTAGTTTACTCTAACATTTTAATACTAATATATAGAATTGTCAATAGAAATAGAAATTTTAAAATAATATAAAAATAACTAGTAATATAAAAATTTTTATATTACTAGTTATTTTTATGCTAATCTATTCTGACCAACATTGAAGACGTCCTCTAGAATCCAATCTCAGCCACATTTTAGGACACACAGCTGTAAATTCTATATAATGTTTACCGAGTTATTTTGCTAACATCTAAAGAAAGATTAACTGCAGACACCACCCCACCTGAAGAAGAATATTGTGAGCCTATAACTTCCTTCACAGCTGTAGAAGCACGTGGTTTATCAACAAGTCTTAACCTATATTTAACTTCATATCTACCTCCAGTACTCATAGTATTATTATAAAAGTTTATGGTTTCTATATCAGTTACATCTACAAGTTGTTTATATGTTGCATAAAATGTTTGGTTTTCACTAAGTTGATAAAATGTATGACTTTCCACGGCTACATTTGTAGTCCAATTTCCACCAAATCCATTCCAATTATTAGAATCTGTTACATTTACATAATATACTCTTGCTTTAAAAGTAATTTCATCAGATACTGTTTCAAATAAATTATTTGCTGCATCAGAACTAAGAATATGAAGATAATATTTCCCACCTGTACTTTGTTTTATATCTATCACTTGAGGATTAGTAGTAAACTTTGTAGCGTTATTCCATAGACTTGAATCTTTTCCTATTTCATCTTTTGAAGTATTAACAATATAGCTACATTTTGTTACATCTATTCCTGTTTCATTATCATATTGTGTAACTGTGGCCTTTATAATTTCTGCTACGTTTGCTTTTAGCTTATCAAATGTTATTGTTGCTGCTTGTGGAGCTGTTTCATCTATAGTACTTATCT